>NZ_CP099567.1:2133369-2438136 GCF_022530855.2 Candidatus Vondammii sp. HM_W22 | reverse complement strand
TATATCACCAAGCCTTTCTCCCCCCGCGAATTGACGGCCAGAATCAAGGTTATTTTGCGCCGTGTTGCGCCTCATGCCACCGAGGAGGTGGTGGTAGCAGGTGGCCTGCGGCTCGACCCTTTGACCCACCGTATTACCCTGGGCGGGAAGGAGATTGAACTCGGTCCCACTGAGTTTCGGCTGCTTCACTTCTTCATGACCCACCGAGATAAAGTGTACAGTCGCTCGCGGCTTCTCGATCAGGTCTGGGGCACCAATGTTTTTATCGAAGAGCGCACAGTCGATGTTCACATCCGGCGTTTGCGAAAGGCGCTTGAGCCCAATGGTGCAGAGAGCTTGATACAGACCGTCCGTGGTGCCGGGTACCGTTTCTCGGAGCTGGCCGTAGCACGTTGATTCCGTGAAAGTCTGGCAGAAAGAGTTGGCAGGCATTGTTGTCGGCGTTACCTCGCTGTTGTTGCTCGGTCGCTGGAGTGGGCACCTCTTATTACCCCTTCTGGCCTCAGTCATACTCTATCTTTCCTGGCATCTCTTTCAACTCTACCGCCTTACTCTCTGGCTTGGGAGTCCCAAGCATCAGCCCACCCCTTACCCCATAGGTATCTGGCGAATAATTATAAAACGGGTGGACGATCTGAGGCAGCGCGGCCGCAGGCGTAAGCGCAAATTAAGCCGCATGCTGAGCGGTTTCCTGGAGTCTACAGGTGCATTGCCCGATGCAACGGTTGTCCTCGATGATGAGGGCAGTGTCGAGTGGTGGAACAGTGTGGCATCTGAAATGCTGGGTCTGAAGCGGCAGTGTGATAAGGGCACCCGTATTGAAACGCTGATTCATGACCCAGTATTTCTTACTTATCTGTCGGGCGGTGATTATAGCCGTCCCCTGCAGATGCCGGCGCCGGTAAATGACAGTATCTCCCTGGAGGTGCGTATCGTCCCCTATGGAAAGGGAAAACGCCTGCTACAGGCGCGGGATATCACCCGCCTGAATCAGTTGGAGACGGTGAGGCGTGATTTTGTGGCGAACGTCTCGCATGAGGTGCGTACACCTTTAACGGTGCTTCACGGCTATCTGGAGACAATGCTGGACGCCGCCGATACGGGCCTGATGCCATGGATCTCTATCTTAGGGCAGATGCAACAGCAGTCATTGCGGATGCAGTCCATTGTCGACGACCTGCTGTTGCTGTCACGTCTTGAAACCGGAGAAGGTACGGAGGGGCGGGGGGTGGTCAACGTAAAGCTGTTGCTCCAGTGCATCCTCGAAGAGGCGCGGCAAGTGAGTGGAAAGCAGGGGCATCAGTTTACCCTGAAGGCCGATAAACAGCTAATGTTGTCCGGTTTTGCCAATGAATTAGAGAGTGCGTTTTCAAATCTGATATTCAATGCGGTGCGGTATACCCCGGCGGGCGGGAGAATTGATATTCGTTGGTGTCTGAACGGATCGGGTCCCCGTTTTTCTGTTACCGACACAGGTATTGGGATTGAACCGGAGCATATTCCGCGGTTGACGGAACGCTTCTACCGTATTGACGTGGGGCGCTCCAGGCAGAGTGGCGGAACAGGTCTGGGGTTAGCTATTGTAAAACATGTGCTGACACGCCACGGGGGACGGTTGGAGGTGGAGAGTCAGCCGGGCAGCGGAAGCACTTTCAGCTGCTTTTTTCCTCATTCGAGGGCCGCATCCTGAGCCAACACGGTTAATTGTCTGCTTGTTATGATCGAGGTGCAAAATAGGCGCTGTCGCTGTCCTTGAACTAATCCAGGACGCCCATGGAATCAAGCATGGCACAAAGAAAGCCGGTTGCCGATATTCGGCCCATTCCACCAGTTGCGCATTCGGCTTCACCAAAATGGCGGCAGTTGTCCTTTCTACTCACCGGGGCAAATAGCAGTGACGGTACGGGATCACCGACGTGCCGCCCGGTATTGCAGTCTGTCGAGTGGTCACCGGTAATACCAATCACTAGGTCATCTGATGCCAGGGCGCCCAATGCGTCATCGATGGCTTCCAGTAACGCTTTTTTATCGTTCGGTACTTTATCATGGGCGCAAATATCCGGCCCCTTGATATGCAGGAAGACAATATCCAGCTCTGATAGTGCCGATTGTGCCGCCGCAACTTTTGCTTGCAGATTGGTGTTGGGTGACGAGGTGAATTCAGGGGAGGTAATGACCTGGTAGTTGAGCAGATGTCCAAGGCCGATCACCGTACTCTCACCGGCAATGACACCCGCCTCGAGTCCCAGGTGATGAATCAGGGTGGACGGTGTATATCCCATTCCCGGGTTCCGGCAGATGATGCCGTTGGCGGGCATCAGACCGGCGGGCTTGCCGCTGTTGGTTTATCGGGTGGTTATTCAGGCGTTCGCGGGCAATGGCGATAAAACGGTTAATTGCCCGTGCTGTTTTTTCAGGGGATTCACCCGGCACCCGGGGTGCACAGAGTGGTATCCTCTGGCCCGGCGAGCTGCTGCCCGGATCAGTGTCAGTAATTTTTGCAGAGAGGTTTTTACCTTTTAACTGCAACATAGCCCGGTGCTGGGTGGCAGGGCTGAGCGTGGCAGTAATGCCTTCTCCCAGATCAACATTTTTTAGCAGTGCCGCAAGCTCGGCAGTATTTGTGTCGATTCTTCCTGCGCGCCGGTCGATGATCTGCAGCTCTCCCCGGTCGGCCCTGAGTGTTGCAAAGTTACTGCGAATCAGGAGGTCGTCCGGGTCTGTATCAAGACCAATGCCAGCGGCTTCCACGGGGCCTCTTGCAAGGGTGATGATTTCAGTGGGTGGAATGCCCAGCAGTACGCCGGTGCCGGTGTGGGTTCCCACCGGTACGCAGTGGAAAAGCGGGTCGACCAGAGCTCCCTGGCCTGCACCTGATCAACCGGTCCATGTTGGGCGTATCGGCGGCTTCCAGCGGCGTGCGCTGGGCAAACTCTGCGATACCCCGGTCACCGAGGCCATCCAGAATCACTAACAGCCCTTTGCGTCTACTGCTCATGACCGAATACCTCCGCCGGGGATCGGGAAAAGCCATCTGACAGTGTGTCAATAATGGTGCTCATGACCTGCATGGCGGCGGTCTCTTTATCATCATTGAATATAATCGGGATGTGATGGTGGTCGGCCTCTGAAAGCAGGAACGATTGCAGAGCCCAGATCTGATCAAAATTTGCCAGATAGCGTTTGCTGCCGCGTTCGGGGGCCATCTGTCCTCGTCCGCGCAGCCGTTTTTTCAATTTCTCCTGTTTCAGCGTGGCCAGCATGATGGGCACAATAACGGCATCTTCTTGGTGTTCTATTTTTTTCAGCAATGAGGGGTGGACGTGAACGCCCTCAAGGATCAGTGAAACCCGCTCCTTCAGGGCTCGCTGAATCACCGCCTCGCAAGGGAGTGACAGCAGTTCCGTCTGCCGCAGGTAGCCATTGGCCACCAGTTTCTCCTGTTTGGTTGTCTCGGCATTTTGCAGCGTCAGCGTTTCCCAGGCGTTGAAAGCCGAGGTATGAAGTACCGGCAGCAGGCGCTGTGGCATCATCATCCGCATCACTTCACGCAACATATCAGTTGATTGGGTACGTACCACATTCAGGCGATGGGCCAGTTCGGTGGCAACGGTACTCTTTCCGCAGCCGGTGGTTTCGCCAATCAGGAGTATCAATGGGCGTCCGCTGTGCAGGTAATCTTCCCAGACCATGTAGCGTTTGGCCATCTTTGGACCTAGGTTCTGATTCAGGCAGGCAATAGGTGAGGTGGCCAAGTTTGGATGAGCTGGTTTCGCTGATCTCGTTATCGACCAAGTGTTGATATATACGCAGGCTGGCCATTTTTGCAGATTTCGAGGAGAGGCTGCAGGACTCCAATCGATGCAAGTTCTCGGTTCGGGAGAAGGGCGATACCTGGCCCTCGGCATCCCTCACCATGATCGTCGCAGGAATGCGCCCGGAAGACTGATAGGCTTCGATAATATCCACGCCGGATAACGCTTCCAACTGCTTGATTACCTTGGCGCGCAGGTCATCCAAGGATATCTCCTCGATATCGGCTAGCTCCTGTCTGATGTCTGAGGCAAGTTTGTAGGCGTCTTCGAAGCCGAGACCGGCATCGTGCAACGACCGCGTCAGAATGCCTCGCAGAAAGGGGACACGGGTGTGGTCAGACGAATCGATAGCATGTGTTTTGGCCATACTGGTCGCCTAACATAGCAGATTCAGGTTGCGTCAGCAGACGGCAATTAGCTGCTTCGCTTTCGGGGATGGTACTAGATTTGAGAGTATTGTGCAGGTCGGTAGTGTCTACCGTAAGTTTTCGATAAGCCTGCCATGAGGGAGCAAATGGGTGAAAAAATTCACTTTATTACAGTTTTGTGACTGTTTTCTTTTTTTGCCATATTCATGCAATGAAACTGTCATTATTTTCCAACATTCCTGTCATAAAGCGCCTGCATAATCTTCCCGAATTCAATATCAACGGGAGATCATTGTGATCCATAAAACTTATATATTGGCGGCCGTTATGGCGCTTTCCACCAGTGTTGCTCAGGCAGCCTCACGCGACTATATCTCAATCGTCGGTTCCTCCACCGTTTATCCCTTTGCCACGGTGGTTGCCGAGAGATTTGGCAGGACCAGCAAATTCAAGACCCCTAAAATTGAGTCCACCGGATCAGGCGGTGGTTTGAAGCTGTTTTGTGCCGGCGTGGGTGTCGAACATCCTGATATCACCAACGCTTCCAGGGCTATCAAGTCTTCTGAGATCAAACGCTGCGCGGAGCATGGGGTCAACGACATCATTGAAGTGAAGGTGGGCTATGATGGAATTGTTCTGGCCAATTCAAAAAAAGTGGCACAGATGAAGTTGACCCGCAAGGATCTGTTTCTGGCTCTGGCGAAGCATGTGCCCGATCCAAAAGGTGGAGAGAAGTCGGTTGCTAACCCATATAAAACATGGAAGGAGGTCAACGCTTCCCTGCCTGATTCCAAGATCGAAGTGCTGGGTCCGCCTCCAACCTCAGGTACTCGGGATGCCTTTGTCGAGCTGGCGATGGAAGGTGGCTGCAAAACCTTTAGCTGGATCAAGGCGATGAAGAAAAAAGATAAGAAGGCTTACAAGAGCCTCTGTCACACCATTCGTGAAGATGGTCCTTACATAGAAGCCGGTGAAAATGACAACCTGATTGTGCAGAAGCTGGAGACCAATTCTAAAGTGCTGGGAATTTTTGGCTACAGTTTCCTCGATCAGAACTCCGATAAAGTTCAGGGTTCCCTGATCAATGGTGTTGCGCCTACGTTTGAAGGTATTGCCGATGGCTCATATCCTGTTTCCCGCCCCCTCTTCTTTTACGTGAAGAAAGCCCATGTAGGGAAGATTCCAGGTATTAAAGAGTATCTGACCGAGTTCTCCAGCGAGAAGGCCTGGGGTGATGAGGGATATCTGGCAGATAAAGGAATGATCCCGATGCCGAGCGCCGAGCGTGCCAAGTACGCGGCTGATATCAAGTCACTGACAGTGATGAAGTAAAGGCTGTTTCCAGCGGTCAGTTGCAGTAGTGGGGGCCGGCTCTGCCGAGTCGGCCTCCGTCGCCGTCAATGCAGGATTCTATGGCTATGCAGAACACCACGTTAATCCTTTTGCTCATTGTTCTGATGGCAGTTGGCTATCAGTTGGGCCGCCGCCGTTGTTACAGTTTAGCCAGCACCCATGGTGGCTTTAAAAAACTCCATTCACTGCCTGGCTTTCACGGCTTTTATGTTGCGCTCTGGTGCGGCCTGCCGGCGCTGGCGTTTTTTTCACTCTGGACCTCCCTGCAGTCCACCCTGATTGTCGATCTTATTGTATCTGGACTGCCGGATACCCTTCGCAACCTGAGCGAGGGCGAGTTGGGGCTGGTGGTGAACGATATTCGCAACCTCGCCGGGGGCAATATCGTTTCTGGCGAAGCCAGCCCTGTGATACAGGCCGCTGCTGATCATTACCTTAGCCTGGAGAGAACCGGGCTGGCTGCCCTTGCCGTGGTGACGCTATCTGTCGCACTGGCAGGTTTTACTCTGGCTTGGCGCAGAGTTTCACCCTCTTTCAGGGCGAGGAATCGGGTGGAGAGTACCGTGAAATGGGCGCTGATAGCCTGTTCCATGTTGGCGATCTTTACCACCATCGGCATCGTCCTGTCGGTGCTGTTTGAGGCGATACGCTTTTTTGGCAAGGTGCCGCTCATGGATTTCCTGTTTGGTCTTGAGTGGAGCCCACAGATGGCCATCCGGGAAGACCAGGTGGGCTCTTCCGGCGCATTTGGTTCTATTCCCCTGTTTGCGGGGACCCTGATGATCGCGTTGATCGCGATGACCGTTGCCGTCCCCATCGGGCTGATGTCGGCAATCTATCTCTCTGAGTATGCCAGCCATAAAATCCGTGCTATGGCAAAACCTCTGCTGGAAATTCTGGCGGGTATTCCTACCGTGGTTTATGGTTTTTTTGCGGCGCTGACAGTGGCTCCGTTTCTCCG
This sequence comes from Candidatus Vondammii sp. HM_W22, assembly GCF_022530855.2. Lineage (GTDB taxonomy): Bacteria > Pseudomonadota > Gammaproteobacteria > Chromatiales > Chromatiaceae > Vondammii. The sequence goes on along the minus strand of NZ_CP099567.1, from coordinate 2,431,639 downwards.
TGACAGTGGCTCGCTGATAGGGCTCGATGTTTCATCGGAGAGTGCCCTGGCAGCAGGGCTGGTCATGGGGATCATGATAATCCCTTTTGTCTCATCCCTGTCGGACGATGCCCTCAATGCGGTTCCCCAGTCGATGCGGGATGCCTCGCTGGGTATCGGCGCCACACACTCTGAAACCGTCAAGCAGGTGATTCTGCCCGCAGCGCTGCCGGGTATTGTTGGTGGTGTGTTGCTGGCTGTTTCAAGAGCTATCGGTGAGACCATGATCGTGGTAATGGCGGCGGGTCTCTCCGCCAATCTCACGGCGAATCCGTTGGAGAGTGTCACTACGGTTACCGTGCAGATAGTGACGCTGCTAGTGGGTGATCAGGAGTTCGACAGCACCAAGACGCTCGCGGCTTTCGCCCTTGGTCTTCTGCTCTTTGTCGTGACCCTGGCGCTCAATATTGCCGCCCTCCACATCGTAAGAAAATATCGGGAAGAGTATGAATAACCCCAAAACAGTGAGCACGATCGATAAGGTGAATGCCGGTTTGGATAAACGCTATGCTAGGGAACGCAGGTTCCACCGGATGGGTGTTAGTGCAGTGGCCTTGGGGGTGCTGTTTATCGCCTTCCTGTTTGTCAATATTGTGTACAATGGCTACGGCGCTTTCATGCAGACCCGGATACTGCTGGATATCGACTTTAGCGAGCAGCAGCTTGACTCCTCTGGTGAGTGTGAGATAGCGACGCTGTCCAGTGCGAATTATGCGGGATTGATCAAAGGGGCATTGAAGGAGCGGTTCCCTGATGTCACCGGACGCAGGGATAAACGAAAGCTCTACAAGCTGATGAGCTTCGGTGCTTCACTTCTGTTGCGGGAGATGGTGCTTTCCGATCCGCAGCTTATCGGTAGCCAGCAGAAAGTTTGGCTACCGGCGGATGATGATATCGATATGCTGGTAAAAGGGCACATCGACCGCAAACTGCCGGAATCAGAGCGCCGGGTGAGTGATCAGGTGATCTCATGGGTGGAGTCTCTGGAGCAGGCAGCGAGTATTGAGACACAGTTTAACCCGGCGTTTCTCACCGGGGGGGATTCCCGGGAACCGGAGCTGGCAGGTATCGGGGGGGCCGTGATGGGTTCGCTTTATACGCTGCTGGTGACACTGCTTCTCTCTTTTCCCATTGGTGTGGCATCCGCGGTCTACCTAGAGGAGTTTGCCCCTCGCAATCGCTGGACCGATCTGGTTGAAATCAATATCAATAACCTAGCAGCGGTTCCCTCCATTGTTTTTGGTCTGCTGGGTCTTGCAGTCTACATCAATTTCTTCGGGTTGCCGCGATCTGCTCCGTTGGTGGGTGGTCTGGTGCTGACCCTGATGACCCTGCCAACCATTATCATCGCCAGTAGGGCGGCTCTGAAGTCGGTGCCTCCCTCGATTCGCGATGCGGCACTTGGTATCGGTGCATCGAAGATGCAGATGGTCTATCACCATGTTTTGCCCCTGGCTATGCCGGGTATGCTCACCGGCACCATTATCGGCATGGCCCAGGCGTTGGGTGAGACGGCACCTCTGCTGATGATCGGTATGGTCGCCTTCATTGTCGATATCCCGGGTGGTCCCCTCGATCCGTCAACCGTGCTGCCGGTGCAGATCTTTCTCTGGGCAGACAGTCCCGAGCGGGCATTTATGGAGAAGACTTCGGCAGCGATTATGGTGCTGCTCGGTTTTCTGATTTTTATGAACATTCTGGCTGTCATACTGCGCAAGCGATTTGAGCAGCGCTGGTAGACCTGAAACAGGAGAGGTGAACGATGCTTAATCCAACCGTTAATGAATTGACCCCTGGGAGTGAGGCTCACCCGGCCGTGATAGCTGAGGGTTTCAAGAGTTCCGAGGTGGAGTCACGTGTAGTGGGGGATACCGTGGGTGAGGTCACGGTGGCCAACCCCAGAATGAGCACCCGGGCTGTCGATGTCTACTATGGCGATACCCACGCCATTCAGAATGTCACACTGGATATCGGCAGAAATGAGGTGATCGCCATGATCGGCCCCTCCGGTTGTGGTAAATCCACTTTTCTGCGTTGTCTGAATAGAATGAATGACACCATCGATATCTGCCGTGTAACCGGCACCATTTTTCTCGATGATCTGGATATCTACGACAAATCGCTGGATGTCGTACCGCTGCGTGCCCGAGTTGGAATGGTTTTTCAGAAACCCAATCCGTTTCCCAAGTCGATCTATGACAATGTCGCCTATGGACCGCGTATTCATGGTTTGGCAGAGAGTAAAACCGAGTTGGATGAGATTGTCGAATCCTCACTACAGAGAGCCGGTCTCTGGAATGAAGTCAAGGACCGGATCAACGATACCGGCACCGGCCTCTCAGGTGGCCAGCAGCAGCGGCTCTGTATCGCACGTACCATTGCCGTCTCTCCCGAAGTGATTTTGATGGATGAGCCCTGCTCTGCACTTGATCCTATCGCCACTGCAAAGATCGAAGAGCTGATCGATGAGCTGCGGGAAAATTACACCATTGCCATTGTCACCCACTCCATGCAGCAGGCAGCGCGGGTGTCTCAGCGCACAGCCTATTTTCACTTGGGTAAGCTGGTGGAAGTGGGTAACACAGACGATATGTTTACAAACCCCCTGCATAAATTGACAGAAGACTATATCACCGGTCGTTTTGGTTGATGATTAAAGGAAAGACAGATGAATGAGATGACCGAAGGGCACACAGTATCCAACTACAACGACGAGTTGACGCATCTGCATCAGCTGGTGATACATATGTCCGAAATGGGATGTCAGCAGCTTCGTGATGCGGTGATAACGCTGAAAGAGAAAGATATAGAGCGGGCGCAAATGGTGATTGATAATGATCGGGAGATCAACGCCCTTGATATCCAGTCGGATGATCAGATTGTCCATATCATCGCCAAACGGCAGCCACTTGCTAAAGATCTGAGGGAGATCCTGACGGTTGGGAAAATCGTCAATGACCTTGAGCGTGTTGGTGATCAGGCGCGTTGGATAGCGTGCCTTACACTGCATCTTTATGATGGCGATAACGGCCAGCCAAATGAGCAACTGCTCACTGATATTCCGAAAATGGCGGCCGTTGTTGACAGCATGGTAGCCAAGTCGATCGAATCATTCGATCAGCTTGATCTCGGTTTGGCGCTGAAAGTGATTGAGATGAATCTCGAGCTGGAGAATGATTTCAAATCTGCACTGCGACGCTTGTCGACCTTTCTGATGGAGGATTCCCGCTGTGTCGGCCATGTCACGGATGTCACGCTGGGGCTCCGTGCATTGGAACGTGCAGGTGGTCATGCCAAGAATATCGCCGGCTTTGTCGTCTTTCTGGCAAAAGGGATGGACGTCAGGCATACCGATCTTGAAACAATCGCTGCTGAGGTGTTTTGAAAGTTAGCTCAGTTAAACACTGGCAATAACCCTCTCTCATTCGCCATCATCCAGCCAGCGCAAACAACGGGGTAATCGTTGCCGGTTTTTATTTAACCGTCTGCAGTGAAAGCAAAATTCCCGAAGCAATGGCAAGCGCCCCAATGAGATGGAACCAGAACAGCTGCTCCCCCAGAAAAATAATGGCCATGGCTGTGCCGAACAGCGGCATCAGGTGGATGAACTGACCGGCGATGCTGGCACCGACCATCTTTACACCCTGGTTCCAGCACAGGTAAGTGCCGATGGAGGCGAACAGCGCGACATAACTGATGGCCATCAGATTATTGGTGTTGACCGCCATGGCGGGTTCGTTAAGCAGGTTGAACCAATAGACCGGAGCCAGTATCAGGCCCCCCGTGATCATCGTGAACAGCAGAAACGCCGGTGCTGAGAGCTGCTATGGCGCGCCAGCGCAGACTGATCGAATAGACGGCCCATACGGCGGCGGCGAGTACCCACAAATCCCCCGGTTGATCTGAAATCCCAGCAGATTATCCAGGCTACCCCTTGTCAGCAGAAGCATCACGCCGGCTGAGGAGATCAGAACACCCAGAAGTTTCAGCAGACTGATGGAGGTGCCCGGTATGATGCGGGAAAACAGAATGATCAGAATAGGTATAAAGCTATTGATCAGTATGGCATTGGTCGCTGTAGTCTCTTGGAGCCCAAGGTAGGCAAAGGTGTTGAATCCGGCAACGCTTAAGGTTCCCATAAACAGCAGCAGGGACAGATTGGTGCGTATGATCGGCCACTGGCTGATCAGGGATTTCAGGGTGAACGGCAGAATCAGTGCCAGTGCGATACTCCAGCGCTAGTAGGACATGGTGATGGGTGGGATATCCGCTATCACTGCCCGGCCCAGAACAAAGTTGCCTGACCAGAACAGCGCGGAACCACTGAGCATCAGATAAGCCCAACGTTTGGACATTGAATATTCTCTTTTCTTGTTTAGGGTATCGAAAGGCCCGGTATACATCCACGTAGCCCACAGGCGTATGTAACAGTCTTTTCTATGAAAGTGCCGTCAGCAGCTTTCTCAGCGTCTGGCCGCGATGGCTCAACTGGTTCTTTCTTTCCGGGCTCAGTTCAGCCGAGCTACACTGCTCGTCCGGCACCAGAAACAATGGGTCATAGCCAAAACCGCTATCTCCCTGGGGGAGTTGCAAAATGCGCCCCTCCCAGGTTCCCTGGCAGATGATCGGTGTCGGGTCTTCAGCGTGACTCATATAAACCATCACACATTGGAAGCGGGCAGTACGCTCCTGTTCCGGGACATCTTTTAGCGCTTCAAGCAGCTTTCTATTATTATCCTGGTCATCGCAGCCAGGGCCGGCGAAGCGTGCGGAGTAGATGCCGGGGGCGCCTTTTAGTGCATCTACCTCAAGGCCGGAGTCGTCTGCAATGGTGGGCAGGCCACTGAGGCTGCAGGCGTGACGGGCCTTCAGTATGGCATTTTCCACAAATGTCAGGCCGGTCTCTTCCGCTTCAGGGATGTCGAACTCCTTCTGGGGTATCACCTGAATCTTCTGCTCAGTGAGCAGTTGGTTGATCTCCCGCACCTTCCCAGCGTTGTTACTGGCGAGTACGATGCGTTCGCCCCGATGACTCTGTGGCATGTCTTAACTCTCTGTATGTGATACTCAAGGTGAGGATTCTACCGTTTTCACTGCTGCCATCCAGAAGAGAAGTATAGCCGCTCACATTTTGAAGCATCCTCGCCTAATCGCCTAATCGCCTAATCGCCTAATAACTTGAAGTATATGGGAAAGATCAACCGGCCTGTGTACAATTAGGCGTTTTTATCGATGGCGATTGGACGTTAAATGCTCGAAGTTGTTGATTTGGAGTGCATACGGGGCGACCGCAAGTTGTTCTCAGAGCTTAGCTTCTCTCTTGAACAGGGGACACTATTGCACCTGCATGGTTACAATGGCAGTGGCAAGACGACGCTGATGCGCACCCTTTGCGGGCTGATACAACCCACTCAGGGCGAGGTGCTCTGGGACGGCGAGACGATCCGCAAGCGGGGCGAGGACTTCACCCGGGAGCTGCTCTATGTCGGCCATAAAAACAGTACTAAAGATGATCTGACGGGGGTTGAGAACCTGCGTATCAGTTGCGTACTGGATGGATTATCCATCGATCAGGATCAAGCCTGGGATGCGCTGGAGAAGATGGGCTTGCGCGGCCATGAAGACCTGCCGGTACGGGCGCTCTCCCAAGGGCAGAAGCGCCGGATGGCACTGGCCCGTTTGCTGCTCAATAAAGCCAAGTTCTGGGTGCTGGATGAACCTTTCACCGCCCTCGACAAGGCGGCGGTTGGGTTCCTGCAGTCGATTATCCAGAGCCATGTGGATGCTGGCGGTATGGTGATTCTTACCACTCATCAGGAGGTAAAGATCACCAAAGGGCAAGTCCAGGAGCTGCAGTTGGGCTGGAAGGGAGAAGGTGATGTTTAAGACCTTTCGCACGATTGTCTTCCGCGATCTGCTGCTGGCGGTTCGCCGGCGCTCGGATATCTTTACTACGCTCTTCTTCTTCGTCATTGTGGTCAGCCTTTTTCCTCTGGGTATAGGCCCGGAGATGTCCACCCTGCGGTTGATCGCCCCGGGCGTCTTCTGGGTAGCCGCTCTGCTGGCTTCGATGCTGGCTCTGGAACGGCTGTTTTCGGCTGACTTCGATGATGGCACCCTGGAACATATGTTGTTGACACCCCAGCCGATGTTCATGTTGGTACTAGGCAAAATTACCGCACACTGGCTGGTGACCGGACTGCCGCTGGTGCTGATGGCGCCGCTGCTCGGTCTGCAGTACGACCTCTCGGCAGAGGCGATTGAGGTGATGCTCATCTCCCTGCTGTTGGGAACCCCGGCATTAAGCTTGATAGGTGCCATCGGGGCAGCATTGACGCTGGGGCTGCGTGGCGGAGGGGTGCTCATCTCCCTGCTGGTGTTACCGCTCTATATTCCTGTATTGATTTTTGGTGCCGGAGCGGTGGAGGCGATCGCTTCAGGGCTTGACGGACAGGGACACATATCAATGCTGGGCGCGATCCTGATATTCGCCCTGTTGCTTGCACCTTTTGCGGCAACGGCAGCACTGCGGATTTCCGCAGAATAAGCAAGGAAATGATATTGTTTTTCATCAAGTTTTCTGCTGGATAAAACTAGGTATAAAGAGGAACTGGTTGGCTATTTTCTCTCGACAGTGGGAACAAACGGGGCCATCCGCTATCAAATCTTCGCATCTTACGGGATAACAGAATTTTCAATGAGCTTTCGACTGAACAAATGGTATAAATATTCATCTCCCGCCACCTTCTACCCTCTGGCGGGAAAATTGATCCCGCTTTTCAGCATTATTGCAGTGGTGCTGATTGGCATCGGGCTTTATATGAGCTTCTTCGTTGCACCCACAGACTACAAGCAGGGTGAAGGCTATCGCATTATATTCGTCCATGTGCCGGCGGCCTGGATGTCGATGTTCATCTATCTGATGATGGCTTTCTGGTCCGGCATCGGCTTGGTGTTCAACACCCGGCTCTCTGCCATGCTGACCACGGCCCTGGCACCCACGGGTGCCATCTTTGCCTTTCTCGCCCTCTGGACCGGTGCCTTCTGGGGCAAGCCGATGTGGGGTACTTGGTGGGTTTGGGATGCGCGGCTTACCTCCGAGTTGATTCTGCTGTTTCTCTATATGGGACTTATCGCCCTGCAGGGATCTATCGATGATACCCGCCGGTCTGATCGTGCCGGAGCACTGCTGGTTCTGGTGGGGGTGGTTAATATCCCTATCATCTACTATTCGGTGCAGTGGTGGAACACCCTGCATCAGGGTGCGACCATCAGCCTGAAAAACGGCTCCAGTATGGGCGCGGTCATGCTCTGGACTATGCTGATTATGGCCCTGGGCTTTTGGGCATACACCATTGCGGTGGCCATGGCCCGGGTGCGTACCATTATCCTTGAGCGGGAGCGGGATACCACCTGGGTAAGTGAATTGCCGGAGATAAAAAGATGACGATTTCCGAGTTTTTTAATATGGGGGGCTACGCTCTCTATGTGTGGGGCTCTTTTGGCGTTACCGTACTGTTTATGGTGATTGAGCCGGTTATAGTTAGGGGCGGTCGGCGCGCCACCCTGCAAAGAATTTCACGCATCGTTCGTTTGGATGCAGAGGAAAGAAGATGAAGGCTCGACATAAAAGACTGGGATTTCTGGCAGCTGGACTGGTTCTGCTGGGTTTGGCCTCCTGGCTGGTCTTCAACGCCCTGGACAGTAATCTATCCTATTTTTTCTCCCCGTCTGAGGTTGCTGAGAACAAGGCGCCGGAGGACCATGTTTTCCGCTTGGGTGGACTGGTCGAGAGTGGCACCCTGAGACGGGGTGAGGAGTTGACGGTGCGTTTCGTGGTAACTGATAACGCGCATCGTGTGAATGTGGAGTACACGGGTATTCTGCCGGACCTGTTTCAAGAGGGACAGGGCGTTATCGCCCAGGGCCGGATGAATCAAAACGGTATTTTCGTGGCTGATGAAGTGCTGGCCAAGCATGACGAGAATTATATGCCACCAGAGGTGGCTGATGCCTTGGAAAAGGCTAATGAAAAAGGCGTTGCCGGGACTATAGAATGATTCCTGAAATTGGACATATGGCACTTATTCTGGCGCTTTGCATGGCGCTGGCACAGGCTGTTTTCCCCGTCATCGGGGCACACAAGGGTATTCAGGGCTGGGTTGCACTAGCTCGGCCTACAGCCCGGGCGCAGCTGTTTTTTATGCTAATCGCTTATGGTTGCCTCACCTATGCATTTATAGTTCATGATTTTTCTGTGGTCTATGTAGCCACCAACTCCAATACGTCGTTGCCGATGATCTATCTGATCTCCGGCGTCTGGGGTGCCCATGAGGGTTCGCTGCTGCTCTGGGCCTTGACGCTCGCGATCTGGACCGGTGCCGTGAGCCTGTTCAACCGCAATGTGCCCGAGGCGATGCTGGCCCGGGTGATTGGCGTTATGGGCATGGTGAGTATTGGCTTCCTGCTGTTCATGCTGTTTACCTCCAATCCTTTCGATCGGCTGCCTAATCCGCCCTTGGAGGGCAGGGACCTCAATCCCCTGCTTCAGGACCCCGGACTGGCCATTCACCCACCCATGCTCTATATGGGTTATGTGGGTTTCTCAGTGGCTTTCGCATTTGCTATTGCCGCGATGTTGGGTGGCCGGCTGGATGCCGCTTGGGCACGCTGGTCACGTCCCTGGACCAATATTGCCTGGGTCTTTTTGACCATGGGAATAGTCCTGGGTAGCTGGTGGGCTTACTACGAACTGGGCTGGGGCGGCTGGTGGTTCTGGGATCCGGTTGAGAACGCCTCTTTTATGCCATGGCTTGTGGGCACCGCACTGGTGCACTCCCTGGCTGTGACCGAGAAGCGGGGTGCTTTCAAAGCCTGGACCGTACTCTTGGCGATCTTTGCGTTCTCGCTCAGTCTGTTGGGTACCTTCCTGGTGCGTTCCGGTGTGCTCACCTCAGTACACGCTTTTGCCACCGATCCGGGGCGGGGTATCTTTATCCTGTTGTTCCTCGGCGTGGTGATCGGCGGCTCCCTGATGCTCTACTCCTGGCGAGCCTCTCAGATCCGCAGTACGGTCAGCTTCAAGCTGATATCGCGGGAGACCTGCCTGTTACTCAATAACGTCGTCCTGGTAGTGGTCGCCAGCAGTATCCTACTGGGTACACTCTATCCGCTGGTACTGGATGCCCTGGGTGTCGGTAAGATTTCGGTGGGACCTCCCTATTTTAATAGCGTCTTTATCCCGCTGACGGTGCCTTTGGCCGTGCTGATGGGCATAGGTGCTGCTACGCGCTGGAAACAGGATGGTGCCATGCGGCTGTTCATCAAGCTTCGCTGGTCTCTGTTGATCAGCTTGGTGGGTGGATTCGCCTTGACGTTTGCCTTCGCCCCCTACTTCTCATGGGGTGCCGTGCTGGCGTTGGTATTGGCGCTGTGGGTTATCCTGACGACACTGCAGTGGCTGCTCGACCGGGCAAGCGGCGGGCGCCCGCTTTTTCAGGCGTTGCGTAATACTTCGAGAGGCGGCTGGGGTATGGTGATAGCCCACACAGGTGTTGCTATATTTATCGTGGGTATTGCGCTGGTCTCTATCTATAACGAAGAGAAAGATATTCAGCTGAATCCCGGAGAGACCTACAGCCTGGGTGGTTACGACTTCCGGTTCAATGGCGTCAACGACTTCAATGGCCCCAACTACACTGCAAGCCGTGGTGAAGTGGTTATAACGCGTGATGGGCAATCGGTTGCCACACTCTATCCCGAGAAGCGAAATTACCGTAGCGGCATGCCGATGACCGAGGCGGGTATTGACGATGGAATAACCCGGGATCTTTTTGTCGCTTTGGGTGAGCCCCTGGGCAGTCAGGGCGCATGGAGTCTGCGGCTCTATTACAAGCCTTTTATCCGCTGGATCTGGTTGGGTGGTATTTTCATGGCCTTGGGCGGACTGCTGGCAGCGACTGACCGGCGCTATTTTCGGGCTTCCAAAAAGTCCCGGATGGCTGCTTCAAAAGGTGTGACGGCAGAGCCGTCGTAACAACTGCGACTATTTCGCGGTAAAAATTAAAGAGGAATTAAAAACCAGTGAAAGCACGTTATCTGATTCCGCTGGGTGTCTTCCTGGTGATGGTGGTCTTCCTGGATATTGGCTTGACGCTGGACCCAAGAGAGGTGCCTTCTCCATTTATAGGAAAGCCTGCGCCGGCATTCACACTGGATCAGCTCCATGATACCAGTGCCACTATCAGTCCGGATGATATGAAGGGAAAGGTCTGGCTGCTCAATGTCTGGGCCTCCTGGTGTGTCTCCTGCAGGGCCGAGCACAAGGTGATCAACCGCCTGGCAAATATGAAGTTGATGGATGTGGTCGGTCTTAACTATAAGGACCAACCGGAAGATGCCAGGCGCTGGCTGAAACGGCTGGGTAACCCCTATCTTGCATCGGCAATGGATATTGAGGGGAAAGCGGGGATCGACTGGGGTGTTTATGGCGTACCTGAAACCTTTGTTATCGACCAGCAGGGTGTCGTCCGCTACAAACATATCGGACCGGTAACAGATCAATCTCTTGATGAGACTATTCTGCCGTTGATACATAAGCTGAAAGGATCTTGATAATGAGACGCGGGCTATTATTTTTGTTGTTGATGCTTTTTACTCTGTCGGCCGTTGCCAAGTTTGAAGTCCATCAGTTTGACGATCCGGTTAAGGAGGCGCGCTATAAGCAGCTGATTGCAGAGCTGCGCTGTCTGGTTTGTCAGAACCAGAACCTGGCGGATTCGAATGCCGAATTGGCTCAGGATCTAAGGCAGCAGACTTACGATATGGTGCAACAGGGTTCCACCACTGAAGAGGTGGTGGTCTATATGGTCCAGCGCTATGGCGATTTCATCCTCTATCGTCCCCCTTTTAAGAGCTCCACGGCCCTGCTCTGGATAGGTCCATTTGTTATTCTCGGTGGCAGTATATTGGTACTGTTTATTTTTATTCGCCGGTCGGGCCGTCAGAAACAGCCTGACATTGACCCAACAGATCTTGAGCGTGCAAAAAGCCTGCTCGACAACGAAGATACCAAGTTATGATGATGTTCTGGATAAGCACGGTGGTCATGATCCTGGCTGCTCTGGCGATACTTGCCCCTGCATTGCTGCGTAAACCACGAACCGATTCCCTGGATCGTGAACAGCAGAATGTAGCCATAGCCCGCGAACATCTGGCTGAGCTTGAGGCCGGGTTGGCCGAAGGTCTCATCGATCAGCAGCAGTTCGAACAGTCAAAGCTGGAGCTTGAGCAGTCACTGCTGTTTGATATTGAAAAGAGCGATGATGTCGCTGAAGCTGAAACGCAGAATTCAACGAGTTCCGGTCGTATGGCCATGGGTCTGCTGGCGGTCGCAATCCCCGTCCTGGCTATATCAATCTACTATCAGCTCGGTTCCCCTCAACTGCTGGAACCGCAGATCGCCGGTCATGGCAGTGGGACTGAACGACAGGGCGAGCTTCCATCGGTAGAGGAGATGCTCGCCACACTGAATACCCGTCTGGCCGAAAATCCGGATGATGCCGAAGGCTGGTATCTGCTCGGCCGAACCCAAATGGCACTGAAAGGTTACGCCCAGGCGGCAGAGGCTTACGACAAGGTATACAAACTGATCGGTGATCAGCCCATGGTGCTGCTCTCTTTGGCTGATGCCTTGTCGATGTCTGCCGGTGGGGATATGAGTGGCCGGCCGGCTGAGTTGGTACGCAAGGCGGTTAAGCTTGATCTTACCAATACCACCGCGCTTTGGTTGGCTGCAATAGTGGAGGATCAATCCGGTAACTACAGCAAATCCCTGCAATACTGGTCGCTTCTGGAGCCGCTGGTTGAGGATGATCCGGCCTCCCGTGAACAAGTTGCGTCTCTGAAAGCGAAGACCCAGCAGAAGGTTGGTGGTGCAGCGAATGTGGTCCAAGTGGACAATAGTGTGGTTGCCGGGCAGGTAACGGCTGCGGCTATTTCTGTGAAACTGAGTCTGGCGCCTGGATTGGAAGGTAAAGTTGGGCCGGAAGAGAGTATGTTTGTTTTTGCCCGTGCCATAGAGGGCCCGAAAATGCCGCTGGCTGTCGTTCGGCTTAAGGTGAAAGATCTTCCTCTCACCGTGACGCTCAGTGATGCCCAGGCGATGACACCGCAGATGAAACTCTCCAACTTCAAAGAGGTGCTGGTGGGCGCTCGCATCTCCCGTTCTGGTGGCCCCACTGCGGGCAGTGGTGATATCCAGGGTGAAGTTGCGCCGGTAAAAGTAGAGAAGGGGAGTGCAATCGATCTGGTTATTGATACGGTGGTGCAATAGTGCTTGGCCAAAAAACAGTAGTTACAGATCTTCGGTAGGAATTAATAACAAACGCAAACAGGGTGCCCTATTTAGTCGACCCTGAAATATTCATAACGCAATGATTTATATAAAATAAGCGTCTAAATTTGATAAAATAAACGTCCGGGAAAGGGGTAAAAGCAGAGAAAAACTGGACGAAATAGAGGTGGATAATTGAGCAAACCCAAGACAGACAATCCCAACCAGCAAAGTTTCCTGCACCAGAACTTACTGGATCAGCTGAACCCCAAGCATCCACTTTTGCTACTGGCCAGACAGATAGACTGGTCATATTTTGATGCTGAATTTGCCCCGCTTTATTCTCATCTTGGAAAGCCCTCAAAACCCATCCGCCTAATGGAGGGCCTCTCGAAGACCTCAGTGACGAGGTTCTGATTCAACGCTGGATACAAAATCCCTACTACCCGAGTTTTACGGGTGAGATCGAATTCCAATGGCAACTTCCTTGTGACCCCTCCGACCTGACTTACTTCAGAAAGCGTATTGGCAACGAAGGTTTTGAAAAGATCCTGGCTGCCTCTATCGCCTTACATCAAGAAAAGGCGATCGAAGATGAAATGTGTATCGACACTACCGTACAAGAGAAAAACATTACCTTTCCAACTGACGCAAAGCAGTACCGAAAGATACACGGGCAGTTACTCAAGATGGCCCGAGCAGAAGGTATCGTGCTCAGTCGAAGCCATGAGAAGGAAGTAAAAATTCTCAAGCTCCCCACCCGATTTGCCACACATCCGAGGAATCGTAAAAAGGCACGTAAGGCCGTCAAGCGATTAAAGACCATCAGCGGCCGATTACTGCGTGAAATACAGCGTAAGATGACCGCAGAACAACAGAAATTCTATGCAGAAAAGTTCGCCCTGTGCCAGCGCATGCTGAATCAGAAGCGTGCTGATAAAAACAAGTTGTACAGCCTACATGAACCTCATGTTTACTGTATGAGCAAAGGCAAGGCCCAGCAACGTTATGAGTTTGGCACCAAGGCATCAATCACCACCACAAGGGACGCGGGCATTGTGATTGGTGCCCTGGCTTTTGAGAAGAATGTATTTGATGGTCACACCGTACCTGAGGTCTTGGCACAGGTGAAACGTCTCATCAATCGAGTACCCAAAGTGGGTATTGCTGATCGAGGTTATCGGGGCAAATCAAAGGTTAATGACACCCAGATAGTAACGCCAAAGCCTGCTAGGAAGAATACCTCAGAAGAAGCCATGGCATTAGCCAGAAAACGTTTCAGAAGACGAGCTGGCATTGAGCCTGTGGTCACTTAAAGAGTGACCACAGGCTAAAAAGGAACTTTCTTAAAGGCTTTGCCGGGGATCAGATTAACTTGCTTATGGCGGCGGCTGCCTTCAACTTCAGAAAATGGATGAGGGAGGTTCTTTTTGTGCTGAAAAATATCATGTCCATACTGTTGTTCCTGTTTGCAAAATAGAAACAACAGTATTATTAAGTGCCTGGAATGAATATTTCAGGGTCGACTATGTAGATGCCACTTCCAGGAGTGTTGGCGGCAGGGATGCCGCCTTCAAGCGTACAGGGATGTATTTACAGCGTCTCCTGGAACCGGACCAAGGGCGGTTATGAGATCGAGGATATCGATGACTTATACAACCAGATGAGTACCGAGTATAAGCGCCTGCCACGCCTGCATGATCAGTTATGGACGATTTTTGCCGGCGTGAGAAATCGCCAGGATCTGGAACAGTATCGACAGATCCTGATTCCTGTCTACGGCGAAGATGGCGATGGCGTGTTCTCTGATGGTCTCTGTCAGACGTTGTAGCGGTCCCGTTGGGCCGGTCTGATCAACGCCCTCATCTCAGACGGCACGACAGGCGGCGTCACCTTCAACCAGCACACCACCATGGGCAGTCCGACTGCCGGTCAGGGCGACGGTCTTTCCATTGATGGTAAAATTCCCCGCGCCGCTGACTATCGGGTCGCTGGCACCGGTCTGGCATCGGCAGATATCGCCGACAACCGCAACCGTAACGCCATTGACCGTACAGATCGATTGACCTGTAACGATCGGCCCACCCACATGGGGTACGGGTCCCAGATCGTTCAACGGACAGCTATGGTAGTGTCCGATCAGGCTGACGTTTGGCATATCGACCCACTCCGGTTATTTGTCACGACGGTGGAAACTGCCCAGGATGTTGTAAAACAGGATATCGAGTTCGTCCTTGTTTTTTCCCATGTAGGGGCTGTTACGCTCCTCCAACCTGATTCTTATAATCAGTTTGCGCCTGGTATTGGGCAGGGATTCAACATACATCCAGCCGTAGAGAACCGACCCATCGTACGGGTCCACTCCTCGCGCCAGACCACCTTCCATGCCATTGATCTTAGCTCGCCAAGCTTCTCCCTGATACTCCTCCTGACGGGCGATATTTTCGAGATTCTTGAACAAGTCAAAACCCTCTTTGGCACCGGTGTTGGTTGTGATTGAAACATCGAACAGATAATCGTCCGCCGCATAGAAAAAATCCAAACTGTCAGCGGTGTTTGTTACCGACTCACCCCGAATGATCACCTGATTGTCAAGACAGAAGCCCCGGCCCGGTTTGGCCGGGTTTTTGATCGGTTCGAGGAGGCGCAGGAGGCGTTGGCCTGCGGAGTAGTCTTCGGCAAACCACTGATTCTGCTCGACCATATCCTCTCCCTCTTGTTTGTAACCATCCAGAGCCGCTTTCTCAAAGCGAACTAAATGGCTATCCGTCATTTTTAAGCCCACAATCTGCAATAAATCTGGACTGTTTTTCCCTCTTTTTCGATACGCTACCAAATACTCATTTCTTCTATCCCCCTCCTCACGATGGATCACCGATTTGAGGCCAGCCGGCACCTCCAGACGCGCCAGCTCCTGCTCTTTCTCGTTGACCGCTGCCGAGAGCGCACCGGCATAGACGGCCTTTTCGATCTCGAACTTATAGCCGTCGAAGCGCAGATCATCTTTTTCCAGCGGCAGCCACTGCGGCGGCAGCTTCAGACTGTAGTGCCCCAGGCAGACCGGCTGCCAGTCGCGGGGCAGTGCTTTATCCAACTGCTTAACCTTCAGTTCCACGTGTTCCATCTGGCTGCACCCCCCAATCAGTAAAACTGCACTGAGCAAAATTGCACAGCATGACTTTAATGAAATCTTCAACATGGTCTTGCACCTCCTGGTTGTTCACCATCGCCTGGTGGTCGTCGCTGATCCTCATGGGGATTTTTTCCCGGATACCCGGGTCATCGTCATGATCACCGGCACCACGGTGCACCGTACCGTCGCCGGCCGCACTGCCGGGCTGGATAGACACCTGATCCAGAGCGGTATCAGTCTCAGCGCTGGCACTCGGCCAGGTTTTGACCTCGCGGGCCAGGGTGATGTTGCCTTTGCCACGCTCCGGATCGCATACCGGCTTGTGAGCAAGCGCCTGGAGCCTGGCCGTGGTGCGGTTCACCTGTTCGTCGGTAAAGTCGGAGCTACCGTCCACGCGGTGGCTGACTTGTCGCTGTACCAGCTTCCACTGCACCTTGTCCCACACGGCGGCAGGATTGATGCTATAGATCAGCCAGGTGTTGGGGTGTTTTTGCTCACCAAGTTCGGTGTGGAAGATTTTGGCTTGTAGTAACGCATTTTGAAGATATTCTCTTTTAAATAGTTGTTTTTTCCCAAATCATCAATCTCATCACTCGGCTCCACCCAGGCGGGGGTGATCAGACGCCACCACTTGTCGGCCTCTTTATAAACACTGTCATAGGGGCTACCCTGAAAAAGCGGCAGTGCCTCGTCCCGGTCCTCCAGGGTCAGCCAGCACCCCTGGCTGCCGTCGGCCTGGCGGTAGTGGGTATTGGGCAGCAGTTCCAGCCCCCCGGGGGCATGGGCCAGCACCGCCGTCACCTCCCGGCCGTTGGCACCCAGCACAATTTTCTCGCTACCCTCAAAGCCCGCTTTCATCCGTTTGTAGGTAGCCGGGCTGCCGTTGTCTGGCATGGCGATATGGCAGATGGCATGGACATCCTTGGCACGGGCGGTCTTGCCCATGGTGCAGTAGCGGCTGACAAAGCCCCCCATGGAGTGGCTGATGATCAGCACCTTCTCCACGGGCAGGCCCAGTTCGGCCATCTCCGCCTTGGCGACATCGATCCAGTCAGACAGGGTTTGCGCTGAGTCGGCACTGGAGGCGGTCCAGTTGTAGCCGCAGGCGTAGACCGGCAGGTAGACATGACAGTTGCCGGTGCTTTGGCTGATCTCCGCCCCACGGTCCTCCAGTGATTGCAGAAAACGGCCATAGCTCTCCCAATGCACCGTGCCCCAGCCCCGGCTTCTGTGGGGCTGTTCCGCCAGACTCAGCGCCACCGGCAGACTGGACCGGGTCGGCTTGAGCTGGATCTTCTCCGGCCCGGGCGGGGCCGTTACTACCCCCTTCCAGTATTTTTTATCAGCCTTATGGCTGGCGCTGGTGGTCGTACCGGCGACGTGCAGAAAGTCTTTATTGAAGCCATCACCCGGTTCTCCTATCAACCGCTGTTTGCGGTCATCGGGACTATCGAAAACACCTTGCGCCATAGCGCCGAAGAATTTGAAGGAAAAGCCTATTTCAGGAGGATCCCAAACAACCTCACCATCTTCATTACACAAACGGCTCCCCATAATCCCCGGCACAAACAGAATGGGCACCGCCATAGGGGCTTTTTTCGCATTAGTCAGTGATACCATGTTCCAACTCCTCGGTCGATGAGTGATAGTCTGCTCTGGCCTGCCGCCACAGGGTCTCGCTGTAGCTGTGAAGACCGCGGTCATTGGCGTCTTGACCTGTCTCCGCCAGATCCTGCCCTTGAACCCAGGCGGCGCTGATCAGTCGTCGCTGGATTTCGCCGTCATCCACCCCCCTTTTCAACAAGGTCTCGCTTTGTGACCGCACCCAGGCCTCAAGCTCGTCGAGGGGGATCTGCTCGGCTTTCGGGTAGTCATCAAACAGATGCCTGGCCAGCCGGTAGTGGATGTAGGCCTGAAAACCCTGCATTAATTGTTGGGCCAGTCCCGGCGGCAGGAGGGGTATGCCCGGCCCACCCCAATCATCCGCCCCGCGGTTGTGTCGTGGCGGCGGTCCGTGCTTTTCCTGAAACAGGCAGAGCTTCTGCGGGTCGCGGTAGTCTTCGCAGCCGATGCGGTGAATACCGCTGTAGAAAAATCCGGCCTGTTGTGGCTGCATCCCCTGTTGCAGATATGGCAGGACGCGCGGATCCCAGTAGCGTAACCAATGGCGTTGACCATCGGCATCTTCGACTTGAGAGTGGCGGCGCAGGTGTCTTAGCAGGGCATCACCGTCGAGGGGGCTCCAGATAAAACACAGGCCATGTTGGCCAATGCCTGCCTGAAGCAGCTGGTGCAGCACCTCCTTGTGCGCTTCATCGGCTTCGATCCGGTAAAGATGCGGGGTATATTCAGCCATCGCCATGTCTTCAAACAGTGGCATGGGGCGTGATGGCGCGGTCTCACTGAGCAGCGACAAATCGAAGTTGAGGCTGCTTTCCGCCAGAACATAATCAGGGCCGTCTGCACCAGGGGGGGCTGTGTTTTTCCAGCAGTTGCTGCCAGTAGGTAACCGGATCCATGGTTTATTTTCCACTCATGCAGATTTTGCACAGCGGCTGACCACTGAACGGTGCGCCACTGTAACCACCGCCGCCGCCACTACCGCCGGTTATAGCCAGCCCACCTTTGATCTGTACCTTGCCTTTGAGGGTGATACCCCCCGCATCGATGATGATTGCACCGGCCGGGCCCTTCACAATGAAGCGCTCGTTGGTCTCGATCTGGTACACACGGGTCTGCTGGCTGACTTTTTCTCCGGCCTTCAGTTCAACCCGTCCACCCACCCGGCGTTTCAGGTGACCACCGATGGTCTGCTCGAAGTCGGCCGCGATCTCTTCGTGTTTGTGATTGCCGATGCTGACGACTTTGTCTTTGCCGATCTGGCTCTTCTGGTTTCGCCCAATCTGATGGCTTTGATCGTTTCCTATCGAGATTTTTTCGTCATGTTTCACGCTCTCAGTGCGGTCATGGCCGATGCGGATGCTCTCATCATGGCCGACGTCCTCTGTCCGGTCATGGCCCACTTGAGTGGTCTCGTCGTGGTTGACCACGTTGTTCTGGTCTTTCTGCGCATGGATGAAGATCTCTTCTTTCTCTTTTTGATCTTCAAACCGCAGTTCGTTATACCCCTCACCCTTATGGGTGCTGGATTTCAGGGTCATGCGCGTTTTGTGCCGCGGCAGTTCGTAGGGCGGCGGGTTGACCGCGTGGTAGGTGCGCCCGGTGACGATCGGCTGGTCCGGATCGCCTTCCAGGAAGTCGATGATCACTTCGTGGCCGATGCGCGGGATCGCCATCTGGCCCCAGGCGCCGCCGGCCCAGTTTTGCGAGACCCGGATCCAGCAGCTCGAGAAGTCGTTGCTTTTGCCGTAGCGGTCCCAGGGAAACTAGATTTTTACCCAGCCCCATTCGTCGCAGTAGATCTCTTCGCCCGGCGGACCGACGACCTGGGCCATCTGCGGGCCGTCCACCACTGGCTGTAGGGGATGCACACGGTGGTGATCTCGGTGAGGCGAGGTATAGTCATTTCTGGTGTATGAGGAATTAAAGCAGTATATCCTGTTGGAAGGAAAAGATCCTAGCCGATCACCAACCAACAAGAGTACGCTACATGAAGAATGATAATATTGTCGGGCTCAATAGGCCAGCGCGAGATGTCCTTTCTGAGCTTTTACATACCGGATCCCAGCAACTATTAGCCCAAGCCATAGAGGCGGAAGTCGCCACCCTGTTAGCACAATACCAAGGGTTGCTGAGAGAATCAGGCTTACAAGGTGTTGTGCGCAATGGGCACCTGCCGGAACGTATGATCCAAACAGGGCTTGGTGATATTGGGTCAAGGTTCCCAAAGTAAGAGATCGTACCGGGCAAGGCATCAAGTTTAACAGCGGTTTGGTACCACCGTACTTGAAGCGAGCGAAGACCATTGAAGAGCTGCTGCCCTGGTTGTACTTGAAAGGCATCTCTACAGGCGACTTCAGGGACGCACTGGCAGGTTTGCTTGGCGCTGATGCCAAAGGTTTGTCCTCCAATACCATAAGCCGCCTCAAGCAAACTTGGGAAAGCGAATATGGTCAGTGGCGTAAGCGCGATTTATCAAAGCGGCGCTATGTGTACATTTGGGCCGACGGTGTTTATTGCAACGTAAGGCAAGACGACAAGCTTTGCTTGCTGGTGATCATGGGTTCCGACAGCACAGGTCGTAAGGAAGTCATTGGGCTTACGGATGGCTACCGTGAGTCAGAAGCGAGCTGGTTAGAGTTGTTAGAGCAGCTCACAGAACAAGGTTTTACGGTGCCGCCAGAGGTGGCCGTTGGTGACGGTGCACTAGGCTTCTGGAAGGCCATTACCAAGCATTGGCCAACGACGAAGCACCAGCGTTGTTGGGTGCACAAGACCGCCAATGTGCTCAACAAAGTGCCTAGGGCGATACAGCCTAAAGTCAAAGAGAATCTGCATGATATTTGGATGTCTGACTCTCGAACCAATGCCGAAAAAGCCTTTGATTTATGCTTGCGAAAATATGAGGATAAGTACCCGAAAGCGATACATTGCTTACAAAAAGACCGAGACAAGATGCTGACTTTTTATGATTTTTCTGCGGAACACTGGGGGCATATACGAACCAGCAACCCGATTGAATCGGTGTTTGCCACAGTGCGGCTTAGAACCACGAGAACAAAGAACTGCGGTAGTCGATTAACGACGTTGGCCATGGCATTTAAGTTGATGCACACTGCACAAAAAAGATGGCACCGCTTAAGAGGCTATCAACTGCTCGCCGATGTAATTGAAGGTGTGCAATTTAAAGATGGGATCCGAGTTGAACAGGAAGCTGATTGATGGCTTATACACCAGATTTGACCATAGCTCGCGTCACACAGCGTACCGCCTATAGAGTCACGACAAACCGTCAGCATAGCGATGCAGTAGCGGATAACTTGTTGAATCAGAACTTTAATCCGGTCGCCGCCAATGATGTTTTGGCCGGTGATATTACCTACTTAAGAACAGGCGAAGGGTGGATGTATTTAGCCATTGTCATGGATTTATATTCACGGCGTATTGTTGGCTGGTCCATAGATAAACGCATGACGACTAATCTGGTGAAGAAAGCGTTGATAAAAGCCGTTAACCTACGCCAACCTAACAAGGGTTTAGTGTTTCACCGTGACCGCGGGTCACAGTACACGAGCAAGTCGCACCGACATTTATTAGAAAATCATGGCCTACGCTCGTCGATGGGAGACGTAGGTGCTTGTTGGGACAATGTGGTGGTTGAACGTTTTTTTAGCAGCCTGAAGCATGACTGGATTTTAAAAGTATCTCAACCTACACGAGAGCACATGAAGTACGATGTCGCGGATTACATCCGCTACTACAACAAAGATCGGTTACACACTGCCAATGGTAGTTTGTCACCGATTAACTATGAACTGTCTCAATTGAATGTGTCCGGTTCGACTTGACCAGAGCAGATCTCCTTTCAAGGCAGTAATCGGCCGCTGATGGTCTTTAATCGCTTGACGGCCTTACGTGCCTTTTTACGATTCCTCGGATGTGTGGCAAATCGGGTGGGGAGCTTGAGAATTTTTACTTCCTTCTCATGGCTTCGACTGAGCACGATACCTTCTGATCGGGCCATCTTGAGTAACTGCCCGTGTATCTTTCGGTACTGCTTTGCATCAGTTGGAAAGGTAATGTTTTTCTCTTGTACGGTAGTGTCGATACACATTTCATCTTCGATCGCCTTTTCTTGATGTAAGGCGATAGAGGCAGCCAGGACCTTTTCAAAACCTTCGTTGCCAATACGCTTTCTGAAGTAAGTCAGGTCGGAGGGGTCACAAGGAAGTTGCCATTGGAATTCGATCTCACCCGTAAAACTCGGGTAGTAGGGATTTTGTATCCAGCGTTGAATCAGAACCTCGTCACTGAGGTCTTCCAGATGCTTGAGTATCGAGAGACCCACCATTAGGCAGATGGGTTTTGAGGGCTTTCCAAGATGAGAGTAAAGCGGGGCAAATTCAGCATCAAAATATGACCAGTCTATCTGTCTGGCCAGCAGCAAAAGTGGATGCTTGGGGTTCAGCTGATCCAGTAAGTTCTGGTGCAGGAAACTTTGCTGGTTGGGATTAGCTGTCTTGGGTTTGCTCAATTATCCACCTCTGTTTCGTCCAGTTTTTCTCTGCTTTTACTGCTTTCCCGGACGTTTATTTTATCAAATTTAGACGCTTATTTTATATAAATCATTGCGTTATGAATATTTCAGGGTCGACTAATTAGGGTGCTATGACCTCGCCAAGCTCCCTCCAGGGGACGATTTTCTCCATTTCATCCAGGAAACTGCTCCTTGCGGGTCTTTTTTCGGTATTTTTCAAAACCCCTGACTTCTAAGCTTTGCTGTTTCATCGTTTTCCTGGAACGGGTGACCTATAGGTCAATGGTATACGATTGCTTTAATCAATCAGAGGATGGCTTAATAGGGAATCTCTAAAAAACCGGAAAAGGCCAATAGTCTCTAGCAAATCCGGAGAGCCCGGCATCTTCACGCCGGCCCTGCCTTGCCCGATGCTACGCACCAGTCGATTGGCCTGCTGGGCAAACACGTGCTCAACTCGAGCCCGAACTCTTGATCGTTTTCGGTCTGCCTCTTGCTCCCGTTCATTCGAGGTGCGTTTGCGTGTCGACTTGCGATGAATCTGACTGCGGTAATGCGTACCCCGGTAAAGCGGCTTCCCGTTTTACACTGCAGCAAGCAGAATCGTCTCAGACACTGCCATTTGTTCTCATCCAGCCGTTCCTCGAAGACTTGGCTATCACGAACTTCAGCTGATGTGATGGCGTATTTGCGAATGACCTTGTGCTTCCGGTCTATGCTGATGTGGTTTTATGTACCCATAGTGGGTTTTGCCATGCTTCATGGTCCAGTGGGTTTCAACATTCTTCTGGCGGCGTTTATTATCACTCCATATCTCAGGGCTATCCCCGGCTTTGATCTGCCTATTTTCCTCTCGTGTATTACGTTGCCTGGGTACTGGAGCGATAGCGGCATCTACAATCTGTCCCTTGCGAGCACTGAAGTCTGCTGCATCAATCCGGATCAACAGCTCTGAAAAGAGTTTATCAACAAGGCCCCGTTCTTTCAGGCACTCACGATATACCCAAGCCGTTTTGGCATCGGGTACCTTACCCTCCGGGCTCAGCCCAGGAAAACAACAAAAGCTATAGCGATCCCTAATTTGGAACTCTGCTTGATCACTGGACAGATTGAACAAATGCTGTAGGACCAACATCTTGAACATCAGTACCGCATCGTAAGGTGGGCGCCCACCTTTACTGGGATCACTGTTTTTATAAACTGAGTCCAACAATACCCGAAAAGCCTTCTAGTCTACGGTCCTTTCCAGCTTTGGCAGCGGGTCTCCCTGTTGCTCAAAGAGTTCAAGTCGGCCTTGATGATCAAAAAAGCTCGGTTGCATGGCTTTTATCAATGGTTGGTTGAGTTGGTTACTATATATCGCTGATTTACGAGATTTTTTAGAGAATCCATATATATTTAATGGTATCTATAACGTGCTTACAAGATTTTGCCTGTTGAACGGTCTAATGGTTAGCTGTGGGTTACGTAGAATCGCAGTGCGCGATAGGAGTCTGATATTATGGCAATAGAGGGTGACGCAGGGGCTGAGCGGCGGGTTCAGACGCGAAATATGGTGGGGCGATGGCTTTCCAGGTGCCAGGATATGTTGGTGATGTATTGCAAGTTGGCCGGCCCTGAACCCTATACGCCGGATAAACCGGTGAAAGATCTGCTGCGGGGCTTTTGTCAGGTACTGGTAGACTATATGGCATTCGGTCATTTTGAGATCTACGACTGCATCGCTGATGGCAGCGAGCGGCGTAGTGAGGTATTGCGGGTAGCTGAACGGGTCTACTCCAGGGTGGCAGAGGTAACCGAAGTCGCTGTTGCCTTCAATGATAAATACGATGCGTCAAATCATGAGCGGCCGATGAATCATCTCACTGACGATTTGGCAAGCAGGATTGAAAAGGAATATTTGCTGGTGAAGGCTTTATTGCGCTGATCGCCTTTGATCTTTATTCTTACCAGTTTTTAGATCGGCTAAAGTAGCTGTATACCACTGTACCTGGATGTTTTCACGTTTGGAATGGTTTAATGAGAGCAGGCATAGATAATCTGTTTCGTTGGCAGCCTAGTGTAGATGAATTCGTCGCTCCTCTGCACCTAAAAACTGTTTTTCAACCGCTGATAGATCGGTTCCCAAAAGGTATCGATAATACCCGCCTGGATGTAGTACTCAGTCTTGAGTTCACCAGCCAGACTCAACTCATGGTTAGGCGTGCATTGTTGCACGATGTGGCGGAAAACTATTGGGGAGAGTCCCCACCGCTGCCAGACAATAAGGATGTTCAATATTTCAGGGAAGCCTATACTGGCATGATGGAGCTGGCTGTCGACCGGGCGCGTAAGCATATCCGGTTGGAGCTGATTCAGTTACTCCAGTTCTCCGTTATTAAATTTTCGTTACAGACGGTCAATGGTGAGCTTGCCCGCTTGCGTGGCCAATTGCAGCGAGCGCGCAGCACTGGGGTGCATCAGTCGAGTGGGCGTGCAGTCGAAATTCATGAACGGTTGGTGTTGCTGGCAAAAGAAGAGCATGTAATTCGCTACCAACTGACTTCCCAGTTGTTTAAAGAGCTATTTAAATTGGAAACGTTGCACCTGAGTAAGCTGCGAAAATCAGTGCTTGGCAGCGCCTGGCCAATTCCGAAATCGCTGTTGTTTAACCCTATTCTGCAATTATCGTCGCTGTGGGCTGATGAGCAGTTGATGAAACACTACTCATTGGTCTGTACGGACCGGAATGATCCTGATGGATTCGACGGTGTGAACCGACTGGTAACTGAGCTGTTTTTAGACTACTTGCCACCCTGGGTTAATTTCACCACCGCGCAAAATCTCGTTGGAATCCTTGATACGGATCTGTCAACCGTGGCAAGCCGTAGTAGAAAAGAGCAGGACAGCCTGGCCATATTTGCTGAAATAGAGGCGCTGCTGGGCCGCTCAATGCTACAGGCTGAATACAGCGAAGGGCGTGTATCATGGCTTGATACGCCGGAAAATATAAGCCGCATTATCTATTCTACAAAATCCACAAAGGGGATTTGCACCGATGACACAGTACAGCCACTGAGTACCTATTGGAGCAATAACAAGTGGCCCGGATTTCATTACCGCTTGATAAAGCGGATGCTCAAACGAATTTATAGCCACAATCTTGATCAGCAAATATTGGCATGTCATTTGGCACCGGATATCTATAAAGAGCTGAATCAGCAACTTCCGGTACGGATGATCTGCAACTATCTGGCTGGCCGGATGGAGCGAAAAGAGCTCTCTCGAAAACTTGCCGGTATGCAGTCTGTGGGCAATGCCACCCAGGTTCAGAAAGTATTGGAGCGGGCACGCGGACTAGTGCATAGTACCCCTGCCCCTCATAAACGGCGAAGGATCTTCAGCTTTCTGCGACATTTTGCCGTATTGCGGCATGATCTGAAGATGGCTTATCAGGCGCACTCGGCGATGGAGCAGATACGTCTCTTGTCGCAACCGAAGGATCTGGAACTTTCGCGCAGCAACAATACACTGCAGGAGTTTTTGTTGCGTGAGGAGCTCCCGCCGGGACAGCGTCGAATACGTAACCACCTGATCATTAAAGCAGATGTGCGTGGTTCTACCGCTATTACCAGCGAGCTGAGGCAACGGAAATTAAATCCAGCCTCTCACTTTAGCATTAATTTTTTTCAGCCGATCAATAAATTGCTTGAGAGCTGCGGGGCGAAAAAGGTCTTTGTCGAAGGTGATGCGGTGATTCTCAGCATCTTCGAATATGAAGACACGCCCTATCAGTGGCTTTGTGTCTCTCACGCCTGTGGATTAGCCCAAGAGATACTGAAAGTGGTTGATATACAGAATATCAAAAACAGACAGCATGATTTGCCTGAACTCGAGCTGGGGCTGGGCATTGTTTTTAGCGATGATGCCCCTGCCTACCTCTATGATGAAGAGCGGCCGATTATGATTTCATCCGCTATTAATCGTGCAGATCAACTCTCATCATGCTCTGCTGTAATAAGGCGGTCACGCTATGGTGGGTCATTGGGATGGGGTATCGAGGTTTTGGCTCCTCTGGATTCTGATCCTATGGAGAAAGAGACTAGCGATCAACTATTGAGGTATAACGTCAATGGTATTGAACTGGATGTTTCCGCCTACAATAAATTGAAGTCGGAGCTCTCATTGAGAGCGATAGATGCAGTGAGTATATCCGTTGATTTTACCGGTCGTTTTCTTGCTGGACGCTATCCTGATTTGTCCGGCGCCATGCATTGGCTGGTTTTACAGGAATCACCGGTCAGAATCTGGGATGGCCTAAAACCTGGGGAAGATGATCAGCGAGGGCGTAATTTCTATCAGGTAATCACTGATAAGGATCTGGTGGCAGAGGTTGTGGATAAACTGATACAGCGCCGTCGGTAGTTGCCGGGTGCCTATGCCGATAAAGACGATCTTGAGCCTCTCCAAGAAAAGTTAGCATCTTCATTACTAGACGAGGTGTCGGGTGAGGAAGAATCATGCAATTGATTTGAAAATCAAAGCGGTTTTAAAAGCGAGTTTACCAAGTATTACAGCAGGTGAAGTGGCAGAGGAAATTGGTGTTCACACATTTTCTTTGTATCGTTGGAAGAAAGAGCTACGGGATGCAGGATTGCTAAATAAAACGCTAAAAGAGAAGGATTTTGATACGGACCTTGAGTTTGAGGAAAAGCTTAGTCAATTACAGAAGGAAAATGAGCGCTTTCGCATAGAGAGTGCGGTCTTAAAAAGCTCAAAGGATATGGCGAAGCCAAAAAAAGAAGCTTTAAAATAGTAGATGGACTATCAGGTCAGTTTTCCATTGCCAGCCTATGCCGTTATTTTGGGGTGAGCCGTGCTGGATACTACAAAATGGCGAACTGGGACCGTAAGTAATAGAGATATAGAAAACACCTGCATACTTAGGGAGATAAAAAAGATCCGCCGTGAGGTTAGGGAAACCCATGGAAGTCTGAGAATGATAGTAGCGTTGAACAATCGTGGCATCGGCGGCTGTGAGAATACAGTGGCGAGACTGATGCGAGAAAATGGTATCAGAGCTAAAATGGACAGAAGGTATAAGCCAAGACAATGGAAGCCCGGTTTAGTGATCAAGAAAGCTATGATGGTCCGAGTTTATCCCATGAAGTATGGGTTGCAGATTTCACCTATATAAAGATTGATGGTGACTTTATGTACTTTTCAACCGTAATGGATTTACATACTCGGAAGATTGTCGGAATTGAGGTGAGCAAGAGGCGTAATGTTGATATGGTGCTGAACACGATTAAGAAGGGGATAATCCCGTTTGATCCTTTTTCGGGGCTCAATCCGAAGGTTAAGTTCTAACTCCCGATAAATGCGATACACCCGCTTGTGGTTCCAGCCATAGCCTTTCACATTGCGTAGATATAGAAAGCAGAGCCTGTAAAGTTTTCTGTGTAACTGCCTGGGCTAAATATATTCCGCTAAGCGTTCTTCGAACTCAATCATAAATCTATTCAGTGCTGGTTTCCAATGACGGATCGGCATTGTCTACTTTTTCGATGCGGCCTGGATTGCCAGATAGATTACCTTCTTTGCCGAGTCATCGGTTGGAAATAATTTCCGTTTTTTGATCACTTTGCGAATGACGCTGTTCAGTGACTCAATGGCGTTGGTCGTGTAGATCACCTTTCGTATGTCCTCCGGGTAGTTGAACAGCGTGTTCAGGTTCTCCCAATGGGCACGGAGTTATAATCAAATCTGGTGTTTAGCCAGTTGAATCAAGCGGCGACCTGATCGACTCCTGCTACCTCAACACCCTCTTTAAATTTGATTCCGGTTATCACCTTCGCCAGATAATCGAAACCCCGTAATCGTCTCCACTTCTTCTCGGCACACCGGCCGAGTTTGAACATCATGTGTAGCATGCCGTCACGCGATAGGCAGCCCTTGGAACGCTTGGTTCGATGGCGGATTGTCCCGAAGGTGGATTCAATCGGATTGCTGGTCCGAATGCTCTGCCAATGCTGCGCAGGAAATTGATAGAAAGCCATCAGTTCCTCTCGGTCTTTGTGCAGACAGATGGCAGCCTTCGGATACTTTGGCTCATACGTTTTGATAAACAGATCAAAGGCCTTTTCCGCATCGGCCTGGGTCTCCGCCTGCCAGATGTTGTGCAGTGCCTGCTTCGTTTTCGGCTGAGCTGACCTTGGCAGGCAGTTCAGCACGTTCATGGTCTTGTGCATCCAGCAGCGCTGCCGGCGCGTCTCCGGATACACTTCCTCCAGCGCAGCCCGGAATCCCATGGCACCGTCACCGATCGCCAATTTTGGCGGGGTCAGTCCGCGTGACTTCAGTTTCAACAGTACCTCCCGTCAGCTCTGTGTGGACTCCCGTACACCATCCTCAATTGCCAGAAAATGCTTCTCACCACGCTCATTCACGCCGATCACCACCAGGGCACACAGCTTCGTCTGCTCTGCTCTCTGTCCGCTGTAGATACCGTCTGCCCACACATACACCCAATGGCCCTTATCCAGACGCTCCTCGCCCCCGCTCCGATATTCTTCTGCCCAGACCTGCTTCAGACGCGATACCCTGCCGGCCGACAAGCCTGTTGCATCCGGAACCACCAGCACTTTCAGGGCTTCACCCATCTCTCCACTGGAAATCCCCTTCAGGCAGAGCCACGCCAGCGCCGCTTCCAGTGACTTCGTCTTGCGTACATACGGCGGCACCAGAGCTGATCGGAACGTCACCGGCTCGCCGGTCTTCGCGCGAACTTGGGGGATCTTGACCGTGACCGGCCCCAATCCTGTCTGCAGTTTACGAGCGGGCAGGTGACCATTACGCACCACACCCGTCTTGCCATCCTCTGTCCGTCGCTCGACGTGCTCCGCCAACAGCTCCAGCAGCTCGGCCTCCACCGCCTGGTAGATCAACTGCTCTGCACCGCTTCTCAGCAACTCTGTCAGCGAATCGATAATCGTATTGCGACCTGCCAGCTTAACAACGTTATTCTTACTCATGGTGGCGTATCTCCAATGGTTGTTTTGATGTCTCACAACAACAAATCAACCAGATACCCCGCTCTTTTTCAATTCCTTTCAAACACCACTTTCAGTTATAACTCATGGGCACGCCAGGAGCGGCTGATCCGGGGATACTTTTGTCCCATCGGTCAGAGAATTTATCCAGCGCCAACAAGGCTTCTTCCTCGGTGATGGACTGGTAAATCTTTTTCAAATCAGCCGTGACAGGCTTGTAGTCTTTCCAAGGCACGTACTTCATCGAGTTTTGTACCATATGCACGATACAGAGCTGGATCTGGGTACCCGGAAAGGCCGTGTTGATGGCATCAGGAAAGCCTTTTAAGCCATCGACACAGGCAATCAAAATATCCTTCACACCGCGGTTTTGAAGCTCTGTCAACACGTTCAGCCTGAATTTGGCCCCCTCATTCTCCGATAACCACATCCCTAATAATTCCTTGTGGCCTTCCAGGTTAGCGCCCAGAGGAGGTAAATCACTTTGTTGATCACTTTCTTGTCTTGCCTGATTTTAACGACAATGCAGTCCAGATAAATAATAGGACAAATCGCATCCAGGGGGCGAGATTGCCATTCAACAACCTGTTCGATAACTGCATCAGTGACTTTGGATATGAGTGTGGCAGAGACATCGGCCCCATACATCTCCTTGAATGTCGTGACGATTTCGCGGGTTGTCATACCTTGGGCATACAAGAAGAGGATCTTGTCATCCATTGAGGTAAATCGACGCTGGTGCTTCTTAACTAGCTGAGGTTCAAAGCTGCCCGCTCTATCTCGCGGGGTATCCAGTTCAAACTAGCCATCTTCCGTTTGCAAGGTCTTGCTGGTCGTGCCGTTACGGCTATTACTCGCTTCGGGTTGTTCATGTTTGGCAAAGCCAAGATGATCAGCCAGTTCAGCATTGAGTGCTGCCTCGACCGTGATCCTGGCCAGCATTTGCCGAAACTCGTTGAGATCTTCTTCAGTTTTGATGTTTTTAGTGGCCGCTTGGGCTATTGCCTGGAGCTCTTTCTTGTCGATCATCTGCCTACCCTCACCTTTGTTTGGGTTTAATGATAGGCAGTTACATAGAATTCAGGATAGTCTCCAGATAAACGCCTTCGACGAGCACGTCAT
Organism: Candidatus Vondammii sp. HM_W22; assembly: GCF_022530855.2. Classification (GTDB taxonomy): domain Bacteria; phylum Pseudomonadota; class Gammaproteobacteria; order Chromatiales; family Chromatiaceae; genus Vondammii. The sequence goes on along the minus strand of NZ_CP099567.1, from coordinate 2,401,823 downwards.
CCCGCTTTAATTTTCTTCCTCACTCTCTGCCATGCGGTATCAAAAGCAGCATCGGTGAATCTGAATAGAGAGTAGTTAGCCTCTTCTGACAACATATCTACTAGATATATGTCGTCATGAAATTTTAGCCAAAAGCATCATACACCTAATCTGGACAGCGGCAATAAATAAACGGGTATTTTTTTGCATGGCGTGTCGCAATACCACGCCAGCGTTGAAGATGTAGAAACGCATTTTTCAACCAAATGTCTAATTTTGTACAGACGCTTATCATATTCTCGCTGCTCTTTTCTACTCTTCTTTGGTGGAATAACAACATTCATATCCTGTGATTTTGCCTTCTCTAATATCTCTTGTGTATCGTAAGCCCTTCAAATCAGTGTGCTAGCTTGCGTGCAATCAGTTCTGGCACCTTTCGTAACAATGAATCTGATCGGCATACCATACGCATCCACGGCCAAGTGTATCTTGGTGTTAAGCCCCCTTTTGTACTGCTCATATCTTGATTGTCTCCTACCGCACCTGCTGCATGTGGATGAACTTTGATATGACTGCCATCAATCATCATCCATTCAAAGTCCGGCTCATCAATTATCTGGGACAATAAATCCTCCCATATGCCTTTATCACGCCAACGACAAAAGCGCCGATGGGTGTTCTTCCAATCACCATAATCAGGTGGTAAGTCGCGCCACGGCGCACCTGTGCGTAGAATCCAGAATACCGCATTGAGAAATAAACGGTTATCTTTAGCTATGCCACCGTGCATCCCTTTTTGCCCTGTAAGGTATGGTGATAGCAATTCCCATGTGTTGTCGTCTATGTCGTATCTTTTGCGTGCTGGTATTGTCATTGTGTTATTGGTTTTTAGTTGTTAAACTGGGCATTATAGGACTTATTTAAATCCATGACGATACTGTCTAGTTGATATAATTCAATCAGACCACAGTATCAGAGTTTCCTTTCCGGTCTTGCCCTCCTTGAGCAATGGCCCTTCTGGCTGAATATTGGCGATCGTGAAGGTATAGAATATCTTTCCGTCCCCCCCGGTCAAGCAAACAAGATAAGCGGCACAGGCGGCACAGCACGAGATAAGCATCATCTGGTAGTCAGCATAGCGTACCCTGCTTTCAACAGGGCGAAAACCTGCTATCGTTCTTCCTCGGTAAGCTGTGTGTATCTCATGGTGCTCCTCTTTCTTGCCGGATAGAGAATGCCTTGATGCTACCCCAGCTTACCCTTTATTCGTCAAACAGAGTTGCACTTACAAATTGAATTCACGTATATCTTTTGTCACTCAATAATCGTAAATTTCATTCATGGCGCGACATCTGAATGTGATCGTTACGATCAATCAGTCTTATACTCTTCCATTACTGCCTTTATACGATCTGCGTACTTAAAAATATCATCAACACTATCAATTTCTATACGCTCTTCTTTTTTATTTTTTAACACGCCTAAGATTTCTGTGAATAGTTAAAATGTAGGCGACATAACAGCTTACGGTTATTGTCTGACCTTCCCCTGACCTTCCCCCCATCTTAATACCAAGACTTGGATGAGATAATTCATTCTAAGCGGCCCTATTCACAAAGGCCACAGGTGACAAATAATTTAATGCGCTATGAGGCCGCACGTGATTGTAGTGCTCTCGCCATTGATCAATTTCATGTCTAGCGTCATCAATGGACCTGAACCAATGCTGATTTAAGCATTCATTTCTGAATTTACCGTTTAAGCTTTCTACAAACGCATTCTGAGTAGGCTTACCTGGCTGAATAAAACCTAGCTTAACGCCACTTTCTTTTTGCCAGTAGAACATCGCCTTGCTAGTAAACTCAGTACCGTTGTCGCAGATTATTTGATCCGGAGCGCTCCTTAGCTCAATCACCTGAGTCAAAAAACGAGCGACCTGGTGACCATTGATCGAGAAGTCAGAGAGCTGGCCAATAACTTCTCTTGAGTAATCATCAATCACATTAAATACTCGAAAGCGGCGACCATTAGCCAACTGATCACTGACAAAATCCATTGACCAGCGTATATTTTTACCAATGGGCATAATCGTTGGCATTCTTGGTCGTATTATCTTCTTGCGTTTTTTAGTCCTCACTTGAAGACCTTCTTCGTTATAGACTCGGTAGGTCCGCTTCTTGTTTTTCACAAGCCCCTCTCCTCTCAGGAGGCCATGTAAAAACAAATAACCATAACTCGGATGCTTTTTTGCCAGCTCAAGTAACCGTTTGCGTAGAGGCTCATCTTTTCCCCATTGAGTAACGTACCGAAAAGCGGTTCTACTTAAGCCTACTAATAGGCAAGCTCTACGCTCACTTAATTTGAACCGCGACTTAAGGTAGCTCACGATTTGTTTTCTATCAGCAGGCTTTACCACTTTTTTGAGAGCACATCCTTCATCGCCTCAGCTTCAAGCATTTTCTCGGCAAGTAACTTCTTAAGCTTGTTATTTTCGCTTTCAAGCTCTTTGAGCCGTTTGGCTTCTGAGACATCCATCCCGGCGTATTTGCTTCGCCAGTTATAAAAGCACCCGGTTGAAATGCCGAACTGACGACAAATGTCATCAACTTTTACCCCTGACTCATGCTGCTTGATGGCACCAATAATTTGCTCTTCTCTGTAACGCTTCTTCTTCATCTTGAGATCTCCTAATACACAGACTAATTGGAAATCTCATCCTTGTCATGGCTCTATTTCTGGGGGAAAGGTCAAGCTCAATCATTCCGGTCGATCCCGTAAATAAACGTGTCACTTGCACTGAACCAAACCCTACTCGTAGGTAATCACACAAATAATTAGGGTCAATTTTCTTTTTATCAACACGTAATATTGTCACATGCCCATCAGCTATCGCCGGAATATCTAAATTGTAGACAGCAGATTTCCCTAATGTCCCATCACCTGTAGAAGAAAGCAAAACATCGCCCTTTTTAATCAGATTTTTATTTTCACCAGATACAGATGATTGCTCTACGAACTCATCAAAAATTGACTTCTCTATCCAGTCTGCACCTTCCGTAATAATAGCTCCCTGCCTACTTATATTACTGCCTGACTTTATGACAATCGCATACCCCTCCTGCTCATCAACATAGTTATCGGCAGACGGGCTCTTACCCCTAGAAGTAGTAATCTTATTCAAATCACTAATTGCTACACCATGACTATCGTATATAAATTTTATTTTATTCCTCGTATCCGTATTCCAATATTTGTAGTCGAATCTATAAGACTTATCGGAACATATAGCACCAGACTTAATGTCAAAAGCCTCCCAAAAATAACCTTTCCTATGCTGGGAAGAGCTGCAATCTAATACATTTTTTGAAACTTCGTCTAAAAACTTATGAAGATCGAACCCTCGCACCTTCTCGCCTGACCCCTGATATCCTAGTGAATCAAGCTTACAGACTGTTACCTTATAGGAATCTTCGAACTCAAAGTCTGGTTCTTCACGCCTTTCAAAAAACAAAAGGCTCGATTTAACATTAATCTTATTTGGTTTGAATGTTTCATGGGGCAAATTAAACACCGCCTTTAAACGACATTGTTGCATCAACCATTTTCGCAAAGGAGCTGCACTTTCAGTATTTAAAACACCTTCATCAATAACCGTACAAAACTCCCCACCACCCGGCTTTAAGGATAGAACCATTTTCTGCAAAAAAAGATGCTGTCCTTTCCCACTTCTAATATCGAATTGCTCCCAATCTTGAGCAGAAAGAGAATCTGTTTCAGAAGTCCCAAAAGGAGGGTTAGTTAAAATAAGATCGCAATCAGGTGTCTTTACATTCCAATTTTTTGACGCTTCTGCAAGACTATCCTCGTGCTGTATATTCGTATGGCCATCACCTGCAATAATCATATTCATTTTTGCAGAAGCAGCTACACCTTCATTAGCATCAGAACCAAAAAATATATCTTTCTTGATTAATTTTTTTGCCGTATCAAACGTTTTCTTAGTAATATCTCTAGATTCCAATAATTCTTCAATTTTACGCAAAGAGTCTTGCATTACATACACTAAAAATCCTCCAGTACCGCATGCAGGATCAAGAATTTTAATTCCAGATCCAGAAATCACAGCATTGACTATTTTTCTTTTCCCAACAACAGCAAGCATAGTTTGAACCAACTCCCGAGGAGTAAAATACTGTCCAAGTTTTTTACCTTTAAGGGTTGCTCGAACAAAGTACTCGAACGCAGCACCTTTAGAATCGATACTACAATCACAAAAAGAAACAGACGCCAATTTTTTAATTATATAGTGGAAGGTTTTTGGGTTTTTTAGCAAAATTTTATCGTCTAAGACATCTCCGTATGTAGTGCTATCTACAATTGATTTAATCATACCCAAGACCGCATTTTTTACTTGATCAGATTCACTTGGATTCTTTTCAGCCAGCTCATGAAATCGATAAGAGTATGGAAGATCAAAATCAGACTCTAAGTCCTCTTTCTCTTCAAGAAGCTTTAAAAAAAGTAATTTTGAAAAATCTGAAAATGCACTTTCCTCACTCTTTTCAATTGTTCTAATAGCACTATGACATTTGTAAAATAATGCATTTAATTGCCGAAGAGCCAAGCCAGGTCTGAAAGGAAGACTTTCATCCTTAGAAATATTGATTACCGTTTTTTGAGGGTTTTTTTTTAAAGTTGAAATTACTTTTTTTAGCTGCTCTTTTAGTGGGGATTTTATCTTGCGCCTTACCGTCCCATAATATTCTATATTTTGTCTTTGTATTAAAACACTGGATATCCAAACCATTAGTTACAACTACAAACGGTACACTCGCTTCATTCGACCTAGCATAAGAAACTGCTTGATCTCTAGTCTTTAGCAGTTAGCTTTTTTGATATTTTTTTTGCCTCAATCAAAAACTGCGGTTTTTTCTTACCGCAAGTCACTAATATATCAATATACCCCTTTGAATAACGATCCGTAATCGTTACTTCTGTTTCAAAATCTAAATCTGCCACGAGGTCATACCCTCTTCTTTGTAAGTATGGCAATATTTTTTTTACAACTGTTTCAGTTTCTGTATTTATGGTAGTCATTTTTTACTGCTCTAAATTAAAGCTATACATACCCCTCCAGCCGGCGTACATCACTAAAGATACTGACTGCTAATTTAAACTGAGCTACTTACGCTCTCACTAGGTCTGACATTCATCTCCATACCCACCGTGCGTAAAATAGAAATAAAGCTGGATAATTTTGGACTTCCGTCGTTAGACAATGTTCGATAGAGACTCTCTCTAGACAGCCCTGTCTGACGTGATAATTGAGTCATTCCACCCGTTGATTTTACCACGTTACGCAGTGCCATCAGTAGAACGCCCTCATTACCGTCCTCAGTAGCCGCGTTTAGATATTCAATTCTGTCGTCCACTGTTTTTAAATAATCGCTTGGATTGTACGGCGTAGTCGTCATTTTGCTCACCATTATCACCTATTGATGTTATCCCAATACTCTTTCGCTTTTTTAACATTATTCTTCTGGCTGGACTTGTCACCTCCGCACAGCAGAATTACATATCGTTTTGCCGCTCCAGGCGTAATAGATGCGGTATCCCTTCCCTGCTCTGATACGCAATTCGCGAATTCCATTGCCGCCTGATATCGGCTTCCAGTCGCCCTCTAACCCAAGAGTCAATCTGTCTACGCTGGTCTGAATTCGAGCCCTAGCTCTAATATCGGCAATTTTTTTCATCCAGCCATCAAATGGAATATTTCCGCCTGCGTCCATGTATTTGCGTATCTCGATCATGAGTAAATGCAGCCTATAAGTTACACTGCGTCAAGTCTGATATCCAGCTCCATACCCACCGCTTATCTCATTCCACATGATGACAATTTTTAGTTGCTGAATGTGCCAACTTTCGGTTGTATTATTTCAATCAGCCACATAACAAACAAACGACAGCCACGCTGCAGAGGCGACAAAATGAGCCGACCCGATCACAACATAGCTGTACAGAAATCATTGCAGGATCTGTGAGTAATGCCAACCTGGCCCCACAACATAACTGAAATCAAGCGCTCTCTACTGATCGATAGGTACGGTCAGGTAGAGCGGATGGATTAAGTGCCTAGGTAAAAACATGAATTTGACAGCCCAACAAAACATGGTGTAGGCGTCACTGCAAAATCAGTGGCCGGGTTTAACATCCTGATGTGGAGCGGCAAAGGCCGCTATCTATGCGGTTTTTTTTGTGCTTGGCATGTTCAGTAATGGACGGGCCGCGCAGGGGCCGCAAGGCCGCCGGTGCTCCACCGGTATGTTAACCTGTTCGGTTCCGTCCACCCGTTTAACATCGGGAGACGGTTCGTTCAACGAACTGGAGCACGCTATCATGACCAACCCCATCCCTATCGCTTCACGCTTGCTCAAAGGCAAACCTACCGAAACCGTCAGCGCCAAACGCTTACATGAATTTCTTGGCGTTGGCCGTGACTTCACTAGCTGGGTTAAAGGCCGCATAGGGCAATACGGCTTTGAATACGGCTCAGACTATATAACAACTTCCCGCTCACCAAAACGGGGGAGCGGGAACTGCGGCGCATCCATAAACTACTTCTTCACCCTCGACATGGCCAAAGAACTGGCAATGGTCGAACGCACCGACAAAGGCCGTGAAGCTCGCAGATATTTCATTGAGTGTGAAAAGCAGATCAAAGAGCAGAAAAAATCACCCTTGCTGCAAATACCCAACCGCTTCTTGATCCGTATCGAAGAAAATGGCAGTCAAACAGTAATACCAGTTCCGGCAGAGTCATTTGTTGCTACCTGTGAGCAGTTGCCTGATTTTATCCGCGAGTCATTTGCCGTCGAAGATAAAACGCTGGAAGAAATTATTGTGACCTGCGCTCAACTACTTTCGTCGAGATCAGCGTACTACCGAAAAGAGGCATTAGCGACATCAGCAGAATAGACAAAGGAAAGGAAATGACCAATAAAACTAATGATGATGATAACAGCACCCAAACAAACAAGGAACTACAGGAACTAAAACACTCGCATAATGAGAGTGAGCATGGCACTGCATCAAACAGCGGGGATTATGGTGCTGCATTTAATGCTGGTTCCGCTGGCACTGCGTCAAATAGCGGTATATCTGGCATCGCCTTTAACAGTGGTTACGAAGGCAGAGCCAAATCAGGCGAAAATGGAGCTATCGTAGTGTGTTACAGAGACAACGACTATCAGTTAATTCATATCCGAGCTAGCAAAGTTGGAGATAACGGAATAGAGCCTGACACATGGTATTCACTCGATAAAGATGGTGAATTCATTCAAGCAGATTAGAGATAGATATTCTGAAACCGGCTCAGGCTCAGACTCAGGCTTCTGCAACGGCTCTGGCATTTAATAGTAGACAGTGCAATGAATATAAAACCCGAATTCATTAACGGTACTCAAATAATTCGCGCTGAATACGAAGAGATTCTTTATGTATGCCTAGATAACTTTATGGATATAGAGATTCCATTCACTGTCATCTGCTACTGCAATTTCCAGCCCGGAGAATGTGAGACATCGGTTAAGCCCGGGTTTTCTGATTCAATTGATATTTTTAGAATCGAGGTGCCAGAAATGTCCGGGACCACTGTTGATAGAGCGATAGCGCTAATGGAAAAGCGCAGTGATGAGATTGCGGATGAGATATTGAATAGAGTGAGGAATGGGGAGATTGCGGCATGAATAATAGCTCAATGACACTTGAACAATTTTTAAAAACTGTTGGCGCTGATGTAATAGACCTTTCAGAAATTAGCAAGGAAAATGCATTAGCAGTAGTGCAGGAAGACGGTTACGCATTGCAATTTATGAAGAAGTGCGCTTTTGAATAGGGTGATGAATGGGAAATTACGGCGTGAATAATAACTCAATGAGAGATTTTGTTTCTGTAAAAACAGATCCATGGTCGCGCTTTCTTCGGAATTTGTGGCGACGGATTAAAGCATTTTATTGTCGGGTATTGGCACCATGAAATACGTATTTAAAATTGAGGCAGAGAGGTATCGAGATGCAGAATCAAGAATTGAAGGAAATTGAGCAGGATAGGCAGGTTGCTGTACAGCCAGCAATGACACCAGCCGGAATGCTCCAGATCGCTGTAGAGCAAGGTGCTGATCTGGAGAAGTTGGACAAACTGATGCAATTACAGGAGAGGTGGGAAACGAACGAGGCGAGGAAACAATATGCCCTGGCTGTTGCTAATTTTAAAGCTAATCCGCCGGAGGTGCTAAAGGACAAGAAGAATACTCAATATAATTCTATGTACACCTCCATTGGTAACATGGTGAATTCCGTAAATACGGAACTGAGTAAGCATGGATTGTCTGCGCGGTGGGATATAGATCAGGCAGACGGCATTAAAATCACCTGTATTCTCTCATACGCTGCTGGTCATAGCGAAAGCACAACAATGACGGCACCACCAGATACCTCGGGCAGTAAGAACCCAATCCAGCAGATCAAATCAACGATCACATATTTGAAAATAGCGACCTATGAGGCCGTTACCGGAATAGCATCAACAGAGGGCAATGTAGATGACGATGGTAATGGATCAGGAAGCGAAACTAAATACATCACAGAAGACCAGGCGCTGAAAATAAATGCTCTGATCGATGATAACAACTTGGATAAAGAGGCATGGCTGAAGTATTCCAAGATCGAGCATTTCAATGAATTGGAAGCGCGTAGATTCGGCAGTCTCATAAAGCGGATCAATGAACGGCTGGCGATTATTGCAAAGAAGAGTCAGGCGTGATTACACATAACGTTGAACAATCCAGCCCAGAATGGTTCGCACTGAGAGCGGGAATTCCCACCGCCTCTAATTTCTCCAAGATCGTCACGTCAGCAGGCGAGGAATCAAAACAGCGTAAATCCTATGCCACCAAGCTGGCCGCTGATATGTATGCGGGAAAAATTCTTGACCAATACAGCAATGAGCACATGGAGCGCGGCATAGAGTAGGAGGCCGAGGCGAGAGAACTGTATGAACTGACCCGTGGCCTCTCTGTGGAACAGATTGGATTTATCACTGATGACAAAGAGCTTTACGGCTGTTCGCCTGATGGATTGATCGGCACAGATGGCATGGTGGAGATCAAATGCCGGAAAGCAGAAATTCAAGTTAATACCATTGTTAAAGGTGTGCCTCACTCTGAAAACATTGCGCAGATTCAAGGACAGATGTGGATAGCAGGGCGTGTGTGGTGTGATTACGTTTCATACCATCCTGATTTACCTCTATTTGTTTACCGAGTGAAAGCTGATCCAGTTCTGCATAAAGCGCTTGAACTCGGAATCAATGAAGTAATTGCGATGCGCGACGAAATACTGACTATTTTATGGAGCAAATAATGTCTACAGAAACCGCATTAATAGAAATTGAGATGATGTCAGGCATTGCGTGGTGGAATTCGTGCTGGGGGTGAGCGCGTTATGCGACAACACTATCGCTCATTGCGGAAAATAATTGCAACAGTTCAATGGCTCCCCACCAGACATCGGATTCAAGCGGTAATTCAAACATGGTGATGGCAGAACATAAGCGGAGAAATGTAGGATGAAATTCGGTTCCGTCCGTTCCGGCATCGAGGCGGTACGAACTGAATGCATCTGGCTAAACCAAAATTGCGCAAACTGGCAAACACAGCCCAGCTTGGCGCTGTAGAGAGACTGCATTAGTCACAGAAGCCGATCTGATGGTCTGGATGAACTGCAAACGCAGAGCAGATCTGGAGAAAAATTTGCGCGCCCAGGGGATACCTGTGCTGTACGGTGCTGGTGGTACGGTATGTACAACAATTAACGCTGTGAATACCGCGATGGGTGTCGGAAATGATGATAATCACTCGGAAGACATTGAATTTGTCCAGAATTAGATATGGCTCCCCGCCCGCGATCAAGAAAAAACCAGAAGTTGCCGGAATATGTTTATCTCAAAAAAGGGCGATATATGCTCGTTGAATACAATCCAGAGACCCAGAAACAAACAGAAAAACGATTGTGCAGCGGAGAAGCGACGCTCGCCCAAGTATGGGCCGTATACGAAAAAATGACTATCCCCGCTGGCGGAAGGACAAAAACATTCCGCTGGCTGTCAAAACAATATCAAGATTCCCTGATGTTCCTAAAAAAAGCGGCATCGACTCAACAGGATTACCGAGGGTATCATCGTCGCATCTGTTCAAAAATGCTGGAGGATGGGCGACACTTCGGAGACATCCCGTTAAAAAATTGGACTATTCTAACTGTACGAAAATATTTAGATCAACGAGAAAAAGAGGATGCATGCATCGGTGGAAACCGGGAAAAATCATATATCAGTTTAGTATTCTCATGGGCAATTGAGCGGCACCTGGGGGGAGTCACAATCAATCCGGCCAAGGGCGTCAGGAGAAACGAGGAGCGAGCACGTACTCGCTACGTTACTGATGCCGAGTTCGAGGCCGCAAAATCCGAACTGTCTGGATATCTCCCGATAATTATGGAGCTAGCATATTTATTGCGCGCCAAACTGTCAGAGGTGCTGGATCTGACGCGGGATGACGTGCTTGACGAGGGCATCTATCTGCACCGACGGAAGGGCAGCAGGGACGCCATTACCCGGTGGTCCCCAGCGCTCAAATCTGTGGTTGATGCAGCAAAAATTCTGAGGACAAATCTATTCGGAAAACACTTGATTCAAGGTCGCCGCGGTAACCGGCTGTCAGAGTCCACGGTACAGACAGCCTGGGGTAGATTTATGCGGGAAAAATGGCAGGGAGAGCGGTTCACAATACACGACCTAAAAGCCAAGGGGATAACCGACACCCCGGACGACAAACAGAGAGCTGGAGGCCACAAAGACCCTAGGATGGTCCATGTCTACGACAGAAAGCCCATCGATATTGAGCCAACGAAATGAGTTGTTTTGGGAAAATCATATTTATTTTGGGAATTCGCAATTTCCGAATTTCTTAAATCACGTTAACTCATTAATAATGCTGCTGAATTGGTGGGCCTACTAGGACTCGAACCTAGGACCAATGGATTATGAGTCCACTGCTCTAACCAACTGAGCTATAGGCCCGGAAAACGGTGTATCAGTTCTCTCCATCCAGGAAGCTGCGCATTTTTTCTGAGCGGGATGGGTGGCGGAGTTTCCGCAGGGCTTTGGCTTCAATCTGCCGAATGCGCTCGCGGGTAACGTCGAACTGTTTGCCTACCTCTTCCAAGGTGTGGTCTGTGTTCATGTCGATGCCAAAGCGCATTCTGAGTACTTTGGCTTCGCGTGAGGTGAGGCCGGTCAGCATGTTTCTGGTCGCTTCTCCCAATCCTTCGCCAGTGGCGGAATCGAGAGGGGATACGACACCGGCATCCTCGATGAAGTCGCCAAGGTGTGAATCTTCGTCATCACCGATGGGGGTTTCCATCGAGATTGGCTCTTTGGCGATCTTCAGAACTTTGCGTACCTTGTCTTCTGACATCTCCATGCGTTCTGCCAGCTCTTCTGGGGTGGCCTCACGGCCCATCTCCTGGACCATCTGTCTGGCGATGCGGTTCAGTTTGTTGATGGTTTCGATCATATGCACCGGAATACGGATGGTACGGGCCTGATCGGCGATGGAGCGGGTGATGGCCTGGCGAATCCACCAAGTTGCATAGGTGGAAAATTTATAGCCACGACGGTACTCAAATTTGTCAACGGCTTTCATCAGGCCAATGTTGCCTTCCTGAATCAGGTCCAGGAACTGCAAACCACGGTTTGTGTATTTTTTGGCAATAGAGATCACCAAGCGAAGATTGGCCTCCACCATCTCTTTTTTGGCTCTGCGTGCTTTCGCTTCGCCAATAGACATCTTGCGGTTGATCTCTTTGATCTCTTTGATGGCGAGCTGGCATCTATTCTCCAGTTCCAGCAGTTTTTTCTGCGAGCGGGTGACGTCGATGCTGATTTCTTCAAGCACCTCTGAATAGCCTTTTCCAGATTCGATCTGCCTGTTCAGCCACTCCAGGTCTGTTTCGCTGTCCGGGAAGGAGGTGATGAACTCTTTGCGCGGCATTTTCGCCTGGGCAACGCACAGGTCCATGATGCCTCGCTCCTGCTGACGGATAAAGGTAATGGCCGACCGCAGGTTCAGCACCATGCCATTAAACAGATTGGGTGTGTAGCGAAACTCCATGAAGGCTTCAGTGAGTTTCTCTTGGGCCTTGACCGTTTTATTGTGCATGCGTCCATTTTTAGCAAGGCTGTTGTTCAATGTCTTGAACTGCTTTCGGATGTCGTTGGCCTTTTCAGCTGCCTCAATAGGATCCGGTCCGGTGTCGATTTCTTCTTCATCGCTATCAGTTTTGTCGACGTTCTTTTCCGGGGCTGGAGGGACGGGGTTATCAGGTACATCCGGGTGTGCAAAGCCGATAATGACGTCTGTCAGGCGGGCCTCTTCAGCTTTGACCTTTTCGAACATCTCCAGCACTAACTTGATGGTGTCTGGAAAGGTAGAGAGTGAGGTGAGTACCTGCCTCTGACCCTCTTCAATGCGTTTGGCAATCTTCAGCTCGCCCTCTCGGGTCAGCAGCTCCACTGTACCCATTTCGCGCATGTACATGCGTACCGGATCAGTGGTGCGGCCAAACTCGCTGTCTACAGTGGCGAGTGCGGCGGCAGCGGCCTCTTCGGCATCTTCATCGGCGTTGATAGCAGTGTCAGACATGACCTGATCATCGGCGTCCGGTGCGGACTCATGCACCTGAATGCCCATATCGTTGATCATCCTGATGATGTCTTCGATCTGCTCCGGTTCGACGATGCCGTCAGGTAGGTGATCGTTGACTTCGGCATAGGTCAGGTAGCCCTGTTCCTTACCCTTCGCGATGAGTTGCTTGAGTTGGGATTGCTGCTGTTCCTGATTCATTTCCTGCCTTGATTTGTAAGAGGATATGCGCGAAGGTGAACGTCCTAGCATAGCGCTGATCGCTGTTTCGTGCAAATCCTTCGGTTTGCGGAAGCCCTGCACCCGCTTATTTTTCAAGCAGCTGCGCCAGCTGCTGCTTCTCGCTCTCTGATGCGTTGCCTGCACCGATTTTGTCAATCAATGTTGATGTTTCCTGTTTGTGCCGCTGCTCGCTGAGCCGTTGCAGGGCACCCCGAAACTCCTCTTTCAACCCCTCGTTGGGGAGTTGCACTTCATTTTCCATGCTCCACAGCTTTTCCAGGTGAGGGAAGGCCTCTCGGCCGCGCCAGCGCTCAATAATCTGAGCTGTATTAAGATTAGGTTGGTTTTGTATTAATTCAAGCAGTTGATGCAATAAATTAATTTCAGGGGCCTCATATTGAATCCAGTCCATGTTCAGCTCTTCCTGAGCCGCCAGCTCCGGTTGCTTCAGTAATAGTATAATGGCCCGTCTTACGGGGGGTATTGTCTGCTGTGCGCCCCCGGTCTTGCGTTTTGCCCGGCGATTCGGTTTGGTGGTGGCCGCTGGGCTATTACCCAGACTGCCCGGGTCCAGGCCGATCAACTCCCCAAGGCGCTTGTGCATCATCTCTTTGAAGAGGCCGGTTGGCAGTTTTGCCAGCAGGGTTTTCGCCCGTTCTGCCAGTTGTGCCTTACCCCCAAGAGAGCTCATGTCCACTTGCTCGGTCAATCGGTCAAACAGAAAATCGGATATCGGTTTGGCATGGAGAATCCGTTGCTGAAATTTTTCCATCCCCTCTTTTCGGATCATCGTGTCCGGGTCTTCGCCGTCGGGCAGGAATAGAAAGCGGATCTCCCGCCCGTCGCGCATATGGGGTAGCGATGTTTCCAGAGCTTTCCAGCCGGCTTCACGTCCTGCGCGGTCACCGTCGAAACAGAAAATGATTTCGGGTGTGGTTCTGAACAGACGTCCCAGATGCTCGGGTGTGGTGGCGGTTCCCAGAGTTGCCACTGCGTAGCGAATACCAAACTGGGCCAGGGCGACGACATCCATATAACCTTCGACAACTAGCAACCGTTCGATTTTGCGCAGTGCCTGATGTGCTTCAAAAAGACCATACAGCTCTCTGCCTTTGTGGAAAACCGGTGTTTCGGGGGAGTTCAGATATTTAGGTTTTCCATCACCCAGTATTCGGCCGCCGAAGGCGATTGTCAGGCCCCGGTGGTTACGGATCGGGAACATGATCCGGTCGCGAAACCTGTCATAGTTTTTTCCTGAATCGGATTCAGAGAGCATCCCCGTGGTGCGGAGTTTTTCCAGTTGCTCTTTCTCCCGCCCGAGCTGGCCGATCAGGTTGTCCCATCCATCAGGGGCGTAGCCGATACCGTATTCAGCGGTAATTCCACCGCTGAGGCCGCGCTGCTTCAGGTATCCTACTGCCAGGTTTGCCTTGGGGTGTTTGCGCAGCTGCCACTGGTAGAAGCGGGCGCTCTGTTCCAGGGTGTCGTAGAGTGGGCGGTAGTCCGGTCCTGCGCTGGTGCCGGCTTCCCGGGGGATCTCCAGGTTCTCCCGTGCCGCCAGCTCTTCGATGGCGTCGATAAATTCCATGCTGTCGTAATCCATCAGAAAGCCGATCGCTGTGCCGTGGGTGCCACAACCGAAACAGTGGTAGAACTGTTTGTCCCTGCTGACCGTGAAGGAGGGAGTTTTTTCGTCGTGGAAGGGGCAGCAGGCCTGGTAATCCTTGCCGGCTTTTTTCAATGGAACACGGCTGTTGATAAGGTCGACAATATCGACCCGGTTCACCAGTTCATCAATGAATTGTGGAGGGATTCTTCCGGCCATAGGGCATTAGAGACAAAAAAGCCCCGGGAGCGCAAGGCATCCGGAGCAGTTTTAGCAGAGCAGTGGTGAACGGTCAGCCGTTGAGCTGCTGTTTGACTTGGGCGCTGACGGCCCCCATGTCTGCACGTCCCTGCATTTTGGGTTTGAGTTGCCCCATCACCTTACCTATGTCGCGGATGGACTCTGCGCCGGATGCGGTAATGGCTTCGGCGATCAGTGCGGTGATCTCATCGTCACTGAGCGCTTCGGGCAGATAATCTTTCAGAACTTCGATCTCGTAAGCTTCCTGCTCGGCCAGATCGTTCCGGTCTGCTTTCTCGAACTGTTCGATGGAGTCGCGTCGCTGCTTTACCATCTTATCCAGGATAAGCAGCGTCTGCTGGTCATCCATTTCGACTCGTTCGTCCACTTCACGCTGTTTGATTGCGGCCAGGATCAGGCGGATAATGCCGAGACGGCGTTTCTCGCCTCCCTTCATTGCGGCCTTCATGTCATCCCGTATGCGCTGCGTCAGCATGGTATGGATATCCAGATCAGTACTGGCGTTCCCAGCGACGGTTCTCGCGGGAGAGTTTCTTCAGGTGACGTTTTACAGCGGCAGCAGATTTACGCTTGCGCTCTGTGGTCGGCTTTTCGTAAAACTCACGGCGACGCACTTCGGCCAGTACACCGGCTTTCTCACAGCCGCGTTTAAAGCGCCGCAGTGCAACTTCGAAGGGCTCGTTTTCTTTGACACGTACGTTAGGCATTTACGACCTCAAAATCGTTGCTAGACCGGGTTGCTTGAAGCATTAAGAGCGCGAATACTACTCCCGGCGCAGATGATTTGCAAAGGTATTTGGCCCTCGGCTACCGACTATCCCAATACAATATATTAAGGAGCTGTTAAATAATTTTCCGCTATCCCCGAATCTCAAGACTAGTGGTAATGTACCATTCCATAGGCACGCTGATGATTTGTGAGCGTTTAACCTCAGGATGAAAGATATGCGGGTTCTGGGTATTGAGACTTCTTGTGATGAGACCGGAATTGCCATTTACGATGGCGATAAGGGGTTGTTGGGCCATCTGGTCCACAGCCAGACCGATGTGCATGCGGTCTATGGTGGTGTGGTGCCGGAGTTGGCTTCGCGGGATCACGTACGCAAGGTGCTCCCCCTGATTATCGGTGTACTGGAGCAGACGAACCTCAGCAAAAGCGATATCGATGGTGTTGCTTATACCTGTGGTCCAGGTCTGATTGGCGCCCTGTTGGTCGGTGCTGCCATTGGGCGAACCTTGGCCTGGGCGTTGGGTGTTCCGGCATTGGGTGTCCATCATATGGAGGGCCATCTGCTGGCGCCGATGCTGGAGGAGGATGGCCCGGAGTTCCCTTTTGTTGCCCTGCTGGTGTCCGGTGGCCACACGCAATTGATGGAAGTGAAAGGGGTGGGGAGTTACCGGCTGTTGGGTGAGTCACTGGATGATGCCGCTGGAGAGGCTTTTGATAAAACAGCCAAACTCCTCGGACTCCCCTATCCGGGTGGGCCTGAGCTGGCCGCTCTGGCAGAAGAGGGAGACTCCACACGTTTTCGTTTTCCCCGGCCCATGACAGACCGGCCAGGGCTTGATTTTAGCTTCAGCGGTCTCAAGACATTTGCACTCAATACGATTCAGCAACAGGTTTCGTCCTCTTCAGACAACCGGCAGATCAAGGCCGATATCGCCCGTGCTTTTGAAGATGCGGTGGTGGATACGCTGGTGATCAAGTGCTGCAGGGCGGTTAAAGCCACCGGTGCCAAAACACTGGTGTTGGCAGGTGGAGTGAGTGCTAACCGGCGTCTACGTCAACGTATTCAGGAGGTAATGCAGAAAGAGGGTGCCCGTGCCTACTACCCCCGTCTGGAATTTTGCACGGATAATGGCGCCATGATCGCTTATGCCGGCTGGCAGCGTCTGCGCACCGGCGCATCCGAACCCCTTAAATTCAGTGCTACGCCCCGATGGTCTATGGAGGATCTTCCGTCTGTCGGGTAAGTTCCCGGTAAACCTTAAGTAGTCGCGTGAAATGGAATCTAACTCTAGGCTGAATCATCCTATTTATTCGCCATGTTCGTCATTCCCGCGGAGGCCGGAATCCAGGGAAACGATCACTGCTAGTGAGGGTGTAACGATTTCCGTGTAACTGCCCGGGTTAAATGTATTCCGCCAAGCGTTCTTCGAACTCAATCATAAATCTATTCAGTGCTGGTTTCTAATTGCAAATCGGCATGGTCCATTTTTTTGATGCTTGCTGCACCGCCAGGTACACCACTTTCATTGCCGAGTCGTCGGTCGGAAATAGCTTCCGTTTTTTAATTGCCTTGCGAACCACTCTGTTCATTGACTCGATGGCATTGGTTGTATAGATTGCCCTGCGGATGTCCTCAGGGTAGCCAAACAGGGTATTAAGATTGTGCCAGTGGCTACGCCACGAACGGTTGAGCTGGGGATATTTGTCGTCCCATCGGTTAGAGAAATTATCAAGTTCCAGTGGTGCTTCATCTTCGGTGACAGACTTATATATTTTCTTCAGGTCTGCCGTCACTGCCTTGTAGTCTTTCCAGGGCACATACTTCATCGAGTTGCGCACCATGTGAACAATACAGAGCTGGACCTGAGTCTCGGGAAACGCTGTATTGATTGCGTCTGGAAAGCCCTTCAGGCCATCGACACAGGCAATCAAAATATCCTTCACGCCGCGATTCTGGAGCTCTGTGAGTACATTGAGCCAGAACTTGGCACCCTCATTCTCTGACAGCCAGAGCCCCAACAATTCCTTGTGGCCCTCCATGTTCACGCCCAGTGCCAGATAAATTGCCTTATTGATCACTTTCTTGTCTTGCCGGATTTTTACGACAATACAATCCAGGTAAATAATGGGATAGACCGCATCCAGTGGCCTAGATGGCCATTCAATCACTTGTTCAATAACAGCGTCGGTCACTTTGGAAATCAAGGTGGCGGAGACATCAGCACCGTACATTTCTTTAACGGTCGTGACGATTTCTCGTGTTGTCATGCCCTGGGCATACAAGAAAATAATCTTGTCGTCCATGGAAGTAAATCGACGCTGGTATTTTTTAACGAGCTTGGGTTCGAAACTCCCAGCTCTGTCGCGTGGTGTATCGAGCTCGAACTGGCCGGCTTCCGTTCGGTTAGTCTTACTGGCATAGCCGTTGCGGTTATTGTCAGCTTGGGACTGCTCGTGCCTTTCAAAGCCAAGATGATCATCTAACTCAGCGTTCAGTGCCGCTTCGACCGTAATCTTGGTTAGCATCTGATGGAAGTCTTTGAGGTCGTCTTCCGTCTTGATGTTTTTAGCTGCCGCATGAGCGATCGCCTATAGTTCTTTCTTGTTCATAGTGCCTATCCTCAACCATGCTTGGGTTTAATGATAGACAGTTACACAGAATTCAGGACACCCTCAAAAAATGAGGTAGATTGCATTACTTAAAAAACCAACGTATCGTTAACCACATCCCCAAAGATCACCAACCCGGACACCTGTCCGGGTTATTTGTTTCCGCCCCCTTCTTCAAAATTGGCCTTGTATGATTCGCAAGGCTCAAGAAAATCCCGCTATCGCTGCCAGGGTTATCGCACGGGCAGCTGCCCGCCGGAATGATCTGGTAATCGATTATGAGCACCAGACTCTGAAGGCCGCCGACAACGGTCAGCTCGCACCCGCAGCAGGCTGGGTCAAGCTGGGCAGTCTGGAGCGGCATGAAGGCAAAGGTATCTTCGCCCGCTTGCCGGACTGGATCAACAAGGCCGCTGCACACATCGATACCAAAGAGTACCGCTTCATCTCGCCTGTCTTCAGCTACAGCCCTAAGACAGGTGAAGTGCTGGATATTCTGCATGTCGCTCTCACCAATACCCCCGCCATCGATGGCATGAACGAAGTGGATGCCCTGGCCGCTGCGAAATTCGAACTCTCCTATCAACCAGAATCTGAGGAAAGCACGATGGACGAGCTGCTCAAGCTGTTCGGCCTTGGGCCGGATGCCACCGAGTCGGAGGCCATCGCGGCCGCCAAGGCTGCAACCCTGGATACTGCCGTCACGGCTATGCGGGGGAATGCCGCAAGAGCTGGCTGCGCTCAAAGCCCGGGTCAATGGTAATGCGATCGAAGATCTGGTCACCCGCCGCTCTGACAGAGGGAAAGCTGGTTCCGGCCCAGGAGCAGTGGGCACGCGATCTCGGCAACCCATCGCCTCACTGACCGACAGTCAGACAGAAGGCAAAAAGCTGGATGGAGACGGCAATCCAAACTTTGCCGATGATCAACTGGTTGTTTACAGCCAGATGGGCATAGACCATGAAGCGTACAAACAAGCGCTGGAGGCTTAATCCATGGCTGCACTCACGAATGACCGCAATACCGAATCCCGTCCGGGTGCGGTGTTCAACGACCCTGTCGCAGCCGGAGCAAGAATTTTCGCCGGTTCTTTGGTTGTGCTCGATGCCGAAGGCTACCTTGCTCCGGCAGTACCGCTATTGGCCTGAAGGCCTGTGGCGTTGCCCAGGAACAGGTAAACAACGCAGCCGCCGCTATTGTCGATCTGGATGCCGAGGGCATCTGGGTTGAAATCAGTCAGTGGATAAAGAGGAGATCATGAAATATATACTCTTTATTGGAATCGCCCTGGTCGCCTGCCTAGTGGCCTTACCGATAAGCGCCGAGCCGCTCGTCATCGGCGCCGGTTACGCCAACATCATTCCGGATGACCTGGGCTTTCTGGGTTACGCCGGCATGCTGGTCAACAAGTAGAGCCTTAACTCTATTTTTACCGGCCTTAAAACCTTCTTTAACAACGCCTTGAAAGCCGAACCAAGCACTTGGCAGGATACCATCATGGAGATCCCTTCTACTGGTGAAGGTGAAGACTATGCCTCGTTGTCTCGTTTTCGGAAGTGGCTTGGTGACAAAAAGTTCAAGTCTCTTGAGCTTGGCAAGTACTACAAAAAGAACGAGGACTGGGAGACAGCCATTGCGGTGAAACGCAATTATATCGATGATGACAAGCTCGGTATCTATAATATCCAGGCCGCCAGTGCCGGTGAATCTGCCGGAGAGCTTAATGACATCATCTCCGACGACCCGAAAAATAACGCCTTTAGCGAAAAAGGTATTGATGGTTAGTACTTCTACGATACTGACCATGAAGTCAAAGAAGCTTCTGTCAGCAATAGGGGCACGGCAGCACTCTCGTCAGCAACGTCTGCCGCCGCAGCCGGCTACGGTGCAGACCGCACAGCCATGATGAAGTTCACCGATGATGAAGGCATGCCATTGCGCCTGGTTCCGGACACGCTTGAAGTTCCGCCTGCGCTGGAAGCGGTTGCCAAAAAGCTGCTGGAGAAAGACAAGCTTGAAGATGGTGGGCCAAACCCCTATAAGGGCACGGCAAAGGTCAATCCCGGCCTGACCAGTGATACTGCTTGGTTCCTCCACGTTACCAGCAAGAAGGTAAAATCCTTCATCGTGCAGAAAAGTGGCGGGAACAATCAAGGATCATCTGTGGGGAATATTGAACGCTGTTGTTTTGGAAGTAAGTAATGGTCCGGCAGAAGGTCTCAACAGCCGAATCAAGATGATCAAAGTGCATAGCAGAGGTTTCCGCAACAAGAAGCGGTTTGCCAATGCAATTTACCTCCACCTTGGAGGGCTGAATCTTTATCCTGAGGGAGTGGTTGGGTGAGACTTACCCTCTTGATATAGGGGAGAGCCACAATAACAAGTAGATAAGTGGTACCGGGAGGGGGACTTGAACCCCCATGATGTTGCCACCGGTGGATTTTGAATCCAGTAAAAATACAATAAAATCAATTGGATAAAATATATGTATAGTTTTAGTGTGTAGTATGTTTATTTCAGGCATAAAAAAACCGGTCACAAGAACCGGTTCTTAAATTGGTTGGTAGCGATGGACGGACTCGAACCGTCATGCCTTTCAGCGCGGCATTTTGAATGCCGTGTGTATACCAATTCCACCACATCGCCAACAAGGTGCGCATAATACAGTAAGTGATCGAAAACCGGCAAGAATAATCGGAAGTGTATCCGGAGGCGTGCTAGCAGCGCTGCTGGATGCACAAGACCATGAATGTGCTGAACTGCCTGCCGTTGCCTTCCAGGTCGTATTGCAGCGCCTTGTGCTCTCCTTCGTACCAGAGGTAGTCCAGCAACACCGCCATGCGCGGTCTGGTTTGTGCGTCGCGCACGATGCTGACCTTGCCGATTTTGGTATCGAGCTTCAGCCCCTGAGGGGCCTCCATGCCGTAACCGGCGTACTCTCCCTCGCGGTTCTGCCGGGTGATGGGACCGCCGGAACCCGCCACCAGCAGGCAGGCGGTGCCGTCCGGGTGGGTGTAGCCATCGGGGTAGTCGCCCCGGGTGGTGATTTTGCGGGTGACATAGCCGGGCTTACCGGTGAGCCGGTAAACCCCCGCCCGGTGGCTGTGGCCGGAGAAGGTGTAGTGGATTTTGCCGGGGAGCCGATACGTTTCGTAGAGTGCCTCGTGGTGGTGGCTGTCATTACGCTCTGCGCCGGTTGTCGGGTGTAGAGCGGTGGTCATGCCATCTCCCAGGGTGGCGGCTCCAGGGGAGGATATCCTGCCGGTTTTTCATCCCAGCACGGGCCGATGACAAGGGGGTGCCTCTCTTGATGCCGGGTTTTTCCCTCGGGAACGGCCGCTCTGACCTCGACCATCCAGAGATCGGTGGTGTCGTAGTGCAGGGGGGCACCGGGGGGGTTGAACCAGAGACAGATGAACGGGCGGCTGTTGCCGGTGTGGTTGAGGGTCTCGGGGATAAAGAACTGATGGGCCGGTTTGATGGCGCTCAGCTCGAGCAGCTGGCGGGATTCCCCGTAGGGTCCGGTGACGGCGCGCCAGACGGGGTTGCGGTAGTGTACTCGACCCTCACAGCCCTCGCCGATGACCGCCTCCAGTCGCCCGTCGAAGAGCAGTAGGCTGACACCGCGTACAGGGGGTGGCAGCAGATCGGCGCCGAGGCCGTAGTGGTTGTGGTAGTGCTCTATCCACTCATGGCGAAACGGGAGCTGACACTGCAGGTGGTCGAACAGAGCTTCATGAAAAGGGGGATTGGCACGGGGAACCGATGTCTTGTAGTCGGCGATCAGGCGATCCTGGAGCTCAACGGCCAGGGAAAGCGGGGGGTCATCGGAGAGGGCTTCGCGCTTGAGGCGTTCGGTATCGGGCAGGGGCGGACAGGCCGCCAGAGGGCTTTGCTGTCTGGCGGCGTCCCGGAGCTTTTCAGGGAGCGTGCTCTGTCCGCTTTGGAGGTGGCCGATCTTGAGTCCGGTGGCGGGGGGAATGCACCCTGGAACTGGACGTTGTGGAGTTGGAGGTGGCGGATGGAGGCGTTGTTCCATGCATCAATGTTTATATCACCATCAGCTGGATCATTTATATTCAGTGAGAGCTGGACATTGCAAAGTTGCAGTTGCCCGATACGAACATCTTCAAAGAAAGGGGCATGCAGTTGGCAGTTACGGATGAATAAGTTATCCACTTTCGATTCCCAAAATGATATTCCAAGCGGGTTTTGGCAGCCGTTTATGATGATATTTTCAGCTAGACCGGCGCCCCAGTGGCGGTTGTTATGATTAATCTGTGTGATGTTTTTCATATGGACAAAACGCACCTTCTTCAAACCGATGTAGATAGCCGAATCCTCCACCAGCACATAGTCCGCCCGCTGTGGTCCGTTGCCGTCGAAATGGCTGTTGCGGATGATCAGGCTTTTGAGTTCGCCACCCACTCCGCCGATGACGCGGCTGTTTTCGATAAGGACGTTGGAGGGGTATTTCAGCGCGCCTATGATCGAAGACGCAATGTCCGAGTCTCGAATAAACAGATCCAGTTGTGAATGGCCCAGACCCCCCGATCTTTGTTGATGAGATTCATTCACCCTCGTTCTCAGTTTGCTGTGCTCAAAAAACAGCCGGCTGGGCTTGAGTTTTTTGATACGTACTTCGATCAGTTCAGATTCGACAAAATGCACATTGTGCAGACGGCTTTTGACAAAATCCGTCGAGCCCCAGTAAACCGCCTCATCCAGGTTAAAGTAGACCCGGTTAAAGGTGACATTATCCAGTTCGCTCTCTTTCATCTTTACCCCGATCCAGGTGGCCCCCTCGATGGTGACGTTGGACCAGTCTGCCCGAGTGAGCTTGACGTTGCGCCAATGGAGGTTGCTCAGCGTTACATTTTTCAGCACCAGGCCGGTCAGCTCCAGGTCTTTCAGCCGGGTATCGCTGAGCAGATCGGGGTTTTGCTCCAGGGCCGTGTTGAGGCGTTCGACATCTTGCAGCAGCGCTTTCAGTTCACTGCCGGGGGGTAGCGGGGGTATGAGGCTCATAGCGTTTCCTGGGGTTAATGAGACAAAAAACAGGCTTCCGATGAGGATGAGTCGGTGGCGCAGGGTGATCATGTTTTCTCCTCAGTAGTCATATATTTCACCGAGTAGTTTTGGGTTATCAAATATATCTTCAAAATCCGGCACATCGCTTCTCCCGCCTCCCTTGCGCCGGATGGTCACGAGCCTGTTCTCACCCTTCTCAGACTCAGACACACTTGCCGGAAAACACCAGGGCGAGTCGTAGTCGTAGTGTTTATGCAGGTGGCCGTGTTCGATCTGTTTGAGGTGGATGGAGAGGAAGCACATTGGAGAGCCACCATTAATGATAATCTCTTTCTTTTCGTTATCAAGATCCCCCCACGACATCCCCCCTTCCCCTTCAGCAACCTCATACTCCACATCGACCCCACGAACCGGCACGAGCGCCGACCGGCTACCGAGGCTTACTCGCTCTGTCCATTGGCTTGCTTCGCAGGCGGTCTGCTTCAGCCGGATATACCCCTGATAGCCTGCTTTACCACCGCTGTGCAGGTGCAGGCGGATCTCATCGAGCATCTCACCGCCGTGTTCGCTGGCCTTGAGCCAGCGCTCGTCGAGGCGTAGCTGGAACCGCCTGCCATCGCCTTTCAGGCCGTATTGCAGCGCCTTATGCCCGCCTTCGTACCAGAGGTAGTCCAGCAACACCGCCATGCGCGGTCTGGTTTGTGCGTCGCGCACGATGTTGACCTTGCCGCTTTCGGTATCGAGCTTCAGCCCCTGAGGGGCCTCCATGCCGTAACCGGCGTACTCTCCCTCGCGGTTCTGCCGGGTGATGGGACCGCCGGAACCCGCCACCAGCAGGCAGGCGGTGCCGTCCGGGTGGGTGTAGCCATCGGGGTAGTCGCCCCGGGTGGTGATTTTGCGGGTGACATAGCCGGGCTCGCCGGTGAGCCGGTAAACCCCCGCCCGGTGGCTGTGGCCGGAGAAGGTGTAGTGGATTTTGCCGGGGAGCAGGTAGGTTTCATAGAGCACTTTGCGGTTGTCGTGGAAACTGCCTTCGTCGAGGTTATCCCGGTCCCCCGGGCCGATATCGCCCGGCGACACGTTATCGGCGTCTATTTTGCTGTTGCCGGTCGTCAGCGGGATATCGGTGGCGTAGTTAACGTAGGTGAAGTGGCTGAGCAGCAGCTTTTCTGCGGCCGGGTCTTTTTCAACGGCATTTTGCACCAGGGCCCATTGATCGTCGGTGCAGGCTTGGTTGGCCCGGGGCAAGGAGCCGCCACCGGTGGCTGTGGAGCCGGCATACTCCTCGTCGTCGCCCCAGCCGAGGCCGATCCAGGTCTGTTGCTTGCCGTGGGCGGTGACCCAGTCATGCCAGGGGGTGATCAGGTGGTGCAGCCAGCAGAGGTTGTCGGCTTTGAAGTTGTCCAGGGTGTGGTAGTGGCCGTAACCGGGACCGTAGAGCAGTGCCGCTTGGTAGATGGTCAGGCCGTGATCGGCGGGGATGCCGGCGTTGGCGCGTTGGCCGTGGAGGAACATGAACATCCCGTTCCCTTTGTCAAGGCGCGGGCTGATGCCATAGGGCATTTCGTAGGCCTCGTGGTTGCCGTCGATGTAGCAGACCGGCTTTTGGTAGCGGTCGATGAAGTGGTGGATCAGGCTGACGGAGTAAAGGGCGTCGATGTGCCGGGGGTAGCGGTCGCGGTCGTTATGGTGCGCCTGGTCCATGGCCCGCCAGAGATCACCGGGGGTGTTGAGGGATTGATGGGCCTCGTGGGCCGGGTCGACGTTGATGGCGTGGTCGTAGAGATCGCCGGTGAGCAGCAGCAGGTCGATCTCCGGGTCTTTGCCCATGGCGTCGAGCAGGCGTTTCAGGGCGGCGGCGTTGTGGTGGGACTGGGGGCCGAGTGGGGGCGAGGTGGCGGTGTCGGCGCCGGGGATGAGTTGCGCCGGGCTGTCTGGGTAGAGGGCCTGGCGGGATGAGAGGTGCAGGTCGCTGAGGTGGCCGGGGTTGAGCTTGGGTTTGTCGCTGATGTAGACAGGGTGACGGCTCTCCAGCCAGAGGCCGCTCTCTGCGGTACCCTCGCTGAAGGGGGTGCCGCCGGTGTAGCGTCCGTCGCCGGTGAGTTCGGGCTGCTTGCGCCGCCGCCGGTCGCAGGGGTTGAGGCGGCTGCGATCGATCTGCTTGCCGCCCTACTTTTTTGCCTGACTGAAGTAGTCGGCCTGGAGGCGGTCCTGGGGTTCGTGTGAACAGCCGTGGTGTGACTCTTTATCAATGGGTGAGGGGTTCTCCTCTTCGTCGTCGGGGTAGTGCCATACCAAGTTGTAGAGACCCGGGGAGGGGGGCAGTTTATTGAGGTTGACCTGATAGAGCCGGGTGTAGCCGTGTTTCCGGTAGAAGTCGATGATGTCAGGGTGGAGTATGCTGATGCACTTGCCGTTGTTATCACTGACCGGCAGGCCGGTCTCTGAGCTGTTTTTCAGTTCGCCGCGGGGGTATAGGCGGATGTTCTCCTGGGCGGTTTGCCAGTTTTCGTAGATGCGGTCGAGGTCGGGGTGGTGTTTGTCGCTGGTGCCCCAGGGTTTGAGGCGGAATTGGGCGTGCAGCCGCCGCAGGGTCATCGGGCCGATGCTTTTTGCCGGGTTGGGTTGGCGCTCGGCGTTGATCTCCTGGTGAAAGGCATCGCTCACCGCGAGGATGACCTTTAGCTGTTTTCCCTGCCCGCAGAGCAATGCCGGGGTGCCCAGGGCGGGGAAGAGGATCAGCGCCTTGTGGGCACGGGATCTGAGGGTGATATCGAGCTTGTCGCGACAGACATTGGCCTGCGCCCAGCCCAGCTCTTCGACGCGGTCGCCATCGAAGGTCACGGCCAGTGCGCCGTCGCCGGTGCGGATGGTCTGGGTGTGGTTGCGATCGGGTCCCTGGTCGGGGAAGAATTGCAGGGTCAGCTTCTCCTCCTCCGGCTGCTGGAATGTCGGGAGATACCCCTGGTAGTTGAGGGCCCCCTGTTTGCCGGATGCCCGCATGATCGCCAGCCCCGGGTAAGTCGGCGAACCAGAGTTCGTCGCGGTACTGCACGCGCCAGATGGGGTCCTCCGGGATGTACTCCTGCGGCCTAGCCCGGTAGGGGGGGTTGTAGAAGGGCAGTTCGTTGGGACGCTTCTGTTTGATCACCCGGCCGTGGCGCCGCAGGTAGGGTATGGCTTCGAGCAACCGGCAGGCGGGGGCGGTGTAGGTGTTGGCGGCGGGGTTGGGAATCCATTTTTTTTGTACCAGACAAGGAGGGGTTGCTCGGGTTGTGGGTTGAGGTAGGCCCATCGGCCTTGTTTCAGCCAGGCGGCGATCTCTTCGGTACTGTGGCGGTGTGGGGCATGGATCAGGAGGCCGGTGAGTGTCAGGCGGTTGATGGCCAGGTCGATGAAGGGCGCCTGTTCATACATGACGTCTTTGATCGGTAGCAGTTGGCTGTCGTGCATGGTGCGCTCCGGCTGGACGGAGGGTCGGGAAGGGGGCTGTGTCCTTGATTGACCGTCCGTTGGTGAGAATATCATTCCCGTTGACTGGCCAGAAATTACAAAGCCCGGGGGGCGCTGTCAAGGCATTTATATCCTTTTCTTTGTTGGTCTCTGTTTTGACGGGGGCGGTGTGTCGATCGAGAAACGGCTCCTTGCGTTCTTTTTACGGTATTCCTCTAGTCCGCTGGCTTCCAAGCCCTGCTGTTTCATCACTTTCCTGACATGGGTGATCAACAGGATAATGGTATACGATTTCTTGAATTCATCAGAAGATGCCTTGACAGTTGTTCACCATATAAAACCCGTATAGCTACTATGCGCGGATGAAATTGCAGTCTGCGAGGCGATTTTGGCGGTCTGTTGTTTCAAAGTATGGGGTAATATTGGCAGTAAAACCCCTTGATATTGCGGCTATTTTGCGCCTTAATAAATTTCTTGACAGGTTTTACATACCAACGTCTCTGCTTCTCAGGGATCGACGGTTTAATAAGAATTTTAACTATCAAAAAAGCGCGAAGCGGAGTCAGGGACGACAGATCGAATATCAGATATGTGAACCTTTCTTGTTATCGAAAATAGGCATCGGGCCCGGATAGCCGGATAGGGATGTTAGCCGATTAATTCCAGGCCGAATCGGTCAATCGCACAATAAGCCGTTTACGTGGGGTTACCAATACTGCATGAGCAGTCGAATATATTGTTTAGTACTCACACGGAGTAATTACATTGTCTGGAAAAAATGAGTTTAGAAATTCGGAAAGCCTCACCAATTGGGTGAGATATATGCTTTATGCTCAGGTCTTAGTTGCCCTAATATCAATTATCTCTGGATATTTCGAATACCAACTCTTATCTGGCTATCAAAACGGTGTTTATGCATCACCGGAATTGGCGGTAGCTGACGGCGAGGCTAGTGATCAAAGGCAAGGCTTAATTACTATTATCTATATGGTTGTTTTCATCGTGTCAGGCTTTCTGATTTTGAGATGGATCCATAGAGCAAATTATAATGCTCGGCAACTTGGTGCAGAAAACATGGCATTCACTCCAGGATGGTCTATTGGTTACTATTTCATACCAATTTTAACTCTATGGAAGCCATACCAAGCTATGAAAGAAATCTGGAAAGCTAGCAAAAATCCATCAGATTGGGGCTCATCAGGTACAAGCTCTATTTTACCTATCTGGTGGACGCTTTGGTTGATCTCAGGTTTTTTAGGTCAAACCCTCTTCAGGCTTTCAATGAGAGCAGAAGAGCTTCCAGAGTTATTGAATCTAAATCTGATTACTCAAGTATCAAATGTCCTTGATATCCTCCTTGTACTTATAACTTTAGCTGTTGTAAATGGTATTTATCAAATGCAAATGAGCCGTAATGAAAGTGCTAACAATTAGTTACAGCGGCAGTTAAATTTACAAGGAATCGCAATAATGCATGTATCGAAAAAAAAGGACACATCCTAAGTGAGGCGATTACCAATTGGCTTAAATCTGAGGTGATTTCCGAGAAGGAATCACACAAGCTTAGAAACTCCTATGAAGTTACTTCGTTTGATTGGAAGCGAGTAGCAAAATATTCATTTTGGCTTGCAATCTCCTGTGTTGTTATTTCCAGAGTTATAGCCAAATCTGGTGTTTAGCCAGTTGAATCAAGCGGCGACCTGATCGACTCCTGCTACCTCAACACCCTCTTTAAATTTGATTCCGGTTATCACCTTCGCCAGGTAATCGAAACACCGTAATCGTCTCCACTTCTTCTCGGCACACAGGCTGAGTTTGAACATCATGTGTAGCATGCCGTCACGCGATAGGCAGCCCTTGGAACGCCTGGTTCGATGGCGGATTGTCCCGAAGGTGGATTCAATCGGATTGCTGGTCCGAATGCTCTGCCAGTGCTGCGCAGGAAATTGATAGAAAGCCATCAGTTCCTCTCGGTCTTTGTGCAGACAGATGGCAGCCTTCGGATACTTTGGCTCATACGTTTTGATAAACAGATCAAAGGCCTTTTCTGCATCGGCCTGGGTCTCCGCCTGCCAGATGTTGTGCAGTGCCTGCTTCGCTTTCGGCTGAGCTGACCTTGGCAGGCAGTTCAGCACGTTCATGGTCTTGTGCATCCAGCAGCGCTGCTGACGCGTCTCTGGATACACTTCCTCCAGTGCAGCCCAGAAGCCCATAGCACCGTCTCCGATTGCCAATTTGGGCGGGTTTAGTCCGCGTGACTTCAGTTTTAACAGCACCTCCAGACAGCTCTGTGTGGACTTCCGTACACCATCCTCAATTGCCAGAAAATGCTTCTCACCACGCTCATTCACGCCGATCACCACCAGGGCACACAGCTTCGTCTGCTCTGCTCTCTGTCCGCTGTAGACACCGTCTGCCCACACATACACCCAATGGTCCTTATCCAGGCGCTCCTCGCACCCGCTCCGATATTCTTCTGTCCAGACCTGCTTCAGACGCGATACCCTGCCGGCCGACAAGCCTGTTGCATCCGGAACCACCAGCACTTTAAGGGCTTCACCTATCTCTCCACTGGAAATCCTCTTCAGGTAGAGCCACGGCAGTGCCGCTTCCAGTGACTTCGTCTTGCGTACATATGGCGGCACCAGAGCTGATCGGAACGTCACCGGCTCGCCGGTCTTCGCGCGAACTTTGGGGATCTTGACCGTGACCGGCCCTAATCCTGTCTGCAGTTTACGAGCTGGCAGGTGACCATTACGCACCACACCCACCTTGCCATCCTCTGTCCGTCGCTCGACGTGCTCCGCCAACAGCTCCAGCAGCTCGGCCTCCACCGCCTGGTAGATCAACTGCTCTGCACCGCTTCTCGGCAACTCTGTCAGCGGATCGATAATCGTATCTCGACCTGCCAGCTTAACAACGTTATTCTTACTCATGGTGGCGTATCTCCAATGGTTGTTTTGATGTCTCGCAACAACAAATCAACCAGATACGCCGCTTTTTTTCAATTCCTTTCAAACACCACTTTCAGTTATAACTCTACATTTTATGAAACGTGACCCTGATTTTAGACCTTCAATGCAACCCATTCTGTGCCTCTGGGGTCATGGTATTTGTCGGTCTGGGATTGGCGTCTATGACCCAGTAAGGTTTTTGTGTCGACTCCCTGGTCCTTGTATGTGCGCTCTGCTAGGGATCGTATTTCGTGGAAGAAGGTCAATAATTTAAAGTCATGGCCATATATTTTTTGAAACACTTTTTTCTGTGTATCAAGCATTACTTGGTTAAATTTATCGATGAGGTCTGGGGGTTAAAGTTTCAGTCTGAGTGATAGGGCGTACAACAAGAAAGGCATTAAGTTTTCCAATATGGTCGTTCTTAGTTAACCAATGGCCTATGTCTATTAAGCCGGAGGATAAGCTGCCTACTCGATAAGAGGTATTGTCTATCGCATATACGTGATTAAGTTGTACATTAATAATGAACAATATATTATTGTGAACAAGCAGCTCTATCCTCAATGAGTGGTTCGTTTATTATTGAGAGTCGTACATTATTAATGTACTGCCATAAATTATGTACATAGGCAACAAAGACCAAGCAGACACAAAGATCCTGAATCGAGCGATTGACGCCGTTGCGCGTGAAACAGGCTTGCAACTGAAGATAGATGAACTTCAGGTGAAGCAGGGCCGGCACACGCTTGATGCGGTGCTGACACTTGAAGGTCGAAATGAACGCTTGGCAGCGGAGGTCAAGCGCTGGGCGCCACAAGCTAATCTTGGCGCCCTGATCAATCAGGTTCAAACATTACCGATGAAAGGCCTGTTGGTCGCTGACTACGTTAATCCCAAGATGGCAGAGAAACTGCGTGAGCAGCGCGTCCAGTTCATCGACACCGTCGGGAATGCCTATTTAGATATGCCACCGGTATATGTCCTGGTGACCGGAAAGCGCAAGCCGAAGCAGGAGGCGGGACAACCCAAGGGAGATACCAACCGTGCCTTTGACCGAACCGGCTTAAAGGTTGTGTTTGCATTTCTATGCCGTCCCGAACTGGTGGCTGCACCCTATCGGGAGATAGCTGATGTAGCTGGCGTGGCTTTAGGCACCGTGGGGTGGGTTATCAATGGGCTGAAAGAGGCAGGATTCATTTTTAAGTACGGGAACAACAAAGAGCGCGAACTGGTTGAATACAAGCGCCTGCTTGATCGTTGGGTAGAAGCCTACCCAGAGAAGCTTCGTCCGAAAGTGACCATTGGTGATTTCTTCGCTGATGATCCTTACTGGCGGCAAGGTTTCGATATTCAGGAGTTCCATGGCTATTGGGGCGGAGAGATCGCAGCAGCGCAATACACCCAATACCTAAAACCAGCAGTCGCCACCGTTTATCTGCCTAAAGAGGCAAAGAGCAAGTTTCTTGCTCGAACTCGGCTGAGAGCGGCGCCTGAAGCGATGTTTGAAGAGGCCGGCAGGGTCCAGCTCTACCAAACGTTTTGGCGAGATGGCGCATTACCATTTTTAGATATCGCCAAACCAGGCGTGGTGCCTCCGGTGTTGGCCTACGCGGACTTGATTGCAACAGCGGACCCAAGAAACCAAGAAGCAGCGGGGATGATTTATGACGAGTACATCGCTCGACATCTCCAACAAGATTGATCCCAACACGCTTGCTGTCCTTCAGTCGGTAGCCGGTGCAGCTCAGCATCTAGGTATCCCGTTTTTCGTTATCGGGGCTACTGCCAGAGAGCTGGTATTGCATCACTACTATGGTGCAAAGATTACTCGTGCAACACAGGATCTTGATTTCGCCATTCAGGTACCAGATTGGTCAGCGTTCGAAACACTAAAGACCAACCTGTTGGCGTCAGGGTTTTCCGAGACAAAGACGCCACATCGTCTTAATACAACCAAGGGTGGTTGGATTGACCTGGTGCCTTTTGGGTCGGTATCAGATGACGGCAAAGCCGTCGCCTGGCCACCCAAAGGTGATGTTGTTATGAACATTCTCGGTTTCAGTGAGGCGTTTGAACATGCGCTGCAAGTTAAGATTGATGACTCCGAACGGCTTTTCAATGAAGAGATTACCAATCGGTCACTCAAGGAACTGATCAGAGAAAGTTGCGAAACCAGCGGTCAGTACGCAAGAGAGCCAAGCAAGGCTATACGCCTTCATTGATGGGTACCGAAATATCTGAATATGAATATAAAGAAGGAACAATTTACGTGAATCATAGCGCGCACAACAAGCTCGTCTCTTTCATCTGGTCCATCGCTGACGACTGTCTGCGCGATGTCTACGTGCGTGGCAAGTACCGTGACGTCATTCTCCCCATGGTGGTGCTACGCCGCCTCGATACGTTGCTGGAGCCAACCAAAGAGAAGGTGCTGGAGGATATTAAATTCCAGCGGGAGGAGATGAAACTTACCGAGCTGGACGATGCTCCCCTGAAGGATGCCTCTGGTTATGTCTTCTACAACACCAGCAAGTGGACCCTTACCCAACTCTACAAGACCGCCACCAACAACCAGCAAATCCTACAAGCCAATGTGGAGGAGTATCTCAACGGCTTCAGCGCGAATGTCAAAGAGATCATCGAGAAGTTTGAACTCAAGGCTAAGGTACGCCACATGGCAGGCAAGGACGTGCTGCTTGATGTGCTGGAGAAGTTCATCTCACCCTACATCAACCTCACTCCCCACGATGTGGAAGACCCGGATGGAAACAAACTGCCTGCCCTCAGCAACCTTGGCATGGGCTATATATTCGAGGAGTTGATCCGTAAGTTCAACGAAGAGAACAACGAAGAGGCAGGGGAGCACTTCACCCCCCGAGAGGTGATTCACTTAATGACCCACCTCATCTTCGATTCCATCAAAGAGAACCTGCCGCCGGTGATGACCATCTATGACCCCGCCTGCGGCTCTGGTGGCATGCTCACCGAATCGCAGAACTACATCAAGGATGAGGCCGGAGCTATCCGTGCTACTGGCGATATCTATCTCTATGGAAAAGAGATCAACGATGAGACCTACGCCATCTGTAAGTCCGACATGATGATCAAGGGCAATAACCCGGCCAACATGCAAGTCGGGCTCCACGCTCTCTACAGATGAGTTTGCCGGTCAGCGTTTCGACTTTATGCTCTCCAATCCGCCCTATGGCAAGAGCTGGGCCAGCGAGCAGAAGTTCATCAAGGATGGTAAAGAGGTTATCGACCCACGATTCCTCGTCAAACTTAAAGACTACTGGGGCAATGAACAGACGGTGGATGCCACCCCACGCTCCTCTGACGGTCAGCTGCTGTTTCTCATGGAGATGGTGAGCAAGATGAAAGGGTTGGCCAACAGCCCCAGTGGGTCTCGCACCGCCACGGTTCACAACGGTTCCAGCCTCTTTACCGGCGATGCTGGCAGTGGCGAGAGCAACATCCGCCGTTACATCATTGAGAATGATCTGCTGGAGGCGATTATCCAGCTCCCCAACAACCTCTTTTACAACACCGGCATCACCACCTACATCTGGCTGCTATCCAACAACAAGCCGGAGTAGAGAAAGGGCAAGGTGCAGCTCATCGATGCCAGCCAGCTCTACCGTAAGCTGCGCAAGAACCTGGGCAATAAGAACTGTGAGTTTGCCCCTGAGCATATTGAGCAAATTACCCAAACCTACCTGCAACTGGCCGAAGTGGAGCGAGATGCGGAGGAGGAGGGCATTGCCGCCCAAGTTTTCGACAATAGTGATTTCGGCTACTACAAGGTCAACATCGAACGCCCCGACCGCCGTCAGGCCCAATTCAGCGTCAAATGCATCGAAACCCTGCGCTTCGATAAGGCGCTACGCGAACCGATGCAGTGGGTCTATGAAGCGCATGGTGATGCCATCTACAGCGGCGACACTCTCAAGAAACATGAAAAGGTCATCCTTGCCTGGTGTGAAGAGAATGAGATCAGTCTTAATGCCAAACAGCGCGGCAAATTGCTCAACCCAGATACCTGGCGGAAGTTGCGCATGCTGGTGGAGACAGCCACTACCCTGATGGCGGAAATCGGGCGGGGTGAGTACAGCGATTTCAACCATTTCAAAGTGCTGGTGGACACAGCCCTTAAGGCGCAAAAGATAAAACTCTCCGCCACCGAGAAGAACGCCATCCTCAATGCGGTCAGTTGGTACGATGAAACAGCTGAGAAGGTGGTCAAGAAGAGGGTCAAACTCAACAGCGACAAGCTCAATGTTCTGTTGCAGCACCTGGACTGTAGCGAACAGCAACTGTCCGACTATGGCTACTACCCCGCGGGTAAGAAGGGTGAGTACATTACATACGAACCCTGCACCGACCTACGCGATAGCGAGTCAGTGCCCCTCAAGGACAGCATCCACCGCTACTTCCTTGCCGAGGTCAAACCTCATGTAGATGAGGCGTGGATTAACCTCGACTCTACCAAGATCGGTTACGAGATTAGCTTCAATAAATACTTCTACCGCCACAAACCCCTGCGCAGCATGGAGGAGGTAGCTTCTGATATCGTCGCCCTGGAGCGGCAGGCTGAGGGGTTGATCGCCGACATTTTTGGAACCACCGTGGAAGAGGTGTCGGGGGTGGAGAGTGACTGATCAGCTTTGCGTCATCCAGAGGTATGAGTCATATAGGGATTCTGGTATAGAGTGGCTTGGCTGTGTTCCTGGCCACTGGAAGTACAAAAGGCTAAAACATTTGGCATTTGTTAACCCTGTACTCAGATTGTCACCAAGTGAAGAGAAGGACATAGCATGCTTCCTGCCTATGAAAAATGTCTCGAATAATGGGGCTGTTGATTATGGTACGAAGAAAGAAATAAAGCAGCTTATACAGGGTTTTACTAGTTTCAGGAAGCATGACGTTATTGTTGCGAAGATAACTCCGTGCTTTGAAAATGGAAAAGGAGCACATCTTGGTGAAATGCCAGCGGATTTGGGTTTCGGGTCTACTGAGTTTCACGTGCTGAGGTGTAGGAAAAGGGCTCATCCAAAGTACATATACTACCTGTCAAAGTCACATTTGTTTATGAGCTTAGGCGAACAAATGATGACAGGTTCTGCAGGACAAAAGCGGGTTCCTTCTAGTTTTGTGTCTAATTTCCTATTAGCTGCACCGCCATATAAGGAACAAACCGCCATCGCCACCTTCCTGGATCGTAAAACCACCCAAATCGACCAAGCGGTAGCGATCAAGGAACAACAGATCACCCTGCTCAAAGAGCGCAAGCAAATCCTCATCCAGAACGCCGTCACCCGTGGCCTCAATCCCGATGCCCCCATGCGCGACTCCGGAGTGGAGTGGATTGGGGAGATGCCGGTGCATTGGAAGGGTGAGCGATTTAAATATTTATTCACACAGAGTAGG
Organism: Candidatus Vondammii sp. HM_W22; assembly: GCF_022530855.2. Classification (GTDB taxonomy): domain Bacteria; phylum Pseudomonadota; class Gammaproteobacteria; order Chromatiales; family Chromatiaceae; genus Vondammii. Next base: position 2,366,790 of record NZ_CP099567.1, on the reverse strand, counting down.
TTGGAGCTAAGAAAGGGGGATGGTGTTGTTACATCATATCGCGATGGGCAAGTAACTTTAAGGTCCAAACGGCGCTTGGGTGGTTATACCGAAGCTATCCTGGAGCAGGGTTATCAGGGGATTAGGATTGGTCAACTGGTTCTTAACTCTATGGACGCTTTTGAAGGCGCAATCGGTGTCTCCGATTCAGACGGTAAGTGCACGCCTGAGTATGTGGTCTGTGACCCTGTTTTAGATAAGTATCACCCAGAGTATTTTGCGCTGCTTCTTCGCGAAATGGCGTTGGCAAGATACATCCAGGTTATTTGTAATGCAGTACGGCAGCGTGCTGTAAGAATCCGATACAATAATTTGGCACAGCGTTTCATGGTGGTTCCGCCAGAGGATGAGCAAATTGCAATCATCACCCACATTGAAACCGAATCCGCCAAAATCAACAAAGCTATCGACCTACAACAACAGCAGATAGAACACTTGAAGGAGTACAAGGCCACTCTCATCAACAGCGCCGTGACCGGCAAGATCAAGGTGCCCGGTGTTGAAGAATTGCAGGAAGAGACGCTGGCAGGCTAAGGCAGAACGGATAGAAATTAAGGAAAGGAACCGCTATGTACATGATCAACTCACAAGATAATCGCATCTCGCCGGTTACGGTAAAGACCTTCAGCGATTTGGATTTTAAGGAGCGCGAACACCTGCAGGAGTGGCAGGCCAATCAGCCCTCTGCTCTGGGGGATGAGTTACTCATCACCCAAAAAAAATTCAAGGCACCACTGCAAAATTCGGGTAGTAAACTCAAGACCCAGGGGCTTTGAGCAGTCGTATCGTTGTAAAGAAAAACGAATAAAATAAAGAAGAGGGACTTATGGTAAGTGATACCAGCGAGCAGGCCCTGGAAGCGGCCATAGAGAGATACCTTCCCGGTACATGCCTGGAGGAGCAGAAGCGAGTCGCAGAGGGTGGGGATATCCCGTTCAGCGCCAGTCATGGCTATGAGTTGGGTTTACCACTGGACTTCAATGCCCATTACGCCATTGATACCAAGCGGTTCTGGGGTTTTCTGGAAAATACCCAGGAAGAGGCGTTGGCTAAGCTGCAAAAAGGCGGTGCCGACCGGCAACGGAAGGTGCTTGAACGCTATGACCGGTTGGTTAAAAAGTACGGGCTGCTTCACCTGCTGAAGAAGGGGCTCAGTGTTGATGACGCCCATCTCCACCTGATGTATCCAGCACCACTTGCCAGTAGCTCTGAGAAGGTAAAGCAGAACTTCGCCGAGAACATCTTCAGCAGTACCCGTCAGGTGCGTTATTCGCTGGCCAACACTCTGGAAGAGATCGATCTGGTGCTCTTCATCAATGGCCTGCCTTTCGCTACCCTGGAGTTAAAAAACCCATGGACCGGCCAGACTGCCCGCTATCATGGGCAGAAGCAGTATCGTAATGATCGGGATATTGCCCAGTCCCTGATGCAGTTCGGCCGATGTCTGGTTCACATGGCGGTGGATACCGATGAGGTCTACATGACCACCAAACTGGCAGGGAAGAGCACCATTTTTCTTCCATTCAACAAGGGCTTTAATTTCGGTACAGGTAATCCGTCGAACCCCAATGGTCACAAGACGTCTTATCTCTGGGAGGAGGTGTTCAGCAAGGAGAGCATCGCCAGTATTATCCAACACTTCGTCAGGCTCGATGCTAGTGCCAAGAGGTCATTGAACAAGCGAACACTGTTCTTTCCCCGTTACCACCAGTTGGATGTGGTGCGAAAGCTGATAGCGGATGTCGGTACCAAAGGGGTAGGGCAGACCTACCTGATTCAGCATTCGGCCGGTTCGGGAAAGTCCAATTCCATCACCTGGGCAGCCTATCAGCTGATCGAGGCCTATCCAGTGAGTGAGGATGTGCCGGGTGCCAAGGGGCTGGATCAGCCTCTGTTCGACTCGGTGATCGTGGTGACCGACCGACGCCTGCTCGATAAGCAGTTGCGTGAGAACATCAAGGAGTTCTCCGCGGTTAAGAATATCATCGCTCCGGCCTTCAAATCCTCTGAACTCAAGGTAGCGCTGGAACAAGGCAAGAAGATAATCATTACGACCATCCAGAAATTCCCTTTTATCATAGATGGCATCGATGATCTCAGCAGAAACCGATTTGCTGTCATCATTGATGAGGCCCACAGCTCTCAGAGTGGTTCAGCCCACGATAATATGAATAGGGCTATGGGTAAGGAAGACAATGGCGAGGATGAGGGGCTGGATGTGCAGGATAAAATTCTCCAGGCCATGAAGTCACGCAAGATGCGCGGCAATGCATCCTATTTTGCCTTTACCGCGACACCTAAAAACAACACCCTGGAGAAGTTTGGTGTCAAACAATCTGATGGAAGCTTTGACCCCTTCCACCTCTATTCAATGAAGCAGGCCATCGAAGAGGGGTTCATCCTCGATGTGCTAGCCAACTACACCACCTATAAGAGCTATTATGAAATTCAGAAGTCGATAGAGGACAATCCACTCTTCGATAGTGCAAAGGCACAGAAGAAGCTACGTGCCTACGTGGAGCGCAATTAGCAGACCATCAACATCAAAGCCGAAATTATGCTCGACCATTTTGTCTCCCAAGTGGTCAATGGCAAAAAGCTGAAAGGAAAGGCCAAGGGAATGGTCATTACACAGAGCATTGAGACCGCTATCCGTTACCATAAGGCGATTAACCGCCTGCTTGACGATATGGGTAAACCTTTCAAGGCGCTGATCGCTTTCTCAGGCACCAAGGAAGTGGATGGGATCGAGTATACAGAAGCAGAGGTGAACGGATTTCCCGAGGGTGATACCAGGGACTACTTCGACGTCAATTACAAGAGAAAGAGTCCAAATGACCCGGTTCCAAAAGGAATCAACCAGGATGCCTACAGGTTGTTGATTGTCACAAATAAATATCTGACAGGTTTCGATCAGCCCAGACTTTGTTCTATGTATGTGGATAAGAAGCTGCAAGGGGTACTGGCGGTACAGGCGTTGTCACGCCTCAATCGAGCTGCCCCTAAGTGGAGTAAGAAGACCGAAGACCTCTTTATTCTCGATTTTTTCAATTTGGCAGAAGATATCAAGAAGGCATTCGACCCGTTCTATACTGCAACCAGCCTGTCTCAGGCAACAGATGTCAATGTGCTGCATGAGCTGAAAGATGCCATGGATGATATGGGTGTGTATGAATGGCATAAAGTAGAGCACTTTGTTGAACGATATTTCAATGATGCTGATGCGCAGGAGCTTAGTCCCATCATTGATGCTGCGGCAGCTAGATTCAATGAAGAACTTGAGCTGGAGGATGATGATAAGGCTGATTTCAAAATCAAAGCCAAGCAGTTTGTGAAAATCTATGGCCAGATGGCCGCTATCATGCCTTATGAGATTGCAGCTTGGGAGAAGCTGTTCTGGTTCCTTAAGTTCCTTATCCCCAAGCTGAAGGTGCAAGACCCAAATGCGGATAAGCTTGATGAGCTTTTGGAGTCAGTGGACCTCTCTTCATACGGCCTCGAAAGAGTGAAGCTCAATCACAGTATCGGCCTTGATGATACTGAAACTGAGCTCGACCCACAGAACCCAAATCCACGCGGTACTCATGGCGAAGAAGAACGAGATCCACTGGATGAGATTATTCAAAACTTTAATGAACGCTGGTTCCAGGGGTGGAGTGCCACTCCTGAAGAGCAGCGGGTTAAGTTCGTCAATATTGCAGACAGTATAAAGGTTCATCCTGATTTTGAAGAGAAGTACAAAAACAATCAGGATACTCACAACCGTCAGTTGGCATTCGAGAAAATTTTTGAAGAGGTTATGCTCAAGAATCGCCGCAATGAAATGGAGTTGTATAAATTATTGGGGGATGCTGCATTTAGGGCTGCTATGAAACAGAGTTTGCAGCATATCATTGGGAACTAGTTTGGCCAGAGATAACGTATCGATTTGTGAAAGCCAGATAAAGGTGTGATTTAAAAGAATCCGCAGAACGTTGGGTGCTTTCTTCCAAGTATCAAAGCACATAATTTTTCTCCTAAATGGAAGCTTAACTTATTGATTTTGCTAGACTGGATTTGCTGGAAAGCAGCCTGACTTAATGAGGATGAATTTTCAGTAACCATTTGAATAATTAAGAGAATTTAATATTAATTTGGTCATGTATGGTTTGTACGGTGCATTGATGACAAGAGAAAACATCCGGGTAACCGGTATTGTACAGGGAGTGGGGTTTCGGCCGACTGTGTGGCGGCTGGCCAATGAGTGCGGGATTGCCGGACGGGTCTGGAATGATGCTGAAGGGGTGCTGATTCAAGCCTGGGGAAGCCAGGTATTGTTGGATGATTTCGTGCGACGTCTGCGGACTGAGCAACCTCCTTTGTCACGTATTGAAGAGATTGTTCGCACGGTATTGAATGATGATGGAGTGATCCCGAAGGATTTTCAGATTGTCGTCAGCCGGGAAGGCAAGGTGCGCACCAATGTGGCAGCAGATGCCGCAACCTGTCCGGAGTGTCTCGCCGAGGTTTTGGATCCCACCAATCGACGTTACCGCTACCCTTTTACCAACTGCACCCATTGCGGTCCCAGGCTGTCGATTATCAGAGCGATACCCTATGACCGTGCTAATACCAGCATGGCCTCTTTTTCGATGTGTGAGCGGTGTCTGGCCGAATATGAAGATCCGGCTAATCGCCGTTTCCATGCCCAGCCCAACGCCTATAGTGACTGTGGTCCACAGGTCTGGCTGGAGGATGCAGGAGGAGAGCGGCTGGTACCGGATGACAATTGTGATGTCATAGCAACGGCTGCTCACCTGATCCGTCAAGGCAGTATTGTTGCGATCAAGGGCATTGGCGGTATTCATCTTGCCTGCGATGCAAGCAATGAAGATGCGGTTGACCGTCTGCGCCAGCGCAAGCACCGCTATCAAAGGCACTTGCTTTGATGGCACGGGACACGGAGATGGTTTCACGCTTTGCTGAAGTGGATAATACAGAGACGGCACTACTGAATGACAGAGCTGCACCGATTGTGGTGTTGAATGCTGCTGGAGAAACCCTCGCCCAGGGTATTGCGCCAAGTTCAGAATACTTTGGGCTTCATGCTGCCTTACACTCCTCTGCATCATCTGCTGATGCAGGATATGACGAAGCCGATTGTACTGACTTCGGGCAATCGCAGTGATGAACCTCAGACCATCAGCAATCGGGATGCGCATCAGCGGCTCGATCAGATCGCCGATTACTACCTGCTGCACGACCGTGACATCGTTAACCGTCTGGACGATTCGGTGTTGCGCATGGCAGATAGCAAACCACAATTCTTGCGTCGTGCACGGGGATATGCACCACAGCCGATCCTGTTGCCGGATGGATTCGCCGATGCTGAAAATATCCTGGCAATGGGTGGGGAACTGAAGAATACCTTTTGTCTATTGAAAGATGGCAGGGCTATCCTGTCTCAGCATATGGGCGATCTGGAGGATGCCGCCACTCACCAGGATTATCGTCATAATCTGCAACTCTACCGGCAACTGTTTGATTTCTCGCCGGCAGTGATTGCGGTGGACAAACATCCTGACTACCTGTCGACTCAGTTGGGCAAGGTGATTGCCGCAGAGGAGGATGTACAACTTGTCGAGGTGCAGCACCATCATGCCCATATAGCGGGTTGTATGGCGGAACACGTGCTACCGATGGATACTGAGAAGGTATTTGGCGTAGCACTGGATGGGTTGGGTTTTGGCGAGGATGAAACTATCTGGGGTGGTGAATTCCTGCTGGCGGATTACCATGGCTTTGAACGCGTTGCTTATTTTCAGCCGGTTCCCATGTTGGGCGGCGCTCAGTCGATGCGCGAACCCTGGCGCAACACTTTTGCACAGTTGTTATATATGCTGGATTGGGATCAGGTTGCAGAAGTGTATGGGGAGTTGGGTATCATCCGCTTCCTTAATAGCAAACCCCTGGCGACTTTAAAGACCATGGCAGAGAAAGGACTGAATAGTCCGCCAGCCTCGTCTGCCGGGCGTCTGTTTGATGCAGTTGCAGCGGCAGTTGATGTCTGCCGCGACTCCGCCGGTTTCGAGGGACAGGCGGCCATCGAGTTGGAGGCGCTTCTTGCGCCGATAGCAACACCGGCGAACGATGGCGGGTTATCGCTTGGGCAGGCTATGATAGCTAGTTGCCCATGAATTATTCATAACCACATGATAAGTATGAATTAACAATCCATATTATGATAGAATATCTTGCAAGAAAAGTCTTCCTTTAACATCGCAAACATGAAACGATAAAAATCGTATAACATTGTTGGGCTCAGTTTATAAGAACAGTGACCCCAGTAAAGGTGGGCATCCACCTTACGATGCGGTACTGATGTTCAAGGTGTTGGTCCTACAGCGTTTGTTCAATCTATCCGATGATCAAACAGAGTTCCAGATTCGGGATCGCTATAGCTTTTGTCATTTTCTTGGACTGAGCCTGGAGGGATAAGGTCTCCGATACCAAAATGGTTTGGGTGTATCGTGAGCGTCTGAAAGAACGAGGCCTTGTTGATAAACTCTTTTCAGCGCTGTTGATCCAGATTGATGCAGCAGGCTTCAGTGCTCGCAAAGGACAGATTGTAGATGCCGCTATCGTCCCAGTACCCAGGCAACGTAATACGCTTACTCGGTTGGGTATACAGCAAGGTGGTTCGGTGCGCATTCGCCCAGTTCACCAGGGTTTGACTAAGATACTCTGGCCCGTTGTCACACCGCAGTGCCGCTGGTTTTCCACGCCACTCAATGATTTGCTCTAGCGCCCGAACCACGCGCGATGAGGTAGTGATAAACCGACTTCAATTCCCAGCCCTTCACGGTTGTAATCATCCATCACATTGAACGTACGGAAGTGGCGCCCATCACGAAGCTGGTCTGACATAAAATCCATCGACCAGACTTGATCCTTTTTCGGGGCTCAATCAGAAGGTTAAGTTCTAACTCCCGATAAATGCGATACCCCCGCTTGTGGTTCTAGCCATAGCCTTTCACATTGCGTAGATACAGAAAGCACAAACCAAAGCCCCAACGCTTGTGCGTTTGTCTCAGTCGCAATAGCCAATCGGCCTGTTTTCACTAGAGCATTTAGCCTCATATCGGTAACAGGTCTGACTGATACCAAAAGTGATACAGGCTAAACGGATACTGATACCATCACGGCTCACGGTGTGCTTCGCCATCCCCCTTCGACGAGATGGCGCTACAACTTTCCCTCAAGGGCTTCCTGTCGCAGTTCCGCTTTGATCCGTTCTTCTGCGTACATCTTCTTAAGTCGGGCATTCTCAGCACGTAGATCTTTGACCTCTTTCATCAGGGAGGCATCCATTCCACCGTATTTGGCACGCCACTGATAAATCAGTGCCGTGCTAACCCCGTGCTCGCACGCCAGCTCTGACACCGAAACACCGGCTTCGTGCTGCTTCAAGATGGACAAAATTTGACTGTCCGAAAACTTCGATTTCTTCATAAAAACTTCCTCTGATTAACATCATAAAAGTCTCTACTTAAAAACCCGATTACTTTTCGGGGGGATTACAATAACAAACGTCGCCAGAAGGATGTTGCAGCCCACTGGACTAAGAAGCATGGCAAAACCCACTATGGGTACAAAAGCCACATCAGCATAGACTGGAAGCACAAGGTCATTCGCAAGTACGCCATCACATTTTACCGCAGTCAGATTCATCGCAAGTCGACACGCAAACGCCCCTTGAATGAACGGGAGCAAGAGGCAAACCGAAAATAATCAAGAGTTCGGGCTCGAGTTGAGCACGTGTTTGCCCAGCAGACCAATTGATTGGTGCGTAGCATCGGGCAAGGCAGGCCCGGCGTGATGAATTTGGTGTACAACATGCGTCGATTGGCGTGGCTGGTCGGATGAAGTGAGGTATGAGTATGGATGTTGTCAGAAAAATGAGCATGAAGATACCGGGCTCTCTGGATTTGCTAGGGGCTATTGGTTTTTGTCGGGTTTTTAGAGGTTCCCTTAACTCGGCAGATATTTATATATCAATATAATAGCCTGCACGCAAGCTCAGCACTGAGCAACAAGAACTTCTGAGACAGCAAGCTGTTTAGCTCCGCCTGCAAGGAAAGCGCTTAAGGAAATAGGCGGCTTATTGAATGTTCATCCAAATACGGCTGGATAGTGGTATAAGCGCTATCGTGTTGGTGGTAAAGAAGCTCTGGCCATCGCGAAGCGGGGACCAAAAAATGCACACTGTCGCCTGACTGAAGATCAAGAGCAAAAAGTCATTGAAGCGATTCGGGGTTATATGCCGGATCAATACAAACCCGGCTCTGTGCTCTGGACACGAGATTCCATTGCCCAACTTATCAAGCAGTTCCAGGGGGATTAGTATCCCTGTGCGGACTGTGTGCGACTACCTTAAGTGCTGGGATTTTACACTTCAAAAGCCAGTAAATCAGGCCTGGTTGAAAGGTGAGTATCCTGGCATTAAGGAGCGGGCTAAAAAGAGAGTGCCACTATATTCTGTGGTGAAATAGGTATAAAAAACACCACGCAGTATGGTCGCTGTTATGCTCCGCAAGGACAAACGCCAGCACAGCGGCTCCCGTCCAAACGAGTGTCGCTGAGTATGATTTCAGCTATTACGAATTCAGGGTGAAGTACAGCTTCATGCTGTATGAGCCATCCATGAATGCGAAAGTGCTGGTCAAATTTCTAAGGGCACTGATTGAATCTATACCGGGAAAGGTATCTCTGATACAGGACAACCTACGAGTGCATCATACCAAGAAAGTGAAGCGATGGTTATCTGACCGGACCGTAAAATGCTATCTGGAAGTCTTTTTCTTGCCTGCCTATTCACCGGAACTGAATCCTGACGAGTATCTGAATTGTGATCTGAAAAGCATGCTTCATAGCGGGGAAGCGTTTTGTTCTGTGAACGATCTGAAAAAGAGAACACGATCCTGTATGCGAACCTTGCAAGAAAGGCCTGAACGAGTGGAAAATTACTTCAATGCGACAGATATAAAGCACTCTGCCTAGTCAGTGTATTTGTCTGCCTGGTTAATGAAATGAGCGAAAAGGTCAGCGTCAAACTGATGCTGCCGAGAGATATCGGGCGCTCCAAGGCAAAAGCAAAACTCAGTCAGATACTCTCCAAGGTCCCGGTGATCAATAGGCTTTTTGCAGCGCAATTTTTTCTCTTTAGTGTCAGAGATATCTGGTTTGTTGTGCCCTGCCTGTCTTCTTTGTTTCCGAGTTGGGTTGGGAACATACGACAGTAGGCACTTAGTATGGCGCTCTGGGTTGTCGGTTATGGATTTGTACCGGCCTCAGCACCTAAACTACTGCGCCGCTCTCATCATGACCGGGGCCGGATAGCGTAACGGCCCGTTTTTGGGTGCTGTTGCTGGTCACCGCCGCTCTTATCGTAGTAATCTATCTGGGACTGGATTTCCCATGGTCACTGGTCATCGGGCTGGCCCTGTTCGGGGCCGTCTTTACCATCAATTCTGCGGTTCATTCGTTTCTTGTTCTGGCCTATTCCGACCACGACAAGGTGGCGATGAATGTCGGCTTCTACTATATGGCAAACGCGGGTGGCAGATTGATCGGAATCATTCTTTCTGGTGGAATCTATCAGTTATGGGATCTCACCGGATGTCTGCTTGGATCGGTGCTGTTTCTTGCAGTGACCTAGTGGTTCACAAACAGGCTGTTGGTTTCGGCATAGTGCGTGTTTGAAAGCGTTCCTTTCTTGAATCTTCGAATTTCGAATAGAGACTAATGCACATCGTCAGAATCCACTCTGACTCGCTGAATTTCAGCGCTGATGATGGCAAAATAGGGAGAGAATGGTTGACGTACTAATGTGCCACTAAATTTTTCAGGAGGTTTTGTTTGATGTCACTCTGTCACTGCGGCTCCCATATTGAGTTTGATGACTGTTGTAGTCCTGTCTTTTCAGGTGCCCGGGAAGTGACTACCGCTGAAAATCTGATGCGTGCCCGTTAGTGTCCCTTTGCCGAGCGGAAGATCGGCTTTCTTGGCGACAGTCTGCATCCGGATCAGCGCCACGATTATGATGAAGCTGCGACTAACCGCTGGGCACTGGATTCCCAATGGCTCGATCTATAGGTGGTTTCCACTGAAGCGGGGAGGGGGTGAAGAGGATCAACAGGGCGTTGTTGAGTTTATCGCAATTTTTAAAGAAAAAGGGGTTACCCGCCGACACCATGAGAAAAGCCGTTTTGAAAAATAGGATGGCCGTTGGTATTTTATTATGGCGATCTGGTATTAACCAAGGCTCAGGTGAATGAGGGGCCAAAGGTGGGACGAAATGATCCGTGTCCCTGTGGTAGTGACAAGAAATGTTGTGGACGTTGATATCCGGGTGATGGTGAATGATGGTGTGGTTTCAAATTAACAGATTAATCATGCTCTCTGCAGTGATCGCAATGTCTGCGATGCACTCGGCATCGGCTGATATCTATAAGTATAAAGACCGCCATGGCAATATCTTTCTTACTGATCAGCCAATGCTCGGCGCAAACTATCAGTTGATATGGAGAACAAGGATAGCACGAAAATCCAGCTCAAAATCGCGTATTGACACGGTTGCAATGCGACGCAATAAGTCCAGATACACTTCTTTGATCGATAACGTTGCGAGGAGTAACCGGCTGCGTCCGGAACTGCTGCATGCCATTGTCAGGGCAGAGTCCTCCTATGATCCGCGTGCCAGGTCCAGAACAGGTGCTATGGGCCTGATGCAGCTGATGCCGGCTACGGCAAAGCGTTATGGCGTTTCTGACAGATGGAATCCAAAGGCAAATCTAAATGGGGGAGCCCGGTATCTGAAGGATCTTTTGAGTATGTTTCAGAATGATCTGAAGCTGGCGCTGGCCGCTTACAATGCAGGTGAGAATGCGGTCAAGAAGTATGGCAATAAAGTGCCGCCTTTTCCTGAGACCCAGCAGTATGTCACCCGTGTGCTGGCGTTTTATCAGAAGAATAGAAAATCGGCCAATATTCCCGCCAGCAGGTAGTATTAGCTTGGCGGCCAAATACACTTACTAGGTGGAGTATTTTATGTGTGTCGTATTGAAGTAACTTTCACTCGTTCTGGCCTCTTTTGCAAGGTTCGCATATAGGATCGTGTTCTCTTTTTCAGATCGTTCACAGAACGAATCGCCTCTCTGCCATGAAGTGACCTCCTCCCTGAAAACCGTACTGATCTAAATTAGAGAATTCTGGCGGATCCGTTAAGCTGAAAGCAGGAGGATGAGCTATGAAGAAATTGCGGTGCATGGAACAACAGATCGCATTCGCATTCGCATTGCGCCAGGCAGAAACGGGAACACGGATTTGAGAGGTCTGCCGCAAGATGGGAATATCGGACGCGACATTTTACAATTGGAAAAATAAGTTTGGAGGTTTAGGCGTTTCAGAGCGACGGAGTTTACGTCAATTAGAGGACGAAAATCGTCGCCTAAAGCAGATGGAGGCTGGACAAGCAGATGCTTCAGGATGTCGTGCGAAAAAAGCGCTGAAGACGGCCAAGCGTCGACGTTCAATTACTTTTCTCCAGGATAGTTACCGGGTTAGTAACCGCCGGGCCTGTGCAGTCATTCAGATGAGCCGCAGTAATTATAGCCACAAAAGCAGGAAGCATGATGATCCGGCTTTACGATTCCGGATATGTGAAATTGCCAAAGACCGTGTTCGTTATAGCTACCAGCGTATTCACATTCTATTGCAGCGTGAAGGCTGGCGGGTGAATCATAAGTGTGTGTTGCGCATCTATCGTGAGGAGGGCCTGAATCTAAGGCACAAACGAGCAAGGCGTCGAGTTGCCGCCGCACACCGGATGGACAGGCCGGAGCTGAATGCTATTTACTTAAGCAATAACCTGCTGATATAACGAATAAAAAAAGGCTGGTTCAGGTGATAAGATGCTAATCACTAAACCAACAACCAACAACCAGGGAACCAGCCTTAATGCATCCTAATCAACGCGCCTGCATACATCAACAAAAAGGCATCACAACCTACGCTACAGTCAGTGATTCCTATGCTCTCTTTAATCGGCTAACCTGCCCTTGAGTTTCTCAATCAAGTCGAATCATTGTTACCGGAATATCGGGAAAGGCTGTTTCCGCCAACAGAGACGCTATCGATGTTTCTGGCTTTAGAACCATGCTTGGTACCTTGGACGCTGGTGATCTCCTTCTGGGGGATGCTTTTTATGCCACCTATTTTCTGTTGTGTGCTCTTCAGGCCAAAGGAGTGGATGGCGTTTTCGAGCAATATGGTTCACGGCGGCGCAGCACGGATTTTCGCCAAGGAGAGCGTCTGGGCCCGCGAGATCATCTTATCGAAATAGACAAGCCAAAAGTCAAACCCGCCTGGATGAGTCAGGCAGAGTATGATCAAACCCCCGATAGATTGAAAGTGCGGGAGTTGCGTGCTGGCGGTAAGATCCTGGTGACAACACTACTTTGCTCAAAAAGTACGAGCAAAGCCGCCCTGAAGGCACTCTAATCGGAACCGTTGGCAGGTAGAGTTAGGTATACGCAACATGCAAGACCACTCTGGGAATGGAAACATTAAGTTGTCGCACACCGGAAATGGCGGAAAAAGAGCTGTGGGTCTATCTTTTGGCTTACAACTTGATCCGTTTACTGATGGCTCAGGCGGTTTTACTGGCTGACATCATTCCTCGACAACCGGGCTTCAAGCATACCTTGCAGCTATGGGTTGTGTGGCAAAAAAGTGGTCGTTATGACATTGAAAAAATTGATGGCCTTTTTATCCTCATTGCACAGCAGCATGTTGGAAAACAACCGGGATGTATGGAGCCGCGGGCTATAAAACGAAGATCCAAGCCATTCCCGCTACTTACCAAAGCCAGGGCTATTGTGCGAGAGAATATTCGGAAAAATGGCACCTAAAAAAGCTTAAGTAAGTAGCATTCAGGCCGGAACTCTCATATTGATCAGTGCTGTAGTATGGATTTTGTCGCCGATCAACTGTTCAATGGGCGACGAATCAAAGCCTTAACTGTAGTCGATAATTTGAGCCTGGAATGTGTTGCTATTGCGGTTGATCGTGCTATAAAAGGGGAGCAGGTTGTAGATGTTATGGAGCAATTACGACTCTGTAATAAGCATAAGCCCTTGAGGATTTAAGTCGATAATGGCCGTAAATTTATTTCGAAGGCCCTTGATCAATGGGCGTATGAGAATAAAATAACGTCAGACTTTTCGCGGCAGGGAATAAGTCAACAGATAATGCGTTTATTGAGTCGTTGAATGGGAGTTTTAGGGATGAATATTTAAATACCCATTGGTTTTTGTCACTGAAAGATGCGCAAGATAAAGATTGAAAGCTGGCGCCATGATTACAATACATTTCGACCCCATGCATCACTGGAAAATTTGATGCCGGATGAATTCCGGGAGAAGCACTCTAAGGCCGGAATCCTCTAAGAATGCCCGGTACAGTTTTTGGTAGGGGCTCAAATCCACCTGATCAATACAACATAGCAGGTTATGCTCCTGGGGTCGGTCAGAAAAATGGAGTTTGTTCAGCTTTGGTTAAGGGTGGATTGCATATCCTGCAATCATAGAATGGAGATAGTGTCAGCCGGAATGACAGTTACAGGAGATGAATCATGAAAAAAACAGTTGCAGTGTTGGCTCTCGGTTTTGTCGCATTTGCGGGAAACATCATGGCAGACAACAGTTTCTACGATAAGGCTCGCGTCGTCAAAGCCAAACCACTCTATGAAATGGTACGCACCAATTACCCGGAAGAGCGCTGCTGGAATGAAAGAGTCGAACAACGTGGGCGCGGTCGCAGTGATTCCTACACCCCGACAATTGCAGGTGCAATTCTCGGTGGCGTGGTCGGCAATCAGTTTGGCAAGGGAGGTGGAAAAAAAGCCATGACCGTAGCCGGAGCGTTGTTGGGTGGATCCATAGGTAATGATATGGGGCGGCGTCCGAGCCGCAGCTATGTCAGCAGCGAACGACGTTGTGAACTGGTTGATAATTACAGCGAACATGAGGAATTGGTTGGTTATCGTGTAAAATACAAATACAACGGGAAAATGTTCTGGACCCGTACTGACAACGATCCAGGGCGTTACATAGAGGTGCATGTTTCTGTGGCACCAACCGGGGGGCGAAAATACTAGCATTATTATGAAGAGGTACAATATTCGATAATATAATGGATAGACCCCTGATTACTATAGGAGATTGGCTGTGAACCGCCAACAGTGGATTCTGACAGGTGTTATCTTCGGTGGGCTGCTGCTCAGTCTGCCGGTGGCCGCTCAGCGTTACTCCTCATCCGGGGATGATGGCCGGGCAAGCCAGCGTGCCGGACGCGGGGGGTACCAGGGGCTGGATAGTTCTGTTTCAAGGCTGCGTGAGCGTACCGGCGGCCGTGTCCTGTCTGCCGAGACAACGAACCGGGATGATACGCCGGTTCACGATATCCGGATCATCACTGAGCGCGGCAAGGTACAGCGGTATCGTGTGGATGCCCGCACCGGTCGTCTCTTGTCACGACCCAAACGCCGCTAAGGGATCGATATGCGGATACTCGTGGTCGAAGATGAAGCGCCTCTGCGTGAACAACTGCAGTCCCATTTAACCGCCAAGGGGTATTCCGTTGATGTTGCCGAGGATGGCGAAGAGGGGCTCTATTTCGGACGGGAATACCCGCTGGATATCGCTGTTATTGATCTTGGACTACCCAAACTGTCCGGTATTGAGTTGATTCGCCAGCTGAGGGCAGAGGCGTTTTCCTTCCCCATTCTGATCTTGACTGCCAGGGGTAACTGGCAGGATAAAGTTGAAGGTTTGGAAGCGGGGGCTGATGATTATCTGGTCAAGCCGTTTCATACCGAAGAGTTGCTGGCCCGGCTGAATGCGTTGGTACGCCGTTCTGCTGGCTATGCCAGCCCAATCATCGAAAGTGGTCCTGTTCAACTGAATACGGCGGCGCAATCATTGGTGCTTAATGGCCAGACTGTTTCACTGACCGCTTATGAATATAAAGTCCTGGAGTATCTGATGCTGCACAGTGGGGCAGTAGTCTCCAAAATTGAGTTGACTGAGCACATCTACGAGCAGGATTTTGATCGCGACAGCAATGTTTTTGAGGTTTTCATAAGACGCATGAGGCAGAAGCTGGATCCAGATGGGACGCTCCAACCCATTGAGACGTTACGGGGGAGAGGCTACCGCTTCAATTTAGATCGGAACAAGATTTGATGCCGTCAATCCATTTAAGGCTGTTGCTGGCTGTCACTCTGGCATTAGTGGCTTTTCTCGGGCTGGGAAGTTTTGCTTTGGACAAGGCTTTCAGCGATAGCCTTGAGCGGGCAGCCGAGGAGCGCCTGCTGGGATATGTCTATGCACTGCTGGGTGCGGCAAAAACAGACACTGAAGGACGTATGCGGCTTCCTGGTAGCCTGCCTGACCCGCGTTTCTCCAACCCCGATTCAGGGTTATATGCCTGGGTTCTTGGAGAGGATGGTAACTACCGATGGCACTCCCTCTCCATGGTGGGCCGACCTGTCAAACCACTCGAAGTTGTTAAGGCAGGTAGTCACAGTTTTAGCTATGAGGAATCGGCTGGCGGATCGTTTTATTTACTGGTTTTCGGGCTTCTCTGGGAAGATGATGCAGGTAAAGAACTCTCCTACAGTTTTGCCATCGCCGAAAATGATGCTGCAATCCAAGCTCAGGTGTCTACTTTCAGAGAATCGCTGCTGGTCTGGCTTGGTGGTGTTTCAGTCATCTTGCTCATGCTCCAGGGACTAGTGCTGAGCTGGGGATTGCGCCCGCTACGACAAGTCTCGAGTGGTTTGAAACGGATTGAGTCAGGGTAATCTGACCAACTCAAAGGCCGTTACCCAAAGGAGCTTCAGGGCCTTACAGGCAATATCAATTCTCTGATCCGAAGTGGTCTGGCTAGTCAGGAGCGTTACAGGAATAGCTTGGGCGATCTGGCTCACAGTCTGAAGACGCCGCTTACAGTGTTGCAGGGCGCTGCTGGGGGTGATGATGCTACTGCTTTGACTGCGAGCGTCAACGAGCAGGTTGGCAGGATGAATGATATCGTCCAGTATCAGCTCAAGCGCGCTGCCGCGTCGGGGCGTCAGGGTCTGGCTCAGATTACACCGGTTGCTGCCGTTGTGAACCGTCTTCTGCGTACTCTGGATAAGGTGTATCAGGAGAAACAGATCAACTGTATTAGCGAAGTGGCCGGAGAGATCGTTTTCTCCGGTGATGAAGGTGATTTGATGGAGCTCCTGGGTAATCTGTTGGAAAATGCATTCAAGTACGGTCGGTCGAAAGTAGTTGTCAGGGCTAAAGTGAATCAGTCAGCTTCAGAGTTGCAGATATCTATTGATGATGATGGACCGGGTATCACCGAATCCGAGCGGCAGAATGTGCTGAAACGTGGCCGGCGTGCGGATGAAAGGCAGCCTGGGCAAGGGATAGGTTTGAGTGTCTCTGATCAGATCATACGGCTTTATGGAGGCGAACTTAGGATCCTGTCCAGTGAGCTGGGAGGGAACAGGATATTTCTCTGGCTGCCTTTGTGATCATTTCTGTCGCTTGTACTTGTGCCCAATTTCTCGCTTGCCAGGAGTGAAATGGAATTTCCTTAGCCCAATGATAAAGCGGCCATGGCTCATGCAAAAAAGGGCTATTCGCCTAATCGAGCGGGTAAGTATCACCCAACCATCCCCCTCAGGATAAAGATTCAGCCCTCCAAGGTGGAGGTAGATCGCATTGGCAACCGTTCCTTGTTGAGAAAACCTCCGCTACGCACCTTGGTCATCTTAATTCGGCTGTTGAAATCTTCTGCCGGACCATTACTTACTTCCAAAACAACAGCGTTCAATATTCCCTCAAACAGTCCTGGCTTGAGACTATGGCTATCGCAATATCAGCAAGGATCTAAAGGACCTGGATGAACATTGCGGTAAAAATCGTGTTTTATCGCATCATGTCTACCGAAAGGATTCGATCTCAGAGAGGATACAAGCGTCACCCTGGGTTTAAAGGCGGCAAACCGGCCCACATAGCGCCGAATACACTGAATCGTGAATTCGTTACTGCAGGGCCTAATCAGGTGTGGGCAACTGACATTACTTAGTCGACCCTGAAATATTCATAACGCAATAATTTATATAAAATAAGCGTCCGGAAAGGGGTAAAAGCAGAGAAAAACTGGACGAAACAGAGGTGGATAATTGAGCAAATCCAAGACAGCCAATCCCAACCAGCAAAGTTTCCTACACCAGAACTTACTGGATCAGCTGAACCCCAAGCATCCACTTTTGCTACTGGCCAGACAGATAGACTGGTCATATTTTGATGCTAAATTTGCCCGCTTTATTCTCATCTTGGAAAGCCCTCAAAACCCATACGCCTAATGGTGGATCTCTCGATACTCAAGCATCTGAAAGACCTCAGTGACGAGGTTCTGATTCAACGCTGGATACAAAATCCCTGCTACCAGAGTTTTACGGGTGAGATCGAATTCCAATGGCAACTTCCTTGTGACCCCTCCGACCTGACTTACTTCAGAAAGCGTATTGGCAAAGAAGGTTTTGAAAAGGTCCTGGCTGCCTCTATCGCCTTACATCAAGAAAAGGCGATCGAAGATGAAATGTGTATCGACACTACCGTACAAGAGAAAAACATTACCTTTCCAACTGATGCAAAGCAGTACCGAAAGATACACGGGCAGTTACTCAAGATGGCCCGAGCAGAAGGTATCGTGCTCAGTCGAAGCCATGAGAAGGAAGTAAAAATTCTCAAGCTCCCCACCCGATTTGCCACACATCCGAGGAATCGTAAAAAGGCACGTAAGGCCGTCAAGCGATTAAAGACCATCAGCGGCTGATTACTGCGTGAAATACAGCGTAAGATGACCGGAGAACAACAGAAATTCTATGCAGAAAAGTTCGCCCTGTACCAGCGCATGCTGAATCAGAAGCGTGCTGATAAAAACAAGTTGTACAGCCTACATGAACCTCATGTTTACTGTATGAGCAAAGGCAAGGCCCAGCAGCGTTATGAGTTTGGCACCAAGGCATCAATCACCACCACAAGGGACGCGGGCATTGTGATTGGTGCCCTGGCTTTTGAGAAGAATGTATTTGATGGTCACACCGTACCTGAGGTCTTGGCACAGGTGAAACGTCTCATCAATCGAGTACCCAAAGTGGGTATTGCTGATCGAGGTTACCGGGGCAAATCAAAGGTTAATGACACCCAGATAGTAACGCCAAAGCCTGCTAGGAAGAATACCTCAGAAGAAGCCATGGCATTAGCCAGAAAACGTTTCAGAAGACGAGCTGGCATTGAGCCTGTGGTCACTTAAAGAGTGACCACAGGCTAAAAATGAACTTTCTTAAAGGCTTTGCCGGGGATCAGATTAACTTGCTTATGGCGGCGGCTGCCTTCAACTTCAGAAAATGGATGAGGGAGGTTCTTTTTGTGCTGAAAAATATCATGTCCATACTGTTGTTCCTGTTTGCAAAACAGAAACAACAGTATTATTAAGTGCCTAGAATGAATATTTCAGGATCGACTACTTATATTTGCACTTATGAGGGCTGGTTATATCTGGCGGCGATCATAGATTTATACTCACGGCGCATCATTGGCTGGTCGATGAAGCCGAGAATTACTATCGAGATCATTATGGACGCCTTATTGATGGCTGTTTGGCAAGGGCGTCCTAAACAGAAGGGATTAATACATTCAGACCAGGGCTATCAATATACCAGTAGGGACTGGCAGGATTTCCTGACAGAACACAACCTGGAATGCAGTATGAGTCGGAAAGGAAACTTGCCATGACAATGCCGTTGCTGAAAGCCTGTTTTCCTTATTAAAAACCGAATGCATTAGAAAGCAGATCTATCCGACACGTGAAGTAGCAAGGGCAGATATATTTAACTATATTGAGATGTTTTATAACTCAAAGCGGCGACATGGATTTAATAATGGGCTATCACCTGCTGAATTTGAAAGAAGGGTATTAGAGAAGCTGTTGGATGTCTATAGAACTAGGGGTTTGCCACTTTAACTATGCAAAACTATATCGAAAACGATTAAGAGTTTGGGCTCGAGTTGAGCATGTGTTTGCCCAGCAGGCCAATCGACGGGTACGTAGCGTTGGGTAAGGCAGGGCCGGCGTGAAGATAACGGGCTCTCCGGATTTGCTAGAGACTATTGGCCTTTGTCGGGTTTTTAGGGTTCCCTTAAGGTCGTTATCTATTTTCTTCTCACGGCTTGTAATATCTATCCTTGGTCCTTCCTGTAGCGGCAAGGGGCGTAAGGACTTTAGCGTTTGTTTTTTGTCGAAATTTATTTCGTTGCCTCGGATGAATATAGTTACATTACGGACTGTTACTGGAGAAGAAAATGTTCGCCTGATGTACAAAGTGGATTGGTTTGATCTCGCTACCTCGGGCATAGTGTGGTGGCGACAACACCAGAACAAGCCACCGGATTTCGAATTACCTTAGGTGTCCGGGGTGATGACATCCAGTCAAGGGTGTTGCCGTATTAACCTCATACCTCTGGCGTGATAAAATCGATCACCTTATTTCAGATGGCTTGTAACCGGAAAACCACGAAGAGAAGAGCATGACTATAGGTACCTTATTTATTGTGTCCGCACCCTCTGGTGCGGGAAAGACCAGTCTGGTGAAGGCGTTACTGAAAACAGAAGAGATGATAGAGGTCTCTGTTTCCTATACAACGCGCCCAATGCGACCGGGAGAGAAGAATAGTGTGGATTACCACTTTGTCGATCTGGAGCAGTTTACCGATTTGGTCAGGCAGGGCGCCTTCCTGGAAAATGCCCAAGTCTTCGATAACTATTATGGTACCTCGGAGGTGGGTATTCGAAACCAGCTTAACCGGGGGGATGATGTGGTCCTTGAGATCGACTGGCAAGGTGCACACCAAGTGCGTGAAAGAATGCCTAATACGGTTTCCATCTTCATTCTACCCCCTACCCTGGAGGCTTTATGGCAGCGACTGAGTGGTCGTGGCCAGGACAGTATTGAAGTGGTGGAGCGCAGGATGCGTGATGCCAGAGACGAGATGTCTCATTATGGGGAGTATGACTTTATCATCGTTAATGACGACTTCAATCAGGCCCTAGAGGAGCTTCGATCGGTTATCCTTGGGCAGCGGTTCAGGCAGTCAGTTCAGCGGGAGCGGCTCCAACACCAGTTGGCAGCTCTGCTCGCTTAGGCTATAATCATCCGTTGACTATTTCATCTCTTTTTGAAGGAATGTGAATGGTGATTTAATAATAGTGATCCAAAAAGATTTAGTTAAAACAACCGAATAATGGGTTAAAGCTAAACTTTAGCCAGATTAACTAGGGCAGCCCTTATTTTTATTTTTATCTTTACCCTTGGCAAAGCAGGTGCGGGGGGTAAATATTTCGGAGTATTCTGATGGCCCGCGTTACCGTAGAAGATTGTCTTGATCATGTTGATAACCGGTTCGATCTGGTACTTTTAGCGGCCAAACGTGCCCGTCAGCTGGCTAATGGTGCTGGCCCGTTATTGGAGTGGGAGAATGACAAACCCACCGTTATGGCGCTTCGTGAGATTGCAGCTGGCTTGGTCGACGATGAGGTGGTCAACCCACCAAAACAGGCAGAGATCGATAGAGCGTCACTCGAAGAGGGACTCGCCGTCGGCACTGGGTTCGATGCTGGCTGAGGGATGCCCAAACCGGCAACCTTTCTTCTAAAACCCAGGTCGGCAGATAGCTCATTGCTGCGACAGTCGGTTATCGGGTGGCGCAATGACTAAACCGGTTGCTAGTTGCTCCTCGAAAGATGCCAATAAGCCACGCTTTTTAATCAGTGACCTCTGTGTCTATCTTGAATCCTACCTGAAGACTGATCAGATACGGGAGGTTTACCGTGCCTATATCTTCAGTGCTGAAGCCCATGAGGGACAAAGTCGCCTGAGTGGCGAACCCTATATCTACCATCCCCTGGCCGTTGCCCGCATCCTTGCCGACATGCGGATTGATCACAAGTGTCTGATGGCGGCTATCCTTCATGATGTCATTGAGGATACCTCTGTAGGTAAAGGGCAGATTGCTGCAGCTTTCGATGATGAGATCGCAGAACTGGTAGACGGTGTCAGTAAGCTGACACAGATCAATTTCCGCTCCAGAGCCGAAGCTCAGGCAGCCAGTTTCCGCAAAATGCTGCTGGCAATGACCAAGGATATCCGGGTAATCCTCATTAAATTGGCCGACAGGCTACACAACATGCGTACCCTGGGTGTTATGCGCCCGGCGAAATGCCGCCGTATCGCCAGGGAGACGTTTGAAATCTATGTGCCAATCGCCAATCGCCTGGGCATCTACAGCATCCGGATCGAACTCGAAGAGCTGGGTTTTGCCGCCTACTGGCCAGTGCGCTATCAGGCTATCAAGGCAGCAGTGAAGACGGCGCGTGGTAACCGCAAAGAGGTGCTTGGTAATATTGAACGGGCGATTCGTGGTCGGCTGGAACAAGAAGGACTGGTTGGTGAAGTGGGCGGCAGGGAGAAGAACCTTTATAGTATCTACAGGAAGATGCGTGACAAGAAACTCTCTTTTCACGAAGTGGTGGATGTTTATGCATTCCGTATCGTTGTTGATAGGCAGGATACCTGTTACCGGATATTGGGTTCCATGCATAATCTTTACAACCCGGTACCTGGCCGTTTTAAAGATTACATTGCCATACCCAAAGCCAATGGATACCAATCCCTCCATACTGTGCTGTTCGGCCCTCACGGCATCTCCATAGAGATCCAGATAAGAACCGAGGATATGCACCACCTCTCCGAGTCGGGCATTGCTGCTCACTGGCTCTATAAATCTGAGGAGAATGAGGATAATCTGGCGCGGGCGGGCGCTTCTGATTGGCTGAAAAACCTATTGGAGTTGCAAAAAGGAGCGGGAGACTCAATAGAGTTTCTTGAGCACGTCAAATTCGATCTGTTCCCGGATGAGGTCTATGTATTTACCCCCAGAGGCAAGATCATGGTATTGGCCAAAGGGGCAACAGTGATCGATTTTGCCTATGCGGTTCACTCTGATGTCGGTGCCCACTGCGTTGCCGCCCGAGTGGACCGGCGTATGGTACCTTTGCGCACTAGGTTGCATAGCGGGCAGACGGTTGAAGTGATCACTTCGCCATCTGCAAATCCCAGCGCTTTCTGGCTCAGTTTTGTAGTAACGGCTAAAGCCAGGTCCAATATCCGGGGTTATCTGAAGAATCTGCGTGGTCAGGAAGCGATCGACCTTGGCAAGCGTCTGCTGGAGAAAGAGCTTGGTGCTTATGATCTCAAGCTGGAGCAGGTGGCCGCAGAGAAGATGGATATCCTACTGCAGGATTTTGGTTTAAAGAGTCTGGACTATCTGTTGGAAGAGATCGGCCTTGGCAATCGGATGCCCCTGCTTGTGACGCGACGGCTGGTGGATAGTGAGACCGAGATGCCGAAGGATCTTGCTGGCGACATCTACAGTAATGCTCCGCCCCTGGCGATCAAAGGCACAGAGGGGATGGTTGTAAAATACCCAAAATGTTGCCGCCCAATTCCTGGTGATGAAATTGTAGCTACTTTTAGCCCGGGCAAAGGCATTGTCGTGCATCGTCACGAGTGCAGGAATATTGGTGATTTCCGCAAGAGTGACAGCTGGCTGGATGTGCAGTGGGAAAAAGAGCCCGCCGGTGACTTCACCACAGAAATCAAAGTAGAGGTCGGCAATAAACGTGGTTCTCTAGCCACTATCGCCTCGGCAATATCCGAAATGGGATCGAACATCGAAAATATCAGTATGGAAGAGCGGGATGGACTTACCTCCACACTCCACTTTGTCCTGACAGTGGATGACCGCAAGCATGTGGCAAATATCATGCGGCGATTGCGTATGCTGAAAGTAGTGATGCGTATCTATCGCATGGACGGATAATGCCGCTATCTCCTCAGTAGCCTCTTATTTAAGACCTTCCACTGTTTGTACCTCCTGATGTCCAGATATTATTCCCCTATTTCCCCCTCGTTTTTTCGAATCTGACAAATGCAAGTCAGATAGCATGCAGAAAAATAAATTTCCTTTACGTTTATATGGAAATAAGAATATTATCCATTTTTATAAAGGAATATAGTTCCTGCCTCTCTTTGGCGCTTCTTCAAGACGCAGGCGATACCCCGGAGCAGTGCTGAGTGGATTGAAACCAACCTTTGCACGTTATCAACATACAACCTTTGCGCGTTAATTAACGTAAATAGCGCCAAAGTCAATCTAGAAAGACGAACATAGCAGGAAAACAAAATGCAACTTCCAAATTGGATGAAACTAACTTTACTGCCTATAGTCCTGGTGGGGGGATCATGCGGACAGGGTGTGCTGGCAGAGAGCATGGAGAATGCAGTGCATAAAGCGGTGGAGACACATCCGGCAATCGGGCGTATAAACGCATCCAAGCGCGCAATTGACGCAGAAGTAGATGTTGCCCGATCCGGCTACTACCCCTTAGTTGATTTCAGCGTGGGGATCGGCCGTGAAAATACCGATACTAAGTCGATCGATAATCGTTGGGAGAATCGCCGGGAAGCCAGTATTAGGCTGACTCAGCTTCTTTATGATGGGGGCGTACTGGCGGCGCGGTCAGTGCTGCAACGGCAAGACGAAATGAGGCAGAAAGTGAGGTTTTATCAAAGCGGGAGATAGTTGGGTTACGCGTGACACGCTCATATCTGAATGTGTTGAAGCTACGTCAGCTGGTCGATCAGGCAAAAAACAACGTCACGAGACACAAGGAGCTGTTGAAGCTGATCAGGCGGCGTGCAAGCTCAGGAGTATCTGCCGGTAATTCTCAGTTTCTTGCCGAGGCACGTTTGGCACTGGGACAGGCTGAACTGGAGCATTTTCAGGGTAACTTGGCGGTAGAGGAAGCAGGCTATTATGAGGTGGTGGGTGAGTTTCCATCGGCTGAGATGTCATCTCCTTTAATCGCTGGAATTCAACTACCGGAAACCGAGGCGGAGCTAGTGGCAAGCGCCTTGGAGAAAAATCCCGGGATAGTATCTATGAAATACGGTGTCTCGGCTTTTACAGCCGAGATGGGTGCGGCAAAAGCAGGATTTTTCCCGAAAATTAATTTTGAACTCGGTGCTACAAGAGACAAGGGTATTGACGGTGTAGCAGGTAAAAATAACGATTTAACAGCCATGCTTCGTCTTAATTACAACCTGTTTAACGGTAAGGCGAGCACATCACAGGTGCGACAGGCAAAAGAGTATGAGAGTGCTGCAAAAATGAAACAGAGTGAATATAGACGCTCTGTAACATTGACCGCACGTAAAGCATACAGGGACTGACAAGTGCACGTAATCGTCTACCCTTGCTGGAGGCGAACCTAAAGGCAACAACCAAAGCAATGGCAAGAGCTCGTCTGCAGTTTAAGATGGGAGGACTAAGTGCCAGTGATCTCCTCAGCCGGAGTATAGAAACTCATCAATCACAAGTGACTTACATCTCAGGACAGTATCAAGAGAAGCAGGCTGTTTACGAGATCTGTGCAGTTCAGGGAGTGTTGCTGGAAACGTTGTATGCTCAAAAAGGCGTAAGCATACAGGTTAGTAAGAGACTGCATCCAAGGTAGTAGGCGAAAAATATAAAGGAGCCTCTGATCAATTCATGAATCGACGTCTGACGGTTGAAACCTCCCGGCTCTGCGCTGAAAACGCTTGGCAATAGCCAGTGTTACCGGCAATTTTCGCCTTGATCCGGAAGATTTCAACTCTTCATCCATCCAATCCAAAATTAATTCAGAGGCTCCTTAAAGCATTCTCAATAAGGTTACCGATATGGCTGACATCATAAAAAAACATCCGACACGGCATCAATTGCAATTAATGGTAAAATAATTGCGGTACACAGCGGTGATCATATTAAGGTCAATATTAAGCTTGGTGATTTAATATGGGTGTTGGATATAGCTCAAAACGATGTGGTTGTTACGGTCGAAGGCGACAACCTGATGCTTATCCTGCCGAATGGTGCAGTAATAGTTTTGGAGGGGTATGTCGGGCTTGTCATAGAGGGAGAACCGAATAATGCACCTGAAATGAAATTTGCAGGTGGAGAGATAGTTGATTCGATTAATAGCCTACTGGACCAGCTTGAGTTTAGCAGAGAAACAGCCGTAGGCGATGATCAAAAGCCGGGCTCAGGCGATGAAGAAGTGGCCGTGTTGTCTGGGGCCAGCAGGCTGAAAGAGACGCTCAGCGCAACTGAGTCAAGTGTAACTTTGATCGATGAGCGTGATGCCACAATAGTAGGTAGCAGTAAAAAAGATAGCGGAAGAAATTCAGCAAGCACCAAGAAACCCACAGAGACTGAACGTGTGACAGTGGTCGATTCCGCCGCACCCGAAGCACCATCTGACCTGGCACTTTCATCAGCGGATGATACCGGCAGCAGTAACAGCGATGGCATAACCAAAACTACCGATAGTTTAACCATTACGGGCAAGGCCGAAGCGGGCAGTACGGTCGAGTTGTTTGATGGCACGAAGAGTCTGGGTACAGTCATAGCCGGTGGCAATGGCGATTTTAGTAAGGATGTTAATCTGGCTGCCAGTGCCAGTGCCCACAGCATCACAGCCAAGGCGACAGATGCTGCGGGTAATACCAGCGCGGCGAGTGAAGCAATCGACATCACGCTTGACACAGCGGCACCTGGTCAACCGGGCATCGAGGTTGTATCCAGCGAAAATAAACTGGTCAATAAGGATGAAGACGGTATCAACCTGGAGGTTAAGGCAACCGGCATGGTCGCCGGAGACGAGATTCAACTCAAGCTCGGTGGTGCCGATCTCGGCAGTGCCTGCAGCGTGACTGCGGCGGATATCACCGCAGGCAAGGCAACGATCAAAGTTGCTAAAGCAGACCTGGGTGCCGATGGTGATAAATCCATTACCGCGACGGTTACCGATGCGGCGGGCAATGCCAGTGCGGCGAGTGATGCAACCGATATCAAATTGGGTATAACGGCACCATCATTAACAGAAATTATTGATCCGCAAACTACAATATTCACTGGTAAAAATGGTCAGCTTGCTGTGCAATTAAAATTCAATGAAGAAATGGCGTTGGCCGATGGTAAGAGTGCCGAAATAACATTGATTATAGATAAAACAGATGGCACACAAGTGGAGATTGCGGCCAGGGTACGTCACAGCCTGTCGCTATCAGACAGTAGTGTAGGTAACGTATTTGCAGGTACTGTCTGGGAGGTGCTTACGAGTCAAGAAGTTGGGCAGTTAACGTTTTCCGGAGATTTTAATCCCTTTGGCAATACATCGATGGTCGACACAAGTAAAGCTGTTTACAGAATGACGGATGTTAATGGTGATGTTTGGTATGCCTGGGCACGACAAGATAGTGGATATCACATTACCAAGGCGGGTATAGATGGTGCTCCAACAGGCGAATGGTATTGGGAATTGTCAACTTCATCGACCGGATTTGCTTCAAGTCCAGATGAAGTTGGTGTGTGGATGCGTTCTTCCGGCGCGGCTGGAACGCCAGCTATGACGATGTTGCCATCAGGTCTTGCCTTCAGCGAGGTTGCCGGTAGCGAGACAGTCACCTTTACTACTGATAAATTAACAGAAGATGGCTTGTTTGATCGAAATGGTATTAGTGTAAAAGCGAATAGTTTGGCATTTGACCAGGGAGGACTTACGGACCTAGCCGGTAATGAGGTGAGTAAAACTATTGGTACTAAGCTATTGAAAAATCATCAGGTTGATACCCTTGCTCCTGTTATGGCACCAACTGTTGATAGTTTGATAGGCAGTGATACCACGCCGGTGATTACTGGGATGGTAGGCGATAGTGCATTGGCCACGGGCGAAGCTTTGACGGTTACTGTCAATGGCGCGACCTACGAGAATGTCTCTGTAGATGGCGATGGCAGATGGCGCGTCGATACCGGTAGTGCAACACCAAAAGCAGGCACTACTCTCGGTAGCTTCATTGATGGCACCAGCTATGAAGTTACAGCCGTTGTCAGGGATGTGGCTGGCAATAACAGCAGTGACGGCAGCGCTACTGAAATCACTATCGACACAACAGGCCCAATTTCAGGTGATGTGGGTTCAAACAGGCTAGCCGGTACTAACGTCAATGAGATCCTGACCGGCGGTGGCGGTAAAGATACCTTTGTCTACAACGGCGATGACGGTGACGACACCATCACCGATTTCAGTGCAACCGACGACACAGAGGGGGATGTCCTTGATCTGAGGGATTTGCTGGTGGGGTATGACAGCAACAGTAACCTGAGTGATTTCCTGCAGGTAACAAAATCTGCTAATGATACCGTTATCCGTATTGACTCCAATGGCACCACAGGAGGCTCCAGTTACAACGATATTTCTATCACCCTGCAAGGTGTTGATACTACGCTTGCCGATCTGGAGACTAATAATAATCTCCTTGTTATGTAAAGGGAGCCCCTAAAAACCTTCCAAAACCAGCGATAAACATAGTGACCAACTCAACCGTTGATAAAAGCCATGCAACCGAGTTTTTTGATCATCAAGACCGACTTGAATTCCTTGAGCAACTGGGAGATCCGCTGCCAAAGCTGGAAAGGACCGTAGGATGGGAGGCTTTTCGGGTATTGCCGGGCTCATTCTACAAAAACAGTAATCCCAGTAAAGGCGGGCGTCCACCTTGCGATGCGGTACTGATGTTCAAGATGTTGGTCCTACAGCATTTGTTCAATCTGTCCGATGATCAAACAGAGTTCCAAATACAGGATAGCTATAGTTTTTGTCGTTTTCTTGGGCTGAGTCCGGAGGGTAATGTACCCGATGTCAGAACGGTTTGGGTATATCGTGAGTACCTGAAAGAACGGGATCGGGTGCGCTGCGCATTGCCGCAGTCAGATTCATCTCTGTGCTCCAATTATCAGAATAATGCCTCTCTACTTTGGTGCGGCGGGTAAAAGGTATTCGTAAAATGATTTAGAATTTAATAAAAGTTGACTGTGCTACAAAACAAGGATAGAACCCCCGCCTGTTTTTTCGAGCATGAGGAAGCGGTTCCTGTCCTGCATAATAATACCTGCAAGAACGTTTGCAATCTTCTGCTTCGAGAATGATGGAGTGTTGCCAAGTGAATGAAGCGGTTTCCGTCGAACACCCGGTAAACGACGATGACAGTTATCAGGAGAAGGTTCCTCCGCACCTTGACGTGAACGTTGATGAAGAGCACCCACCTCTTTTACTTGCGCTTGCATTTTTGACTCGCTATTACAAACGTCCATACTCTCCTGCCGTGCTTAAGGCGGGGCTTCCTGAAACGAAAAAAGAGTTTGATCATCGGTTATTCATACGTGCGGCCAAACGGGTGCGCTTGAATGCCCGAGTGGTTCGACGGAAGCTGAAAGAGCTATCATCCTTTTTGTTGCCGGCCGTGCTGATCCTTGAGGGACAAGGGGCTTGCGTTCTGCTTGATTATACTGACTCGGGTGACCCTGAAGTTGTGCTGACTGAGATAGGAGAGGGAACTCAACAGATAAGTCGCAACGAATTGGAAGCGCTCTATACTGGTTATGCTATTCTCGTCCGTCCCGATTATCGTTTTGGCTCTGAACGGGAGAGAGTTGAGATAGACAGGGGGAAAAACTGGTTCTGGGGCACACTGGCTAAAAGTGCAGAAACCTATTCCCAGGTGCTCATCGCGTCGGTGATGATCAATCTGTTTGTCCTGGCCAGTCCGCTCTACATAATGAATGTTTATGATCGTGTTATACCCAACAATGCAACTGAGACGCTTTGGGTTTTGGCCAGTGGTGTAACGCTGGTCTATCTTTTTGAGTTCCTGATCAAAACCCTACGTGGTTATTTTATCGATGTGGCGGGAAAAAAGGCCGACATCATATTAGCCAACTAGATATTTGATCAGGTGCTGAACATTAGAATGGGAGAGAACAAACTTTCATCCGGGGCTTTTGCGAGTGAATTGCGTGAGTTTGAATCACTGCGTGAATTTTTCTCATCGGCGACATTGACGACACTGATAGATCTTCCATTTTCTCTCTTGTTTATTGGCGTTGTCTGGCTGCTGTGTGGGCCGCTTGCCTATGTCCCACTGTTAACGATTCCTCTGATGCTGGTTGGTGTTCTTCTGGTTCAGATACCGCTCAGAAATATAGTGAAGAAATCAGTGGTGGAGGTGGAAGATAAGATAAAGCACGGCACCCTGATAGAGGCAGTGACCGGACTGGAAACGATCAAAAGTGTACGTGCCGATGGCCGAATGCGCCAACTATGGGAAAACAGTGTCGGCATCACATCAAAATATGGGCAAGCCTCCAGGCTGCTCTCCCAACTGGCCATCAACTACACAGCAATGATAATACAGCTCTCTACTGTGATATTGGTGGTCTATGGCTCTTTTCGCACAATGGAAGGTGAGATTACCATGGGTGTGATGTTTGCCGCGGTAATTCTCAATGGACGAATACTGGCTCCACTTTCTCAGATTGCGGGAATTCTTGTGCGGCTGGATCGCTCGATGTCTGCATTGCGAGGGCTTGATCGTGTAATGAAACAGCCGGTTGAGCGCCTGGATGAAGCGGATTTTCTTCATCGGCCAAAGCTAAAAGGGAGTATCGAGTTTCGCGATGTTTCTTTTGTTTACCCCGGTGAAGAGATGGCTGCTCTGAATAACCTTAATTTTACTATTGAAGAGGGAGAGCGTGTCGCCATTATCGGTAGAGTGGGGTCGGGGAAAAGCACAGTAACAAAGCTGTTGCTCAATCTTTATCCTGTAAATACAGGTTCTATATTGGTGGATGGGACGGATATCAGGCAGATCGACCCGATAGATTTAAGGCGCAACATTGGCAGTGTTCCCCAGGATGTCTTTCTTTTTATGGGGTCGATCAGAGATAACATCAGTATTGGGTCCCCCCATGCGCAAGATGAAGAGGTGTTGCAGGCGGCACGCCTCGCCGGTGTGGATGACTTTATCCGGCAGGACCCCAAAGGTTATGATAAAAATATAGGTGAGCGGGGGCAGGGATTATCAGGGGGGCAGCGTCAGGCTGTTGCACTGGCGCGCGCACTTCTTCATGCTCCGGGAATTCTTCTATTCGATGAGCCGACAAACTCCATGGATACCCAGGGAGAAGAGTTGCTGAAACAGCGCCTTGAACGTCTTGTTAATCGTAGAACTCTGGTGTTGGTAACCCACCGTTACTCTGTATTGACGCTGGTTAATAGAATCATTGTTCTCGATGGCGGACGGGTCGTGATTGATGGGCCAAAAGATAAGGTATTGGCGGCCCTGAGTTCGAGGAAGATAGTTATTCCAAAAACTGAGTAAAGCGTAATTTTCTCGCTTCAGACTTTCTTCGGAGATGATGGGGTGTCAATGTAATATCTACTATTCCCGTGTGACAAAGATGCGAATAATCACACTATCTATTTTGGAAAGGGTTGGGGTGAACGAATTGTTAATGAGTGCCGGTAGGAAATTGGAATAAGAAGGTCCAATGAGGAGGCAAACGCCAAAGGTTAAATACGGTGATGCAGAATTTTTGTCCGATCTCAGGTCGGCTGCTTTGCAGGGGCCTCGGTTCGCCTACAGTATACTGCTTATGGTTGTCGTGCTTTTCTTTATTACTCTGATCACTTGGGCTTACTATTCCGAGATTGATGAGGTGACTAAAGGCCAGGGAAAAGTTATTCCATCAGGTCATCCGCAGATTGTTCAAAATCTGGAAGGGGGTATTGTTGCCGAAATCTTGATCAGAGAGGGTGAGACCGTTCAGAAGGGAGATATTTTGCTGCGCATTGATGATACACGTTTTAGTGCCGATTTTCGTGAAAACAACAATGCCTACCACAGCCACTTGGTAAGAGCCGAGCGGCTGAGGGCAGAGTGAGAGGGTAGAAAACTCAATTTCAGTTTTCTGACCCAGAGTGGCGAGAAAGATTATGCTGAGTTGATCCAACGTGAAAAAACACGCTATTTATCACGAAAGATCGAACTTGATTCAAGCCTGGGGGTGGGGGTGTTGCGCAGTCAGCTTAGTCAGAAGCAACAAGAACTTGTTGAGTTGAGGCGAAGAGAGCAGCAGCTACAAGTTAGCTATGCATCGGCTGCAGAGCAGGTTACTATCGTGCAGCCCTTGGTGGGAGAAGGTGCTGCTTCCAAAGTAGAGCTCCTGAAGTTGCAACGTGAGGTTAATGATATAAAGGGCACAATGGAGGCGACACGCCTCTCTATTCCCCGCTCAAAGGCGGCTATTTCCTAGGCAAGACAGCGTCTATCCGAAAGGGGTGATGGCTTGAAATACGGCTTTGAATGAGCTGTCAGAGGTCAATTCAAAAATTGAAGCCTTTAGGGAAATCCTGACACGGGCCAAAGATAAGGTAAGGCGTACAGAGGTGCGCTCCCCCCCTGTTAAAGGCATAATCAAACAGGTGATGATCAATACCGTTGGCGGTGTGGTTAAGCCGGGGATGGATCTGGTGGGAATTATACCCATTGAAGACAATCTGCTTGTTGAAGCGAAAATCAGGCCTTCCGATATTGCCTTTCTGCACTCTGGATCAGGATGTGATGGTTAAGATAACCGCCTATGACTTTTCTATCTATGGGGGGCTGAAGGCTACTCTGGAAGGGATAAGTGTAGACACCATAGAAGATCAGATAGAGCGGAATCAGAGTTATTATAAAATCCGAGTCAGAACTGAAAAAAACTATCTGGGTACAGCAAAAAAACCTCTCCCGATTATGCCTGGAATGGTGGCTGAAGTTAATATATTGACCGGGAAAAAGAGCGTGTTGGATTATCTGCTGAAACCAATATTAAAGACTCAGCAAAATGCCCTGCAAGAAAGATAGGTGCCCTCTTTGTGGAGCCTCATGAGTTTCCAGACGGGCGCTAGTTGGGGATTGAAATAAACAGAATAAGGGATAAACTTCATATTCTATTCATATTTTGATACTAACGGTTAAGGAATTACCATGGGACGCGAGATTATTCGCACCGACAAGGCACCTCAGGCTGTTGGAACCTATTCCCAGGCGATCAAGGTGGGCCTCACTGTCTACCTATCAGGGCAAATCCCCCTGGTGCCCGAAACCATGGAGATGGTTGAAGGCGATATTGAAATCCAGATTCGCCAAGTGTTCGATAACCTCAAGGCGGTAGCTCAGGCTGCGGGGGGCGATTTCAAAGACGTGGTTAAACTGAACGTATTTCTTACCGATCTTTCTAACTTCCCGGTTGTTAACCAAGTGATGTCAGAGTATTTCGACGAACCCTATCCAGCTCGCGCTGCTATCGGTGTGGCGTCGCTGCCTAAAGATGCCGGTGTTGAGATGGATGCGGAGCTAGATCTGGGTGGTTAAGGCTCCGTGCCTTGCATTGTCTCCTTGAATCGGTGATGAGGATGAGGGTTTGCGGTGCTCCTAGAGATAAATTCTTTGCCAGATCCTGCGTACTGATGGATTGGCGTTTTCACACAAGGTGAGGGACGCACTGGTGTGGCAAAGATATGGCAGAGGCCTGTATCGATCCCCGATTGAGCAATGATCTGCACTATTTCTCGGGTGATTTCATAAGTACCTCGCCCTCGGATTTTCATTGTGATCTGCACGTTGGGTCTTCATCGTTATACAGAGACGTTGTAATCCCCCCGAAAAGTAATCGAGTTTTTAAGTAGAGACTTTTATGATGTTAATCAGAGGAAGTTTTTATGAAGAAATCGAAGTTTTCGGACAGTCAAATTTTGTCCATCTTGAAGCAGCACGAAGCCGGTGTTTCGGTGTCAGAGCTGGCGTGCGGGCACGGGGTTAGCACGCCACTGATTTATCAGTGGCGTACCAAATACGGTGGAATGGATGCCTCCCTGATGAAAGAGGTCAAAGATCTACGTGCTGAGAATGCCCGACTTAAGAAGATGTACGCAGAAGAGCGGATCAAAGCGGAACTGCGACAGGAAGCCCTTGAGGGAAGTTGTAGCGCCATCTCGTCGAAGGGGGATGGCGAAGCACACCGTGAGCCGTGATGGTATCAGTATCCGTTTAGCCTGTATTACTTTTGGTATCAGTCAGACCTGTTACCGATATGAGGCTAAATACTCTAGTGAAAACAGGCCGATTGGCTATTGCGACTGAGACAAACGCACAAGCGTTGGGGCTTTGGTTTGTGCTTTCTGTATCTACGCAATGTGAAAGGCTATGGCTGGAACCACAAGCGGGGGTATCGCATTTATCGGGAGTTAGAACTTAACCTTTGGATTAAGCACCGAAAACGGATCAAACGGGATTATCCCGGGGAATTGGATGTGCCCAAGGCAAAGAATCAAGTCTGGTCGATGGATTTTATGTCAGACCAGCTTCGTGGTGGGCGCCACTTCCTTACGTTCAATGTGATGGATGATTACAACCGTGAAGGGCTGGGAATTGAAGTGGATTTATCACTACCTCATCGCGCGTGGTTCGGGCGCTAGAGCAAATCATTGAGTGGCGTGGAAAACCAGCGGCACTGCGGTATGACAACGGGCCAGAGTATCCTAGTCAAACCCTGGTGAACTGGGCGAATGCGCCGAATTACCTTGCTGTATATCCAACCGGGTAAGCCGACACAGAATGCCTGTATTGAGCGGTTTAACCGCACAGCGAGGCATGAAGCGTTATAGTCAAATCTGGTGTTTAGCCAGTTGAATCAAGCGGCGACCTGATCGACTCCTGCTACCTCAACACCCTCTTTAAATTTGATTCCGGTTATCACCTTCGCCAGATAATCGAAACCCCGTAATCGTCTCCACTTCTTCTCGGCACACCGGCTGAGTTTGAACATCATGTGTAGCATGCCGTCACGCGATAGGCAGCCCTTGGAACGCCTGGTTCGATGGCGGATTGTCCCGAAGGTGGATTCAATCGGATTGCTGGTCCGAATGCTCTGCCAGTGCTGTGCAGGAAATTGATAGAAAGCCATCAGTTCCTCTCGGTCTTTGTGCAGACAGATGGCAGCCTTCGGATACTTTGGCTCATACGTTTTGATAAACAGATCAAAGGCCTTTTCCGCATCGGCCTGGGTCTCCGACTGCCAGATGTTATGCAGTGCTTGCTTCGCTTTCGGCTGAGCTGACCTTGGCAGGCAGTTCAGCACGTTCATGGTCTTGTGCATCCAGCAGCGCTGCTGGCGCGTCTCCGGATACACTTCCTCCAGCGCAGCCCAGAATCCGATGGCACCGTCACCGATCGCCAATTTGGGCGGGGTCAGTCCGCGTGACTTCAGTTTCAACAGTACCTCCCGCCAGCTCTGTGTGGACTCCCGTACACCATCCTCAATTGCCAGAAAATGCTTCTCACCACGCTCATTCACGCCGATCACCACCAGGGCACACAGCTTCGTCTGCTCTGCTCTCTGTCCGCTGTAGACACCGTCTGCCCACACATATACACCCAATGGTCCTTATCCAGGCGCTCCTCGCACCAGCTCCGATATTCTTCTGCCCAGACCTGCTTCAGACGCGATACCCTGCCGGCCGACAAGCCTGTTGCATCCGGAACCACCAGCACTTTCAGGGCTCCCCCCATCTCTCCACTGGAAATCCCCTTCAGGTAGAGCCACGGCAGCGCCGCTTCCAGTGACTTCGTCTTGCGTACATACGGCGGCACCAGAGCTGATCGGAACGTCACCAGCTTGCCGGTCTTCGCGCGAACTTTGGGGATCTTGACCGTGACCGGCCCCAATCCTGTCTGCAGTTTACGAGCTGGCAGGTGACCATTACGCACCACACCCACCTTGCCATCCTCTGTCCGTCGCTCGACGTGCTCCGCCAGCAGCTCGGCTTCCACCGCCTGGTAGATCAACTGCTCTGCACCGCTTCTCGGCAACTCTGTCAGCGGATCGATAATCGTATCTCGACCTGCCAGCTTAACAACGTTATTCTTACTCATGGTGGCGTATCTCCAATGGTTGTTTTGATGTCTCGCAACAACAAATCAACCAGATACCCCGCTCTTTTTCAATTCCTTTCAAACAACACTTTCAGTTATAACTCAGGCATGAATGGTTGGACATGCACCTGTTTGAGAGCATTGCGCATGCCCGGTTATTAGCCACTCAGTGGCTTTGGCAATACAATAACGAAAAGCCACATATGGCCATTGGAGGAGTACCTACGAGGCAACTGCTAAAGGCAGCTTAACCCTCTATTTAAAACTCAGGTTATAAATGGGGGGATTACAACATCGCCTATTTTTTCCTGAATAGAGGCAATTTTTCCTTTGAGCCTGTTCTCTTTACCAATCCGGATATCGAGCTTGAGTGAAGAGTAGATCCTGTTGCACCCGGCTTTTTCCAGTATCGCATAGGCATTTTCAACCAGCGCCATGGCATCTTTCAGTGTTGGCGTCTCTATGATGGTGCCCATAGGGGTGAGCTGGTAATCTGCGCCGCTCTCTCTGATCATCTTGATGACCTGGCTTACGTAGGCGCTGACGCTTTCTCCCTTGTCGGTGGGGAACATGGCAAATTCCAAGAGGACTGACATTTGGTATACTCCTTTATCTGAAGACATTCTGAATGTCTCTATCAATAGTACTACGAACAGCATTAATAGTACTACGAACAGCATTGTTCTATCGTTATTCTATATATAGTGTAGGTTTAAGGTGAGAAATAACACTCTAACAGTCCCGCTTTTGGTTTTATTTTATCGGGAGGTAGGTTGCTGATAGATCTCCGATGGTAATTTCAAAAGGCCCGGGTTTGAAAAATATGCCAACAGCACAAGGGGTGGATGCAACGCCCGTTACAGCATTAAAGGGGGTTGGTCCCCGTAATGCGGAGAAGCTGGCCAAGATCGGTATTATGACAGTTCAGGATATCCTTTTTCACCTGCCTTTCCGCTACCAGGACCGAACCCGGATTATGCCTCTGGGCAGCTTGAGACCGGGTGATCAGGCGGTGGTGGAGGGCGTGATTGATGCTGCCGGTATTCGTTTTGGCCGCCGTCGCTCCCTCTTGATCAGATTGTCGGATGGAACAGGGTCTATCACGCTGCGCTTTTTTCACTTCTCTGCAGCCCAGAAAGCAAACCTTTCCCGTGGTGTCAGATTGCGCTGTTTCGGAGAGGTTCGTAATGGCCCGGCGAGTTTTGAAATAGTTCACCCTGAGTATCAAAGAATAGATGATTCGGCGATGGAGGAGTCTCTGACGCCTGTCTACCCAACTACTGATGGCATGCATCAGCTGACATGGCGAGGCATGACGGAAAAAGCATTGGCCCTTCTGGGGGAAGATACGCTACCTGAATGGCTTCCCGATGAAATTCTCAACCGCTTCAAGTTACAGGATCTTGCAAAGGCTATTCGCTATCTCCACAGCCCGCCACCGGATGCCGACCAGCATCTGTTGCTGGAGGGACTGCACCCGGCGCAACAGCGACTTGCCTTTGAGGAGCTGATGGCCCACCAACTGAGCCTGCGAGTGATGCGTCAGCGACAGCGGCGTATCGATGCGCCTGCTCTGGCTGCAAAAGGTGAGCTGAGAAGACGATTTCTGAAGATGCTGCCGTTCACATTGACCCAAGCACAGCAACGGGTGGTAGAGGAGATAGACCATGACCTGGGATTGCACCACCCAATGATGCGGCTGGTTCAGGGTGATGTCGGGTCTGGAAAAACAGTGGTTGCCGCTTTGGCGGCGATACAGGCAGTGGAGGCCGGTCATCAGGTTGCGCTCATGGCGCCGACTGAGTTGTTGGCAGAGCAGCATCTGCAGAGTTTCAGAGTGTGGCTGGAGCCTCTGGGACTGGAGGTGGCATGGCTTACCGGAAGGCACAAAGGCAAGGCTCGGGAGAAGGTGCTGAAGGAGATAGCCGATGGCACCGTCAGGGTCGTAGTGGGTACTCACGCACTGTTTCAGGAGGATGTGCTGTTCGATCGGTTGGGTCTGGTGATTATTGATGAGCAGCACCGTTTTGGCGTTCATCAGCGGATGGCCTTGAGGGAGAAGGGGCGGCAAAATGGGAGAGTACCCCACCAGTTAATTATGACGGCTACCCCCATTCCACGAACACTGGCGATGACAGCCTATGCGGATCTGGATATATCGGTAATCGATGAGTTGCCGCCAGGGCGAAAGCCGGTGGTGACGGTGGTCATTTCTGATTCACGCCGTGATGAGGTGGTGGTACGGGTACGTAATGCCTGCCTGGAGGGACGGCAGGCCTATTGGGTCTGTACCCTGATCGAAGAGTCGGAAGTGCTGCAGTGCCAGGCGGCAGAGGATGCGGCGGTGTTGCTAAAAGAGGCATTGCCAGAACTGAAGACAGGTTTGGTCCATGGGCGGTTGAAGCCTGCCGAGAAAGAGGCCGTGATGGCGGCTTTCAAGTCAGGTGAACTGAATCTTCTGGTGGCTACCACGGTTATCGAAGTTGGTGTGGATGTGCCCAATGCCAGTCTGGTGATTATAGAGAACCCGGAGCGATTGGGGCTGGCACAACTACACCAGCTAAGAGGACGCGTCGGCCGTGGGGCTCAGAAGAGTCATTGTGTGCTTATGTATCATCCACCTCTCTCCGGAAATGCCCAGGAGCGCCTGGGCGTCATGCGTGAGACCAGCGATGGTTTTGTTATAGCCCAGAAGGACCTGGAACTGCGCGGCCCCGGTGAGGTGTTGGGTACCCGACAGACAGGGGAGATGCAGTTCCGTATTGCAGATTTAATGCGCGATCAATCGCTATTGGAAGAAACGAAGGGGGCGGCGGAGCAACTGTTGCAGCGTTCTCCAGAGCGGGTTAGACTGCTTTTGAGACGTTGGATCGGGGAGAAGCAGCAATATATCGATGCCTGAGGGTCGAGAGAGGGAGAAAGGGTGATTAAAATCAGCGATAATGGGGTTTTGATTTTTACAGAGTCTTTTGTTGAAACAGATCAATTACAATCGATCGGGTCAGGAGCTCCGTTGGGCGGAGTGGCAGCAACTGCGTTTCTATCGGGTACCGGCTGATATTGAGGGCTGGCTGAGAGATACAGGGTCTCTTACGGCTCGGCTGAAATCCGTCTGCAAAGAAAGTTTTCGAGTTCGTTTGCTGCGGCAGGAATGGGGGCGTCCTCTCTACAGTGAGCAGCGATTGCTGGGAATGAACATGGGTGAGATTGCCATTGTTCGTGAAGTTGAGCTGATCTGTGATGGAACGCCCTGGGTTTTTGCACGTACCTTGATTCCTGCCCGAAGCCTGCGTGGTCCTGCGCGCCGATTATCCATGCTGGGTGAAAAGCCACTAGGTGAGGTGCTGTTTGCAGACCCCCGAATGACCAGAGGGACCACTGAGATGGCCCGGCTCTCCAAGCAGCATAGGTTGTACGACGTTGCCACAAAGGGTCAGGCCTGGAAGAGGAATGAGATATGGGGGCGGCGGACCCTGTTTCATCTTGCCGGACATCCTCTGCTTGTGAATGAGATCTTTTTGCCGGAGGCGATCGGGAATTCCTGATGAATCAACCACAAATAAAGGTCGAGCTGAATCATGGCCCTTCCCCTATGATGAGGCGGCTTTCCAACTACATAAAACTGGTTCGGTTGGACAGCCCCATTGGTATTTTTCTGTTGCTGTGGCCTTCGCTCTGGGCTCTGTGGATAGCCGGTGAAGGGCAGCCGCGCTGGGGTGTAGTGGTCATTTTTATTTTAGGGGTCGCACTGATGCGCTCCGCCGGCTGCGCCATTAATGACTACGCAGACCGGAATTTTGATGGCAAGGTGAAGCGTACCAGTAACCGGTCTATTGTAATGGGGCGGGTAAAGCCCAAAGAGGCACTGGCAGTTTTTGCCGTCTTGAGTCTGATCGCATTTGGTCTGGTGTTGTTGCTCAATGTCGAAACAGTATTGATGTCAATTGTGGCGATGATTTTGGCAACCCTTTATCCTTTTATGAAGCGCTATACCCATCTGCCTCAGTTGGTGCTGGGTATGGCTTTTGGCTGGGCCGTGCCCATGGCCTACATGGCGCTGACGGAAACAATCCCCCCTGTTGCCTGGCTGCTTTATCTTGCAGCTGTCATATGGGCGCTGATCTACGATACTGAGTATGCCATGGTGGATCGGGAAGATGACATCAGAATTGGTGTGAAATCCACAGCTATTCTGTTTGGTGAGTATGACCGTATTATGATTGGTCTGCTGCAGGTTTCCATGTTGGGACTATTGCTGCTGGCCGGTAGTAAAGTGGGGCTCGGCTGGTTTTACTACACCAGTATTGCCGTTGCCGGACTGCTGTTTCTTCGCCAGCAGCATCTCATCAGAGAGTGTGATCCAAAGGGTTGTTTTCTCGCCTTTCAGAATAACAATCTCCTGGGGATAGTGATCTTTATCGGTCTGTTGGTTGATTATCTGATGGTGTAATAAGTGTTGAATCGCCCTGCAACCCCTGGTAAACCTTCGTAAAGATTTATCCCGAGTTGAGTTGCTGTAAAAAAACAAAACCCCGGAGGGTTCTTTCGAATTTCGGGGTTTTTTTAATGCCTGCAGATATTAGTCTCAGGAGGCAGTAGATTGCTTGCGCTCTTCCCACTTGGTCACCTCTTCATCCCAATCATCCATGTGGACATAGGGTTGGTACGAGGCTAGGATATCACGTTCGGATCGATTTCCACGGAGTTATAGTCAAATCTGGTGTTTAGCCAGTTGAATCAAGCGGTGACCTGATCGACTCTTGCTACCTCAACACCCTCTTTAAATTTGATTCCGGTTATCACCTTCGCCAGGTAATCGAAACCCCGTAATCGTCTCCACTTCTTCACGGCACACAGGCCGAGTTTGAACATCATGTGTAGCATGCCGTCACGCGATAGGCAGCCCTTGGAACGCCTGGTTCGATGACGGATTGTTCCGAAGGTGGATTCAATCGGATTGCTGGTTCGAATGCTCTGCCAGTGCTGCGCAGGAAATTGATAGAAAGCCATCAGCTCCTCTCGGTCTTTGTGCAGACAGATGGCAGCCTTCGGATACTTTGGCTCATACGTTTTGATAAACAGATCAAAGGCCTTTTCCGCATCGGCCTGGGTCTCCGACTGCCAGATGTTATGCAGTGCCTGCTTCGCTTTCGGCTGAGCTGACCTTGGCAGGCAGTTCAGCACGTTCATGGTCTTGTGCATCCAGCAGCGCTGCTGGCGCATCTCCGGATACACTTCCTCCAGCGCAGCCCGGAATCCCATGGCACCGTCACCGATCGCCAATTTTGGCGGGGTGAGTCCGCGTGACTTCCGTTTTAACAGTACCTCCCGCGGATTCCCGTACACCATTGACCTTTCCCCCAAAAATAGAGCCATGATAAGGATGAGATTTCCAATTAGTCTGTATATTAGGAGATCTCAACATGAAGAAGAAGCGTTACAGCGAAGAGCAAATTATTGGTGCCATCAAGCAGCATGAGTCAGGGGTAAAAGTTGATGACATTTGTCGTCAGTTCGGCATTTCAACCGGGTGCTTTTATAACTGGCGAAGCAAGCACGCCGGGATGGATGTCTCAGAAGCCAAACGGCTCAAAGAGCTTGAAAGCGAAAACAACAAGCTTAAGAAGTTACTTGCCGAGAAAATGCTTGAAGCTGAGGCGATGAAGGATGTGCTCTCAAAAAAGTGGTAAAGCCTGCTGATAGAAAACAAATCGTGAGCTACCTTAAGTCGCGGTTCAAATTAAGTGAGCGTAGAGCTTGCCAATTAGTAGGCTTAAGTAGAACCGCTTTTCGGTACGTTACTCAATGGGGAAAAGATGAGCCTCTACGCAAACGGTTACTTGAGTTAGCAAAGAAGCATCCGAGTTATGGTTATTTGTTTTTACATGGCCTCCTGAGAGGTGAGAGGCTTGTGAAAAACAAGAAGCGGACCTACCGAGTCTATAACGAAGAAGGTCTTCAAGTGAGGACTAAAAAACGCAAGAAGATAATACGACCAAGAATGCCAACGATTATGCCCATTGGTAAAAATATACGCTGGTCAATGAATTTTGTTAGTGATCAGTTGGCTAATGGTCGCCGCTTTCGAGTATTTAATGTGATTGATGATTACTCAAGAGAAGTTATTGGCCAGCTCTCTGACTTCTCGATCAATGGTCACCAGGTCGCTCGTTTTTTAACTCAGCTGATTGAGCTAAGGAGCGCTCTGGATCAAATAATCTGCGACAACGGTACTGAGTTTACTAGCAAGGCGATGTTCTACTGGCAAAAAGAAAGTGGCGTTAAGCTAGGTTTTATTCAGCCAGGTAAGCCTACTCAGAATGCGTTTGTAGAAAGCTTAAACGATAAATCGAGCCTGTAAAGTTTTCTGTGTAACTGCCTGGGTTAACTATATACCGCTAAGCGTTCTTCGAACTCAATCATAAATCTATTCAGTGCTGGTTTCGAATTACGGATTGGCATTGTCCACTTTTTCGATGCGGCCTGGATTGCCAGATAGATTACCTTCTTTGCCGAGTCATCGGTTGGAAACAATTTCCGCTTTTTGATCGCTTTGCGAATGACGCTGTTCAGCGGCTAATGGTGTTGTTCGTGCAGATCACTTTTCGTTTGTCCTCCGGGTAGCTGAACAGCGTGTTGATATTCTGCCGATGGGCACGCCAGGAGCGGCTGATCCGGGGGTACTTGTTGTCCCACCGGTCAGAGAATTTATCCAGCGCCAATAAGGCTTCTTCCTCGGTGATGGACTGGTAAATCTTTTTCAAATCAGCCGTGACAGGCTTGTAGTCTTTCCAAGGCACGTACTTCATCGAGTTCCGTACCATATGCACGATACAGAGCTGGATCTGGGTATCCGGAAAGGCCGTGTTGATGGCATCAGGAAAGCCTTTTAAGCCTTCGACACAGGCAATCAAAATATCCTTCACTTTCTCCGATAGGCACATCCCTAATAATTCCTTGTGGCCTTCCAGGTTAACGCCCAGAGCGAGGTAAATCGCTTTGTTGATCACTTTCTTGTCTTGCCTGATTTTAACGACAATGCAGTCCAGATAAACAATAGGATAAATCGCATCCAGGGGGCGAGATTGCCATTCAACAACCTGTTCGATAACTGCATCAGTGACTTTGGATATGAGTGTGGCAGAGACATCGGCCCCATACATCTCCTTGAATATCGTGACGATTTCGCGGGTTGTCATACCTTGGGCATACAAGAAGAGGATCTTGTCATCCATTGAGGTAAATCGACGCTGGTGCTTCTTAACTAGCTGAGGTTCAAAGCTGCCTGCTCTATCTCGCGGGGTATCCAGTTCAAACTGGCCATCTTCCGTTTGCAAGGTCTTGCTGGTCGTGCCGTTGCGGCTATTACTCGCTTCGGGTTGTTGATGCTTGGCAAAGCCAAGGTGATCATCCGGTTCAACGTTGAGGGCTGCATCGACCGTGATCCTGGTCAGCATTTGCCGAAACTCGTTGAGATCTTCTTCAGTTTTGATGTTTTTAGCGGCCGCCTGGGCTATCGCCTGGAGCTCTTTCTTGTCGATCGTCCCCTTGTTTGGGTTTAATGATAGGCAGTTACACAGAATTCAGGACAGTCTCGGGCTCTCCCGATTTGCTAAGACTATTGGCCCTTGTCGGTTTTTTAGAGGTTCCCTGAACACCTTTCTCTGCGAACTCTATGCTTTTTCGCGTTTTCTGCATTCTTACATGACGATAGTTTGTTCAAATCAAGGTTTTCCCAGATCCTGAGGACGGGCACTGACTGATTCATGCTGTAGAAGTGCAGTCCCGGTGCGCCATGCTCCAGTAGTTCCCGGCAGAGGTTACTGGTGACATCGATTCCAAAGTCACGGATGCTGTTGATATCGTCGCCAAAACCTTCCAGCCGTCTTTTGATCCAACGTGGAATCTCTGCTCCACAACCATCTGAAAAGCGTGACAGGCTGCTGTAGTTGGTGATCGGCATAATGCCTGGAACGATGGGAATATCTAGCCCCCGTTTTTCACAGGAGTCGACGAACTGGAAGTAGGCTTCAGCATTGAAAAAATATTGGGTAATGGCTGCGTTTGCTCCCGCCTTGACTTTACGTTTGAAGTTGAAGAGGTCTGCCTCGGCACTCAGAGCCTGTGGATGAAATTCAGGATAGGCGGCGACTTCAATGTGGAAGTAATCGCCAAACGACTGTCTGATCTGCGCTACCAATTCGTTGGCATAGTTCAAGTCGCCAAGCCCGCTGAGTCCTGCTCCTGAAGGAAGGTCTCCGCGAAGGGCGACAATGCGCCTGATACCCTGTGATTTATAGCGAGTGAGAATCTCATCGATCTCTTCCCGGCTGCTGCCGATACAGGATAGGTGGGGGGCGCACTCAACACCTTGAGATACCAGCCAATCAACCGTCTCATAGGTCCGCTCCTGGGTGGAGCCGCCAGCACCGTAGGTGACCGAGATATATCCCGGATTAATCGCTACAAGCTTTTTGACGGTTGTTTGCAGCCTCTCCATCCCTGTTTCGGTTTTGGGTGGAAACAGTTCAAGACTGAAAGTCGGAGTAAATTTTTTCTGTGATTCCATGCCAGTACTCAATCAAACTGATAATGATGGATGATGCATATCGGGCTTTTGTTATCGCACCCTATAAACCACCTAAAGAAGGCGTACATCTCTACACTGTTTCCAGATTATTAATAACGGTAGTGATCCGGTTTGTAGGGACCGTCCACAGGCACGTCGATATAGTTTGCCTGCTCTTTGGTCAACGTGGTTAGGTTTGCCCCGATTTTATTGAGGTGCAGTCGGCCCACTTCCTCATCCAGCTCTTTTGGCAAGGTGTAAACTTTATTGGCGTATTGGTCACCCTTGTTCCAGATCTCCATCTGGGCTAGTGTCTGATTGGTGAATGAGTTGGACATGACGAAGCTGGGATGGCCGGTGGCGCAGCCTAGATTTACCAACCGGCCCTGGGCCAGCATGATAATACGCTTGCCGTCGGGGAAAATGATGTGGTCCACCT
Organism: Candidatus Vondammii sp. HM_W22; assembly: GCF_022530855.2. Taxonomy (GTDB): domain Bacteria; phylum Pseudomonadota; class Gammaproteobacteria; order Chromatiales; family Chromatiaceae; genus Vondammii. The sequence goes on along the minus strand of NZ_CP099567.1, from coordinate 2,322,669 downwards.
GGGGCTTGATTTCGTCCCACTGGTACTGTTCGAGGCTGGCGATATCGATCTCGTTGTCAAAGTGCCCGATGTTGCAGACGATGGACTGATCCTTCATTTTTGCCATGTGATTATGGTTGATGACGCGGTAGTTACCGGTGGCTGTGACAAAGATATTAGCCTCGCTGCAGGCGTCATCCATGTTTACGACCCGGTAGCCTTCCATTGCTGCCTGGAGGGCACAGATGGGATCGATTTCCGTAACCCATACGGTAGCACCCAGACCACGCAAGGATTGTGCACACCCCTTGCCCACATCGCCATAACCTAGGACCAGGGCAATTTTGCCTGCAATCATCACATCAGTGGCACGCTTGATGCCATCGACCAGGGATTCCCGGCAGCCGTAGAGGTTATCGAATTTCGATTTGGTGACTGAATCATTGACATTTATGGCTGGGAAGGCGAGTTCACCGCTTTTGGCCATTTGATAAAGGCGGTGAACACCGGTGGTGGTCTCCTCGGTAACACCCCGGATATTTTTCAAGGTGTCAGAGTACCAGTTCGGTTGTACCGATATCCGAGCCTTGATGGTGGCGTAGAGTACGATCTCTTCTTCACTGGTTGGGTTGTCGAGTACACTGATATCTTTCTCGGCTTTGGCGCCGAGATGGAGCAGCAGGGTGGCATCACCACCATCGTCAAGAATCATATTCGGGGCGCCGCCATCGGTCCATTCCATGATTTTATGGGTGTACTCCCAATACTCGGTCAGGGTTTCTCCCTTGAAGGCGTAGACTGGAATGCCCAGACCCGCAATAGCGGCGGCGGCGTGATCCTGTGTGGAGTAGATGTTACAGGACGCCCAGCGAACTTCGGCTCCCAGCTCAATCAGGGTCTCGATCAGTACGGCGGTCTGGATTGTCATATGCAGGCTTCCGGCGATACGAGCACCCTTCAGGGGTTTTTCTTTACCGTATTTTTCCTGCAGTGCCATCAGGCCGGGCATCTCTGTTTCGGCGATAGCAATCTCTTTGTGACCCCAATCCGCAAGGGAGAGATCGGCAACTTTATAGTCATTTAAAGTGGCAGTCATGGTTTTAGTCTCCGAAAAAACTAAGCGCCGTTTACTGTGGATCAGCTCGCTAAGCCTGGCAGGAAAATCACCTGTTGCAACGCTCCTCAGCCAGCTGGAATGAGTTAAAGAATTATTTCGGTGTACACCTTCCCACGTAGCGTGTGGGAATGAGATGGTTCATTAAATCTCAGAGGCCGGCAGCCTCTCGCAGCAGATCAGCCTTATTGGTCCGCTCCCAGCTGAACTCAGGTTCTTCGCGGCCGAAGTGGCCATAGGCAGCGGTCTTCTGATAGATCGGCTTGATTAGGTCCAGCATCTGCATAATGCCAAAGGGACGCAGGTCGAAGTGCTCCCGTACCAAGTCAGCTATCTTCTCTCCATCGATTTGGGCAGTGCCAAAGGTATCGATGGAGATGGAGGTGGGCTCTGCCACCCCAATGGCGTAGGAGATCTGAATTTCGCAGCGGTCGGCCAGACCGGCGGCAACGATATTCTTGGCCACATAGCGCCCGGCATAAGCTGCAGAGCGATCCACTTTGGATGGGTCTTTGCCGGAGAAGGCCCCGCCACCATGGCGGGCAGCGCCACCGTAGGTGTCAACGATGATCTTGCGACCGGTGAGGCCGCAATCGCCGACCGGGCCGCCGATAATGAAGGCGCCTGTGGGGTTGATATGGTAGCGGGTATCTTCATGCAGCCATTCGGAGGGAAGAACCGGCATGATGATATTTTCCATCACCGCCTCTTCCAGATGCTCGTGCTTGATGTCAGGGTCGTGCTGGGTGGAGAGCACCACGGCATCAATGCTGACGACCTTACCTTCACGGTAGCGGAAGGTGACCTGGCTCTTGGCATCGGGGCGCAACCAGGGCAGCACGTTATCACGGCGCATTTCTGCCTGGCGTTCCATCAGTCGGTGAGCGTAGGTGATGGGGGCTGGCATCAGCACCTCTGTTTCATTCGTCGCGTAGCCGAACATCAGGCCCTGGTCACCCGCGCCCTGTTGTTCAGGGGCAGAGCGGTCAACACCCTGAGCGATATTCCCCGACTGCTTGCCAATCAGCGACATGACGGCGCAGGTGCTGCCATCGAAGCCCACATCGGAGCTTGTGTAACCGATATCGCAGATCACTTTACGCACCACCTCGTCCAGGTCGACCCAGGCATTTGTGGTTATTTCTCCGCCGACAATGACAACCCCTGTCTTGATCATGGTCTCGCAGGCAACCCGGGCATGTTCCGGGTTGGAGTCCTGTTTGAGGATGGCATCCAGTACGGCGTCAGAGATCTGATCCGCCATTTTGTCCGGATGTCCCTCCGATACTGATTCGGAGGTAAATATGTAATCGCTCATAATTAATAAATTCCCAATAAAAAACCCGCCTGACAAAAGCTAAGGCGGGTTTTCCGAAATAGTGACCGGTCTGACGCTTTAGCCGCATTTGTAACGCGCCCGCAATCTGATATCAAATCGGCGCAGTGGCTAGATTATGCGCATACTCCTGGAATTGTCAACATATCAAGTCAAGGTCATGATCGGTTTCCGATTGTTTCGAGGCAGGATTATGAAGCGGTTTAGCCATTGGACCACTCTTTCCGGTTATGTAGCACTTGAGTGCCCCTAGTCATGGAACCTTAATAAATTAAGGGTAGCATTTATTAGCTGATGCTGGCATTTTGATCCCCTTTTTATCAATTTGTTTAATCCTGAGAAGGAGTAGTTTATGGTCTCACTCGAAACTCCGGTGTGTGATTTTGCACTTCCTGCCATTGATTTTTCTCTTCCCGGCGTGGATGGCAAAACTTGGACTCTGGAACAGTGTCGCGGAGAAAATGGGCTTCTGGTGATGTTTATCTGTAACCACTGCCCCTACGTAAAAGCGGTTATTGATCGTATTCTGCGGGATGCTAGGGAATTGAAGGGGCTTGGAGTCAACTGTGTGGCTATTATGTCGAATGATTCGACTTACTACGAAGAGGACTCGTTTGAGAATATGCAGAAGATAGCTGAACAACTGAACTTTCCCTTTCCCTATTTGTTGGATGAGTCGCAACGGGTGGCCAAAGCTTATGGCGCTGTCTGCACACCGGACTTTTTCGGGTACAATGGTGAGCTGCAACTCCGGTACCGTGGTCGCCTGGATGAGAGTCGGAAGGAAGCGGCGGCTGAAGATGTCCGCAGAGACCTTTTTGAAGCGATGAAGCAGGTGTCTGAGACCGGCAAAGGGCCGGATGCCCAGATCCCGAGCATCGGTTGCTCCATCAAGTGGCGGGAGTAATATTTATTGTGCGACGCACAATAATGGTCTGTTGATGATTTGTTAAGCAGTGATAGGTATCAGTTTTTTATAAAATTGCCAAGTGGTTTTTTTTACCCTCATAAAGTGACCTGGCTTGCCCCAAGAATTGCGATAGGGTAAGAATAGGCCCCTTTTCAGTGGGCACTGAATATCCTTATAGATGTAAGTTTTTTTGCCTCTTGGGCAGGCAATACGACTACCGACGGAAGCAGGTGCTGTTGCTTGTTGAAATGCCCCGGCAACTGTCAATTTACAGGGCAGGGCAGGGCAGGGCAGGGAGAGGGAGCCTGAAGAATAAAAGACGCTCCCCCGCAGGGCGGATGGGGCAATAATAGATCTGTCGAAGATCGGGTGCGTTTTGGGGGCTAGGACGTCCCAAAATGCATCACGAGATCGAAGGTATGCTTTATGTATTAACACCGGGTCTGCCAGTGGCAGAACCTGGATGAGAAAGAACTTCTAACCAGTTTTAACTATATAAATAGGAGGGATCATGTCCTCACGCAGAACACTTGCTAATGCCATCCGCGCTCTCAGTATGGATGCGGTGCAGAAAGCTAACTCAGGTCACCCTGGTGCCCCGATGGGTATGGCCGATATCGCTGAGGCACTGTGGAACGGCCATATGAAACACAACCCGGCCAATCCGGATTGGGCCGATCGTGACCGCTTCGTTCTCTCCAACGGTCATGGCTCCATGTTGATCTACTCCCTGCTTCACCTGACCGGTTACGACCTCAGTATGGATGATCTGAAATCTTTCCGTCAGCTTCATGCCAAAACCCCGGGCCACCCGGAATATGGTTATGCTCCAGGCGTAGAGACCACCACTGGCCCGTTGGGTCAGGGTATTGCCAATGGCGTGGGCATGGCTCTGGCCGAGAAGACCATGGCCGCCCAGTTCAATAAGCCGGGACATGAGGTCGTCGATCACAACACCTACGTATTCATGGGCGATGGCTGTCTGATGGAGGGTATTTCCCATGAAGCCTGCTCCTTTGCCGGTACTCTGGGTCTGGGGAAACTGGTCGCCTTCTGGGATGACAATGGTATCTCGATCGACGGCCATACCGATGGCTGGTTTACCGACGATACGCCCATGCGTTTCGAGTCTTACGGCTGGCATGTGATACGGAGTGTGGACGGCCATGACGCCGATGCACTCAACAAGGCGATTGAAGAGGCAAAGTCTGTCACAGACAAGCCAACGTTGATCTGCTGTAAGACCATCATCGGTTTCGGTTCCCCGAATCTGGCTGGTACCCACGATTGCCACGGAGCTCCACTTGGTGATGATGAAATCAAACTGACCCGCGAGCAGCTGGATTGGGCTCACGGTCCTTTCGTGATCCCCGATGAGGTCTATGCCGGTTGGAATGCCAAAGAGGTGGGTGCCGCAGCTGAGTCTGTCTGGGCTGATAAGTTTGCAGCCTATAAGGCTGAATACCCTGAGCTGGCTGCTGAATATGAGCGTCGTACGGCTGGTGACCTACCCGCCAACTGGGAGGAAGAGGCGGCCAAGTTTATCGCCTCTGTCAACGAGAAGGCTGAATCTCCTGCCACTCGCAAGGCTTCCCAGAATGCACTGAACGGTTTTGGTCCGTTACTGCCGGAGTTTCTCGGTGGCTCTGCCGACCTCTCCCCCTCCAACCTGACCTTCTGGTCCGGCTGTAAGTCGATCAATGAGGGCAATGCCGATGGTAACTATCTCTCTTACGGTGTGCGTGAATTCGGCATGTCGGCGATAATGAACGGTGCCTCGCTCCACGGTGGATTCGTACCTTACGGCGCGACTTTTCTGATGTTCTCAGAGTACGCCCGCAACGCACTGCGGATGGCAGCACTGATGAAGATTCAGTCTATCTTCGTCTATACCCATGACTCCATTGGTTTGGGTGAAGATGGTCCTACCCATCAGCCAATAGAGCAGATCCCGACTCTGCGTATGATTCCGAATATGGATGTATGGCGTCCATGCGATGCAGTTGAGACTGCTGTAGCCTGGAAATGCGCTGTAGAGAAAAAAGATGGCCCAACCTGTCTGATCTTCTCGCGTCAGGGCCTGGCCCATCAGCCGCGAAGTGATGCACAGATTGCTGATATCGCCAAGGGCGGTTATGTGCTGGTTGATTGTGACGGTACTCCAGACGCCATTGTTATCGCCACCGGTTCCGAAGTGGATCTGGCGGTGAAAGCTGCTGCCGCTTCCGATAAGAAGGTACGCGTGGTATCCATGCCAAACACCTCTGCTTTTGATGCACAGGATGATGCCTACAAAGCGTCCGTTTTTCCTGCCTCCGTGACTGCCCGGGTAGCTGTTGAAGCAGCAGTTTCCGATGGCTGGTACAAGTATGTCGGCTTGAACGGCAAGGTGATTGGTATGAACCGCTTCGGTGAGTCTGCCCCAGCCGGCCAGCTGTTCGAGGAATTCGGCTTCACCGTGGATAATGTCGTCAGCGCTATCGACGAAGTATCCACCTGAATCCAGCAATCGTTGCAGGGCCTCTTCGGGTGCCCTGTAGATAAAGTTATTAGCAAGCTAAATATTAATGGAGCGTAACAATGACTATTAAAGTTGGTATCAATGGATTTGGCCGTATCGGTCGTATGGTTTTCCGTGCAGTGGCAAAGGACTTTTCTGATATCGAAGTCGTTGGTATCAACGATTTGCTGGATGCAGACTACCTCGCTTACATGCTGAAGTATGACTCAGTACACGGTCGCTTTGACGGTGACGTTTCTGTTGAAGGTAAGAACCTGGTAGTCAATGGCAAGGCCATCCGTCTGACCGCTGAGCGTGATCCGGCTAACCTGAAGTGGAATGAGATTGGTGCCGATCTGATTATCGAGTGCACCGGCTTTTTCCTGACTGAAGAGTCTTGCCAGAAGCATATTGATGCCGGCGCGAAGAAGGTTGTTCAGAGTGCGCCTTCCAAAGACGGTACTCCGATGTTTGTATACAGCGTTAACCACGATGAATATGCTGGTCAAGCCATCGTCTCTGCTGCCTCATGCACCACTAACTGCTTGGCGCCTGTCGCCAAGGTACTGAATGACAACTGGGGTCTGAAACGCGGTCTGATGACCACCGTTCATGCTGCAACCGCTACCCAGAAAACTGTTGACGGTCCTTCCATGAAAGACTGGCGCGGTGGCCGTGGCATCCTCGAGAACATCATCCCTTCATCTACCGGTGCTGCCAAGGCTGTTGGTGTTGTTCTGCCTGAGCTCAATGGCAAGCTGACGGGTATGGCTTTCCGAGTTCCCACCTCCGATGTCTCTGTTGTTGACCTGACTGTCGAGTTGGAGAAAGAGGCCTCTTACGACGATATCTGCGCTGCCATGAAGGCGGCTTCCGAAGGTGCAATGAAAGGCACGCTTGGCTATACCGAAGAGAAGGTTGTCTCTACCGATTTTCGTGGTATCGTCCAGTCATCCATCTTTGATGCCGGCGCTGGTATTGCGCTGGATGGTACTTTCGTCAAAGTGGTCTCCTGGTATGACAATGAGTACGGCTATACCTGCAACATGTTGCGTTTTGTTAAGCACGTAGCTGCCAACTGACAGGTTGTAAATCTGTAGATTAGCAGGGCAGGCATTGCCTGCCCTGTTTTTCTTCTCAGTTTCCCAAAAACCTGCGAAGAGGTATTAGCTGAAATAGTGGTTTCATCTAATCCCTTTTATCGTCCACTTAAAGCAGTAGCAAGGAGACTCAGACCATGTCCGTCATCAAAATGACTGATCTTGATCTCGCCGGTAAGCGTGTTCTTATTCGCCAGGATCTGAATGTCCCGATCAAGGATGGCAAAGTGGCATCGGATAAGCGGGTTCGTGCTTCCATGCCTACGATCAAGCATTGTATCAAGGCTGGCGCCAAAGTGATGTTGATGTCTCACCTGGGACGTCCCACCGAAGGTGAGCCTGCGGATGAGTTCTCGATGCAGCCGGTAGCAACCCATCTTTCAGATGCGTTGGGGAGAGAGGTCAGGCTGATCAAGGATTACCTGGAGACATTTCCAGAGCTGGCGGATGGTGACGTTGTTCTGATGGAGAATGTCCGTTTTAACGTTGGTGAGAAGAAGAATGACGAGGCACTCTCCAAGCAGTACGCAGCACTTTGCGATATCTATGTGATGGATGCTTTTGGTACCGCTCATCGCGCCCAGGCTTCCACCCATGGTGCAGGTACTTATGCAGCGATTGCCTGTGCCGGTCCGCTGCTCGCAGGTGAACTGGATGCACTGGGTAAGGCCCTCGACAATCCAAAGCGCCCAATGGCTGCTATTGTCGGTGGTTCCAAGGTTTCAACCAAGCTGACGGTTCTGGAGTCTCTCTCTAAAATCGTCGATCAGCTGATTCCCGTTGGTGGTATTGCCAATACTTTCATTGCCGCGGCGGGTCATAATGTTGGCAAGTCCCTTTATGAAGCGGATCTGGTCTATGAAGCCAAGCGCCTGATGGAGGCCGCCAAGGCCAAGGGCGGCGAGATTCCTGTTCCTACCGATGTTGTCTGCGGTAAGGAGTTCTCTGAATCTGCAGAAGCCGTTGTGAAGAAAGTGGAAGATGTAATCGACGACGATATGATTTTCGATATCGGTCCTGAGACGGCTGCCCGTTTTGCCGAGATGATGAAGGCTGCCGGTACCGTTGTCTGGAATGGTCCAGTCGGTGTATTTGAATTTGATCAGTTTGGCGAGGGTACCAAAACCCTGGGTATCGCGATTGCCGATTCCGATGCGTTCTCCATTGCCGGTGGTGGCGACACCCTGGCTGCCGTTGAAAAGTATGGTATCTCTGAGCGAGTCTCCTATATTTCCACAGGTGGCGGCGCATTCCTGGAGTTTCTGGAAGGAAAACAGTTGCCTGCGGTAGCCATGCTGGAAGCACGTGCTGCTGAGTGATCCCCAAAAGAGCCCCTGTTGTCTGTGAGTATTGGCCCGCTTGGGCTCGGAGAGAAAATGCTTAGAAGAACCAAGATATTAGCCACATTGGGTCCCGCTACCGACGACCCAAGGGTGTTGGATGAGTTAATCAGCGCCGGTGTTGATGTGGTACGTCTCAATCTTTCCCATGGAATCCATGATGAGCATCGGAAGCGTGCTGAAGCGGTACGCGCCCGAGCTCAGGCGAGTGGCCGGCAGATTGGTGTGCTGATGGATCTTCAGGGACCGAAGATCAGAATTGGACACTTTAAAAACGGTCCGATCCTGCTCAAAGAGAATGACGAGTTTGTGCTTGATGCCGAGTGCGGGCTGAATGATGGCGATCAGGAACGAGTTGGTTTGACCTTTCCTGATCTGGTCCAGGATGTTCGGCGAGGCGATACTCTGATATTGGCTGATGGTGCCATTGAACTCTGGGTTAACGATGTCAGTGAAGCCAAAGTCTCTTGCAGGGTGGTGTTTGGCGGTAAATTATCGGACAGCAAGGGGATCAATAAAAAAGGTGGCGGTCTCTCTGCCCCAGCCCTTACTGAAAAAGATAAGGCCGATATCATTTTTGCCGCCAGTATCGACGCGGATTATCTGGCTGTCTCTTTTGTGCAGAGCGCGAACGATGTCTGTGAGGCGCGCCGCTTGCTGAGGGAAGCGGGAGGCAAAGGCGGTATCGTCTCCAAAATTGAACGGGCTGAAGCGCTGGATGCGGTGGATGATATTATCGAGGCATCCGAAGCTATTATGGTTGCCCGCGGCGATCTGGGTGTAGAGATCGGCGATGCTGAGTTGCCTGCGGTTCAGAAGCGATTAATCAAGCGGGCTCGCTCGATGAATAAAGCGGTGATCACGGCGACTCAGATGATGGAGTCGATGATTGAGCATCCGATGCCGACGCGGGCAGAAGTGTTCGATGTCGCCAATGCGGTTCTCGATGGTACCGATGCCGTTATGCTTTCAGCTGAGACAGCCGCTGGAAAATATCCTGCCAAGGCAGTGGAAGCGATGGACCGGGTCTGTCGGGAGGCAGAGAAGCAGACCAAGGTAACGACCTCTCACCACCGCTTGAATTCTGTATTCGGTCGTGTCGATGAGGCTATTGCCATGGCCGCGATGTACACGGCAAACCACCTTGGAGCTGCAGCAATAGCTGCCTTGACCGAGTCCGGTTCAACGCCGATGTGGATGTCTCGTATCAGCTCCGGAATTCCTATCTACGCGTTGACCAACCATATCGCGACACGCAGAAAGGTAACCCTGCTCAGGGGGGTGTACCCTGTCAGTTTCGATGTAACCGGAGCAGAGAGTGTCGGCTGTGACAGTCAGAAGGCGAATGAAGAGATTATTGACGAACTGTTAATGAGAGGCGCGGTTCGCAAGGGTGACCTAGTTGTTATCACGAAAGGGGATCTGAATGGCGTTGAGGGTGGTACCAACGTAATGAAGATTCTGCGTGTAGGCGAGCACCGTTTGCCGGAATAGGTTTGAGCGGACAGTAAGACCTGACCCAACATATTTGAAACTAATTTTATAGAGAAAAGGAGAAAACCATGGCCCTTATTTCCCTGCGTCAATTGCTCGATTATGCAGCAGAAAACAGCTTCTGTATGCCGGCATTCAATGTCAACAATATGGAGCAGGTCCACGCTATCATGCAGGCGGCGGTTGCCACTGACAGCCCGGTTATCATGCAGGGTTCTGCCGGTGCACGCGCTTATGCGGGCGAACCTTTCCTGCGTCACCTGATTCTGGCCGCGATTGAAGCCTACCCACAGATTCCTATCGTTATGCACCAGGACCACGGCTCATCACCAGCGGTCTGCCTGCGTTCAATCCAGTCCGGGTTCTCCTCAGTAATGATGGACGGTTCCCTGGAAGAAGATGCCAAGACCCCTTCCAGCTATGAGTATAATATCAATGTCAGCCGCCGTGTTGTGGAGATGGCTCATGCCGGTGGTGTATCCGTCGAGGGCGAGCTGGGTTGTCTTGGTTCTCTGGAGACCGGTGAAGCCGGTGAAGAGGATGGTGTTGGTGCAGAGGGCAAGCTGGAGATGGATCAGATGCTGACTGATCCTGATGAGGCTGCTGATTTCGTAAACAAGACACAAGTAGATGCATTGGCTATCGCCATCGGTACCTCTCACGGTGCCTACAAGTTTACCAAGGAGCCTACCGGCGAAGTGCTGCGGATCGATCGTATTAAAGAGATCCATCAGCGTCTCCCGAGTACCCATCTGGTGATGCATGGCTCCTCTTCAGTTCCTCAGGATTGGCTGAAAATCATTAATAGCTATGGCGGTGAGATGGGCCAGACTTATGGTGTACCTGTTGAAGAGATTGTAGAAGGCATTAAGCACGGTGTACGTAAGGTCAACATCGATACCGATCTGCGCATGGCCTCTACCGGCTCTGTACGCCGTCATCTCCAGGAGAACCCGTCTAACTTCGATCCACGCAAGTTCCTCAAGGAAGCCACCAATGGCATGATGGAGATCTGCAAGACACGCTTTGAAGCCTTTGGCGCTGCCGGCCACGCTTCCAAGATCAAAGTGATTGGTATTGAAGAGATGCAGGTCCGCTACGCCAGTGGCGAGCTGGATGCAAAAGTCAGCTGATCTTTGAATCCATGCAGTACTTTAGAAGGGGCGCTTCAGGGATTTGCGACTTATTTTACAGACTGGATATTTGTAAAAATTTCTAAGCGTCGCTAGTAATGGAAGCGTCCATCGGCGCGGCGCGGTCGTATGCAAAAAGAGTTATAACTGAAAGTGTTGTTTGAAGGGGATTGAAAAAAAGTGGGGTATCTGGTTGATTTGTTGTTGCGAGACATCAAAACAACCATTGGAGATACGCCACCATGAGTAAGAATAACGTTGTTAAGCTGGCAGGTCGCGATACGATTATCGATCCGCTGACAGAGTTGCTGAGAAGCGGTGCAGAGCAGTTGATCTACCAGGCGGTGGAGGCCGAGCTGCTGGAGTTGTTGGCGGAGCACGTCGAGCGACGGACAGAGGATGGCAAGACGGGTGTGGTGCGTAATGGTCACCTGCCAGCTCGTAAACTGCAGACAGGATTGGGGCCGGTCACGGTCAAGATCCCCAAAATACGAGCGAAGACCGGCGAGCCGGTGACGTTCCGATCAGCTCTGGTGCCGCCGTATGTACGCAAGACGAAGTCACTGGAAGCGGCGCTGCCGTGGCTCTACCTGAAGGGGATTTCCAGTGGAGAGATGGGTGAAGCTCTGAAAGTGCTGGTGGGTTCGGATGCAACAGGCTTGTCGGCCGGCAGGGTATCGCGTCTGAAGCAGGTCTGGGCAGAAGAATATCGGGGCTGGTGCGAAGAGCGTCTGGATAAGCGCCATTGGGTGTATGTGTGGGCAGACGGTGTCTACAGCGGATTGAGAGCAGAGCAGACGAAGCTGTGTGCCCTGGTGGTGATCGGCGTGAATGAGCGTGGTGAGAAGCATTTTCTGGCAATTGAGGATGGTGTACGGGAGTCCACACAGAGCTGGCGGGAGGTGCTGTTAAAACTGAAGTGACGCGGACTAAACCCGCCAAAATTGGCAATCGGAGACGGTGCTATGGGCTTCTGGGCTGCACTGGAGGAAGTGTATCCAGAGACGCGTCAGCAGCGCTGCTGGATGCACAAAACCATGAACGTGCTGAACTGCCTGCCAAGGTCAGCTCAGCCGAAAGCGAAGCAGGCACTGCACAACATCTGGCAGGCGGAGACCCAGGCCGATGCGGAAAAGGCCTTTGATCTGTTTATCAAAACGTATGAGCCAAAGTATCCGAAGGCCGCCATCTGTCTGCACAAAGATCGAGAGGAACTGATGGCTTTCTATCAATTTCCTGCGCAGCATTGGCAGAGCATTCGGACCAGCAATCCGATTGAATCCACCTTCGGGGCAATCCGCCATCGAACCAAGCGTTCCAAGGGCTGCCTATCGCGTGACGGCATGCTATACATGATGTTCAAACTCGGCCTGTGTGCCGAGAAGACGTGGAGACGATTACGGGGTTTCGATTATCTGGCGAAGGTGATAACCGGAATCAAATTTAAAGAGGGTGTTGAGGTAGCAGGAGTTGATCAGGTCGCCGCTTGATTCAACTGGCTAAACACCAGATTTGACTATAACTCATGAAAAAATAAACAGAAGGTTAATCGCACCGAAATAGAAGAGATGCTGCTTGCATCAATCAAAAAGGATCTATTCTGACCGGAAGCCGTCGAGGAGTTTAGAAAAAAGGCTGCTGCTGTACTGAAGGAGATAATGGCTGAATTCGAACCCAATATTCGGAAGGTCAATACCGAGCTGCGGACTATCGAAAAGCAACTTGACAACTTGGTCGCCTCAATAATGGATAATCCTGCACTGGCTAACTCTGAGAAGATTACCTCGATGATTAGTGAGCTGGAAGCAGAAAAGCGGAAGTTCTGATGAAGAACTCAGGGCTCATAGTACTATGGTCCATGATATCGCACCCATGCTGCCACGGGACACTGAGTGGTTTCATGAGATGGTGAATGATTTATCTAAGGCACTCTCAGGCCATATTGAGCCATTCAGAGCCTAGGTCACATTATTTCTGGGAGACGAGATAATTATGACTCCCAGCAGCGATGGGGGCTGGAAGGCAGCCTATAGGGGGGGGCTTCGGCTAGGTGATCCGGAAATTAAAATAAACGACGAAGCCCTTCGGCGCCCCTTTTTTGTGTTGCTGCCTGTCATATCTTTTTTAGGATTGCCGCTATCTGGCTTCTGTTCAGAAGTATTGTTCTTTACTGTATAGAGCACACTATAAGGATTTTGGCGATGTAGATTTTTTCTCCTATGACATAGAATGAATCGATGAGTGTCCAGGTTAGCAAAAAGGAGATTTGATAGTGGAAGCACTGTTCAAGGTTATCTATACTGGAAAATTGCGTACCGGTGCTGACAAGGAGGAGGTTTGTGTTGCCTTCATCAAGCGTTTTGGCGTTTCTGATGAGAAGGCACAGAGACTACTGGACGCCAGCGGTAAGTGCTACTGAAGAAAGAGCTGAACCAGGCCAAGGCAGAAAGTTACAAAGAGGCGTTGGAGGAGCTGGGGATGGTGATCAGGCTGGAACCGACGAATCCTGAACCGGGCCTTTCCGGACTCACTCTGGAGCCGGTGGAGGGTGCCAGAGGCTGAAAGCGAAACCAATGACGAGCCTAAAAAAAGGGCTTGCCAAAAATGCGGCTCGGATCGGCTGTCCGAAGAGAGCTGTCTGGAGTGTGGCATTATTCTCTCAAAATATCTGGCGATGCAGGAACGTCAAGCTAATAACGCTGATCAGCCCTCCCCGCTGCAGGACAATCCTTATGCAGTGCCTCAATCCGATTTAGTGGCCGAAGTGGAAGCGGGAGATTTCGGTGGACCTGTTGGTGTGCCGATAGGGAATGGCTGGGTTTGGCTTTCCAAGGGGTTCTGGCACTTCCGGCAGAATCCTTTGGCCTGGATTATCTCCATGGTTGTTTGGATTGTTCTAGCAATGATGAGTAGTCTGATTCCTTTCATTGGTTTTCTGGCGGTCATTCTCTTTACCCCGGTGGTATTGGCTGGGTTTATTCTTGGAGCTCAGGCGCAGGGCCAGGGAGATGATTTTGAAGTTAGCCATCTCTTTGCAGGATTTTCCAATAACCCAGCCCAGCTGGTGCTGGTAGGTCTCCTCTATCTTATTGGTTTTATATTGATCGGCATTATGATCATGCTGGTGGCAGGAGGTGCTTTTTTCAGCATGATGGGTGGAATGGAGGGAGGGCAAGCGTCGCCAGCCCCTGAGGCCTTGGTTGCAATGCTCGGCAGCAATGCATTTATTTTCGCAATGTTATTGGGTTTTGGCCTCACCATTCCCCTTGTTATGGCTTACTGGTTTGCCCCGGCACTGGTCGCTCTGGAGGGAATGAGTGCTATCAATGCCATGAAGATGAGTTTTGTCGGTTGCTGGAAGAATATGTTGCCATTCTTGCTTTATGGAGTGGTGGCACTGGTATTTCTATTTCTGGCAATACCGGTGGGCTTGGGTCTGCTGGTTATGTTGCCGGTAATGACGGCATCGATCTATGTTTCATTTAGGGATATCTACTACAGATGATCACTTTAATATTAAATCTGAGGGAACAAAAATAGAGGGATGCTAGATACATCGCGCAGTTACGAAACGCCGGAAAGCATAAGGCTGGAGATGCGGATCGCCGGGCCGGTGGTCAGGGCTTGCACCTGGGCAATCGATATGGCCATACGGGCAGGGCTCTATCTGGTCATCTCGCTCGTCTTTGCCTTTTTTGGCGGGTTTGGAATGGCCGTCATTCTTATTGGTCTCTTTCTTGTCGAGTGGTTTTATCCAGTTTTTTTGAGCTGCAATCAGGTGCCACACCCGGGAAGAAGGCGATGGGCATCCTGGTGGTTCATGATGACGGAACCCCGGTATCATGGTCCTCGTCACTGATTCGTAACCTGCTCAGGGCGGCCGATTTCCCCCCCTTCTTGTATGGATTTTGGCTGTTATCCATGTTGGCAAGCCGAGACTTCAAGCGCCTCGGTGATCTGGCTGCCGGGACGTTAATGATCTATCAGGAATCCCAAGGCGAGCGCAGGGAATTACCTGATATTGCTCCTGAGCACCCGCCGGGTAACCTGACCGGTGATGAACAGCGGGCACTATTGGTTTTGCTGAACGCAGTAGTCTGTTGTCAGCAGACCGAAGTGCCGAACTGGCGGGTATTCTTAGCGGAATAACCGGCCAGGAAGGCGAGAGGCTTCATGTTTATGCTAGCTGGTTGGGGCGGGGACGCTAGTGCGCCAGGTTAAATTTGAGCAACTCAACAGTGAGCTTTGGCAGCAGCTTGAGCGGGTACTCGATGATCTGGATCTGTCAAAACGTAAACGGCAGTTGGCCGGGGGTGAGCATGAGCGCCTGCCGGAACTCTATCGGAAGACCTGCAACCATTACGCCCTGGCTCAAAGTCGGCACTATAGTCCGGCGCTGGAGGGGGCCCAGTTGCACAGTCTGGTGTTGCGCGGACACAGCCGTCTGTATCGTAGGCGTGGTGCCGGCCTTTGGCGACTGCTCAGTTTTATCGGCGCTGAATTCCCCAGGACTCTACGGCAGAATGCCCGTTATTTCTGGCTTGCAACGGCCCTGTTTCTGTTACCTGCGATGCTGGTTGATGGCTATTGCTACACCATCCCGAGATGATCTACAGCCTGATGGATGATCAGCAGATAGCCCAAGACGATGTATGATCCGGCGAACCGCAAACTCGGAAGGGCTTCAGAAAGAAGCTCTGAAATCGATTTTGTCATGTTCGGTTTCTACATCTCAAATAATATCGGTGTCGGCTTTCGTACTTTTGCCGGTGGCATATCGTTTGGGCTGGGCAGTGTTCTGTTTCTGCTGTTCAATGGATTAGTGAACGGTGGTAGCAGGGCACCTGACCCGCATCGGTTATCAGGATACTTTCTGGCCTTTTATCAGTGGACACGGTGCATTTGAATTGACCGCTATCGTGACCTGCGGTGCAGCTGGGTTGATACTAGCTCATGGGTTGTTGCTCCTGGTCAGTTGAGTCGGCTGGAGGTGCTAAAAAAAGGGGCCGTGGACGCCCTGATGCTGGTGGCGGCGGCCTTTATCGAAGCCTTCTGGTCATCAAGCGGTGCTGCCATAAGTATCAAATACAGCGTGGCCGGAATGCTGTGGCTGCTGGTTATACTCTATCTTGGCTTTGCCGGAACCGGATTTCGTGGATCTCGATAAAATCACCGTCACTATCCGATCCCGAAGCGCCTAGGAGGGCGTGGATCTGGGTTTCACCATGGTTTCTGCCACTCTGGGTGCTTTGGTTGTCGGTGGTACTGCCACTTTATCTTTTAGCGGTGCTGCTGTTTTCTGACGATCTCTGGCTGGTGATTCTGCTGGTCTGGTGGTTCAAGCCACTCTACGAACCCCTGCTGCTGTTCTGGCTCAGTCTGGCTGTTTGATGAGCCTCCACAAATCCGGACAGTTCTGCGCCAGGGGAAGGGTATTGTCTGGCCACAACTGCTGGCTAATCTCAGTTGGTGTCGTCTAAGCGCAAATCGCTCTTTTTATATGCCGGTGGCCCTGTTGGAGCAGTTGAAGGGTAAAGTGCGTAAACAGCGGATCGAGGTGCTGGGGTCGGGGCCAGTATGCGGGGATCTGGTTGACTCTGGTCGGGTTACATTTCGAAACAGTGCTGGAACTCTCCTTCATGGTGATGCTGCTGCAGCCTGAGGAGCTGCGTTGGATAGACCTGAACGAATTTATCTTTACCCCAGGATGGCTGGAGGAGTGGCTGCAACATATCGGCAATATCCTTGATAGCCCCTTTTTACGTGGCAGGCGGCTTCGCACTCTACCTGACCAGACGGAGTGAGCTGGAGGCCTAGGATACAGAGATTAGCTTCCGTCGTCTGATGGAGCGCAGAAAGATATTTGCCGGTATCACTGCTTTGCACTGCTGTTTAGTCTGCGGTTTCTTTTGCCGGTTCAGGATGTATCGGCTCTGCAAATTGGCCATGAAGAAACGAGAGAGAGTATCAGCGAAATCCTTTCTCATGAGGATTTTGGCAACAAGGAGACGCAGAGCTCCTGGAAATATATTGGTAAAAAGGATGGTGATGCCAATGACAGTTCCAGTGGCTGGGGTTGGTTTTGGGAGCGGCTGTTCGATCCTTTTGGCGGTTCCGGCCAGGGGTTTGCCCTAGTTGCTGAATTTCTGCTCTGGACTTGCGGTGGACTGTTGTCCTACCTGTTGTGCCGGATTTCGACCAATCGGGGATGGTTGCAGTGGCGGCCAGCCAAGGAGAGCTGGGTGCAAAACAGGCCAGTTTCTCTGTTTGGTCTGGATGTTACCCCCCGAAAGCCTCCCCGATGATATTGCCGCGGCTGTGAGAAAACGGCTGGATGAGGGTGACCTCAGGGGCGCGTTAAGTCTGCTG
Source organism: Candidatus Vondammii sp. HM_W22 (assembly GCF_022530855.2). Lineage (GTDB taxonomy): Bacteria > Pseudomonadota > Gammaproteobacteria > Chromatiales > Chromatiaceae > Vondammii. The sequence continues at coordinate 2,305,394 of NZ_CP099567.1, read as the reverse complement.
TATCGTGGATCGTTGGTGTAATTTATTCACCAGCACCGGCTGAATATCCCGGATAGTGCGACCGAGGGCGAGTGTCTGCAACTGGTGATAGTGGAACGGCCAAGCGGGGAGAGTGGTCTGTTTCAGTAGTTGACCCGACTGTGGATCGGTCTGGCTTATGGCCATTTGATGCCATCCAGGGAGCAGGTGGAGGAGTTGGGGCCCGGGAGTGGTCACTTTTTTCCAGCCAGGAGGCTGAGAATGAGGGGTAAGACCACGCTTATTATTTTCAGTTTGCTATTGGCTGGGGTGTTCAGTGGTTCCTGGAAAATTTCGAACAGAAAATCTGGTGCGTGAATACCGTGCTGGTGACAGCCTGCGGCAGATCGACTGGAAGGCGACATCGCGCTATCGCAAACTGATCTCCAAAGAGTATCAGGATGAGCGGGACCAACAGGTGGTATTCATGCTGGATTGCGGCCGTCGCATGCGCCATGCAGAGACTGGCCGGATGCACCTAGACGAAGCATTGAATGCGATGTTGCTGCTGGCTCATGCCGCCGCAGAACGGGGCGATGCTGTGGGTTTTCTCCCTTTTGGCGGCTCACGCCGCTGGCTTCCTCCCCGAAAAGGCGGGAATTTGGTGCGGCAGCTGCTGTATCGGACTTATGATCTGGAATCGACGCTCAGTGCCGCGGATTATCTGGTGGCTGCAGGGGAGCTGATGTCGCTGCGACAGCGCCGGGCACTGGTCATTATCATCACCAATACTCGTGATGAGGAGAGCGCCGATCTGATCACGGGAGTTCAGATGCTGAAACGAAAGCACTTGGTGGTGGTGGCCAATCTGCGGGGATGAGTCGCTGGCAGAGCCGGTTCATTATTTTGACGGGGTGCTTAAATTCCATGCCGTCAATGAGTACCTTGATAGCTGACGCCAGAGCTTAGAGGTTTTGAAACACCAGGGCATTATAGCCCTCGACCTCCAGGTGCCTCAGTTGCCCCGAGGCACTGGTCAATAATTACCTGACCATTAAGGCCTCTGGTGCCTTGTAGCGAGCAGATTGGGTTTAATAAAGCGGCAAAGGCGGCGCTTCTAGCGCCGGTATCTGCTGCTCCAGGGTGGCTAGATGCTCCTGCCAGTACTGGGTGGTATTGAACCAGGGGAAGGCGGTTGGGAAGGCCGGGTCACTCCAGCGACGGGCCAGCCAAGCGGCGTAGTGGATCATGCGCAGGGTGCGCAGGGGTTCAATCAGGATCAGCTCTCTGGAATTTAGCTCATAGAAGGTTTCATAGCCTTCTTTGAGGTAGCTCAGTTGTAGTGCCATCTCGTCCCTCTCTCCGGAGAGCAGCATCCACAGATCCTGAATGGCGGGGCCTGTGCGGCAATCATCCAGGTCGACAAAGTGTGGACCTTGTTCAGTCCAGAGAATATTTCCCGGGTGGCAATCGCCGTGAAGGCGGATGGCGCGGTACCCTTTCATGGTGTTGAATGCATCATCAATAAGTTGCATCAATTGGTCGCTGGTTCGGCGATATCCGGATTCGATTTCTGGAGGAAGAATTCCACTTTTCAGTAAATATCGGATTGAATCCCGTCCCATCTCATCCAGGTTAATGGATGCACGGTATTGAAAGGAGTCGCTGGCTCCCAACTGATGAATTCGTCCCATAAACCGGCCAATCCATTCCAGATTATCCGGGTTTTCCAGCTCCGGCCAGCGTCCGCCGCGACGGAGGAAGAGGGTAAAACGGAATCCTTCGAATTGATGCAGGGTTTCTCCATTCTCCCCAATCAAGGGGGCTACAACCGGGATCTCACTCTCTGCCAGGGCCAGGGAAAAACGGTGCTCCTCAAGGATAGCGGGAGTGCTCCAGCGACCGGGGCGGTAGAATTTTGCCACCAGGGGTGGACCGTCATTCATCCCGATCTGATAGACACGATTTTCATAGCTGTTGAGCGTCAGCATGCCGCCGTCGGGCTGGTAGCCTGCCGATTCCAGCGCATTGAGGATGGTGTCCGGCATCAGTCTGCTATAAGGGTGTTGATCGGTTTCAGACATTGAACCCAGCTTGCCGCAGGGCCTTTTCCAACTGCTTTGGGTTGAATCCGTTGAGCGTCTGCTTGCCGATCAGAATCAGCGGTACCCCTCTACCGCCGGCACGTTGAAAATCCGTGAATGCACGCCGGTTGCGCTCTACATCAAATTCGGCAAAGGGTATCTTGCGCTGTTTGGAAAACGCTTTTTCCTGTCTGCAGTAGCTGCACTGCCGGGTGCTGTGGAGGGTGACTTGTTCCTGCTGCTTTTTCATCAAGTGCTTTAGCTAGCGGTTAGCCGGGTTTCCGCTTCCAGGTACTTTTCAGCCGTTTTGCTGATAACCTCTTTCGGCAGCTCAGGTCCCGGTGGGGTTTTATCCCACTCCAGGGTCTCCAGGTAGTCACGGACAAACTGCTTGTCGAAGCTCGGTGGGCTGATGCCGGGGCGATATTGATCGGCCGGCCAGAAGCGTGAGGAGTCAGGGGTGAGTGCCTCGTCGATGAGGTAGAGGTTGCCTTCATCGTCCTGGCCGAATTCGAATTTGGTGTCGGCGATGATGATCCCTTTTTTCAGGGCGAAAGCAGCACTTTCAGTGTAGATTCTCAGGCTGACATCACGGACCTGTTCAGCCAGTTCCCGGCCCAATAGATCGACGGTTTTGTCAAACCTGATGTTTTCGTCGTGTTCACCAATCGCTGCTTTGGTAGACGGTGTATAGATCGCCTCAGGCAGTTTATCCGCCTGCTGCAGCCCCTCTGGCAATGGAATGCCGCAGACATTGCCGCTTTTCTGATAATCTTTCCAGCCAGATCCAATCAGGTAGCCGCGTACAATTGCTTCCACCGGCAGGGGTTTAAGCTTCTGTACCACCATGGCCCGGTCGCCCAATATGGCGCGCTGGGATGCGTCAGGCACCACCTCTTCTAGGTTTTTGCCGGAAATATGATTCGGGATGATTCCCCGGGTGCGTTCGAACCAGAAATTGGCTACCCTGGTCAACACCTCACCTTTCCCGGGAATGGGCTGGGGCAGAATGACATCGAAGGCAGAGAGACGGTCACTAGTGATAATGAGCATGTGATCCTGGTCCACATCATAGATGTCTCGCACCTTGCCGCGGTTGAGCAGCTTCAGGTGTGGAAGGTTGGATTCGAACAGTGCGTCAGATTGGGTCATGGCTGTTAAAACCATTTAGTTAGCGAATGCGAAATTATACCTGTTTGTTACCGGTCTTTATAATCTATGTGCAAATTAACGATCTAGAACCGGTATGAGTGAAGTGGTTGAGCACGAAAAGACCTTTATGATTGCCTTCCGGTGCTGGCTTTACCTCAGCGCTTCGCTGGTACCACCTAGGTAGTTTATGGAAGGTGGTCAGTGGATGAAGGGGCAGCCGGAAGATGACTGGTATGTCTATGCGCTGAGTGAGAAGCTACCGGAGAAGAACGTCAGCGGAGGGCATCTGCACAATTTTCTGGATGAGATCGATAGTCTGCTGCGCAAAGGGCATGATGAGGATTACTACGGCATTGCCTATCCAGATGACCTGGCTGCCCCGGCGTTTATAAAGATCTATGATCCCAATAATCTGGGGATCTCCTGTGAATTACAGTAACAACCTTCCACTGCTTGGCTGGGTCTTGAGCAAACTCAAACCCTATGATGTTTCTGCAAACCAGATTCTGCCGGGCAACCGTAAACGGTGGCGGCTGTTTGGATAGACTCTATGAAATGATAGTAAATCTATTACTGAATACTGTGCTAATACCGTAGTAAAATAGTAGGTATATAGAGGCAAGGGGAAGCGTTCAGATGAGTGGAATGTCCTCGGAGTACAGACTGACCCTGACAAAAGGAACCATGAGTATCCTCGATTCCTGGAAACTGGGAGTGGAGGAGATGCGTATCGTAATGGGTCGCCGGAGACCTTGCGTGCCAGCACCTTCTATAAATGCAGCCATTTGCCGCTTCCTGAAGACGAGAGTATTCAGCGCAGAATCGACTACGTGATACGTATTTCCGGCGCTCTGCACACCACCTACCCCACCAATGAAAGTATGGGATGGCGCTGGCTCCGGCAGAAACACCGTCGATTCGGTCGTGCTCCTCTGTCAGTTATGCTGGATGGTGCTGAAGATGGTCTGGTTGCTGTGTTGGCCGAGCTGGATTGTCCTTTTAGCTAGGATCTGTTGGGTCCCAAGGCTTTCTCGGCTTACGTCTTCCCTCTTCGCTTCAGCCAAATTTTCAGACCCTGCGCGCAAAGACCCATATCCATATTCAGGATGGCATCGATCTCCTCTTCACTGAGGTCGCTGCCGTGCTGTCGCAGACCCTTCAGGTAGTAATCTCTCAACCCCTGCTTAAGTGATTGATGACGGTTTTCCGGATCGGATGCCAGGGCTATTTCCACATAGGCGTCCAGCGCCCGATGCAGTGCTTCCACCAGCGGGGCCGGGTTATTGACACTGCAATAGTGAGTCAGGTAGATATGCAGGGGTTGATAGGTCATCAGCCGGTTCAGGGTCTGATGCCAGGCGTTCGGGTCGAACTGGACCGGTGTGGAGGGGAGAATCATGAACGGGCCGTTTTCTGTATCCAGTTCCCGGTAAGATATCCCGAGGGTATCGCCAGAGAAAAAACCTCTGCTCTGTTCGTCCCAGATCGTAATGTGGTGGCGGGCGTGTCCCGGGGTGTCCAGGCAGAGCAGTTTGCGCCCCGCCAGTTCAACCGTGAAACCATCCTCTGCCTCCAATACCCGCTGTTCCGGTATTGGCACCAGTTCCAGGTAGTCTCTTTTAAACGCCTTTTCTCCATAGACGGCAATGGTTCCGGCTTCAATCTTTGTTGGATCGATCATGTGCCGGGCGCCATAGGGGTGTACAATTAATTGTGCTTTGGGCAACTGTTCCATTAATTGCCCCGCCCCTCCTGCGTGATCGAGATGAACATGGGTAGGGATAACGTATGGTCTGCTGACAGCCCGTAGCGGGCCAGCAGTTCCATGATCAGCGGTACGTTCCGGGCTGTTCCTGTATCTATCAGGGCGGCTTCATCCCCTTCCCGGACCAGGTAGCAGCAGGCAAGACTTGGCCGTTGATAGTAGGTTTCGATGCAGGCGATGCCCTGTTCAAGTTCCTGGTATGCAAGTTTCACAGTGGTTGTTTGCCTGTTGTTGAAGATGAAGAGCGTCTGCTGGAGTGCCTTGAGGGAGGAACTCCTGCCTGTTTGCGGAATTATAGAGTGCCAATGCGTATCGAGAAATCGGTAAATTATCACGAAGAACAAGGTAAGTTCTCAAAAAGTCTGTGCAGGAGAGTGTGGAAATACCACCTCCAAGAGACGTTGAGAATACATCCCTGCCGCCAACACTCTTGGAGGTGACATCTACCTCCTCTTGAATATCAGGATGGTTTAGATGCCTACGAGTTCAGCATTCATTCCAAGAAACCGGGGTATATCCACAATATCTCTTGAGTTGATAAGTTCTGGATCATATTTGAGTATCAGGAGATGTATTTTCTCCTCGTTTGACTGCACTGACTCTATGCCGTCGCGCTGGTAGAATACCTGCTTGAGCTATTTCATATCCTCACTGGATAGTTCCTGGTCTATGTGGAGAGTGATGTCTGCAAGGTCATTGCTCATGGTGATCTCTCTGTTCTGCTCTTTGGTTACCAAAGCATAGTCGATAATCAATTTTGCCATCGACAGATCCATCAGGAATCTACACTCATGCGTATGGTGCCTATTTTTAACAGCAGATTCTCCAAGGGGTAATATGTGAGTGCGCATATCTATAAGAAAGTGGAGTTGGTCGGCTCTTCAACCGAGAGTAGCGATAAGGCGATAGAGAATGCCTTGGCTCGTGCCTCGGCAGCGACCCGTAATATGGATTGGTTCGAGGTGCAAGAGATCCGCGGCCATATCGTTGATGGTAAGGTGGCTCACTGGCAGGTGACCATCAAAGTCGGTTTTCGCCTGGAAGATGCGTAAGAGATTAAACGGTCGGATTAAGCGGTGGCAGATGAGGCTTCAATGAATCATCTATTTTTCGTTTGCCTGCACGATAAGGGGCAGGGCGGAGCTGACTTCTGAACCGGCGTTTCCAGGGTTCGAAATCGAGACTGCCATCGTGGTACAGGGCGGCGTCCAGCTTCTGCATCATTGTCACCAGTGCCTCCTGAGTTACCAGGGAGGGGGATTTGGGACGGGATGCCGAGGTATTTATTGGCGAGAAACCGGATCATGTAGGCCCAGACTTCCGGGCCTGTTTCGTTGCTCACCAGCCGGATGTAGAGCCAGAGTTGGAACGAGCGCGGCAGATTAGCGACAAATAGTTGCCTAAGACGTTGCAGGTGGCGTATCGGGCCCAGCCAAGCCAGAAAGACGGCAGTTTGTCTCAATGAAAGAAGGCGACTACTGCTATCTTCCCTTCCACCACTTGCATGAAGCGTTTTTTGCGCAACTTAGGCGAGAACCCGGAAGCCGACAGTTACACCGAATACCCCGATCAGCGGAATCCACAAGATCAAAGATGAAGCGCCCGAGAACAGATAGGCAACCTGGCTTTTTTCAATGCTCTTCTCTGGCCAGGAGCTGTTTGATCGGGGCGGCGCTGGTTTCAGTGAAGGAAAACATTTAAAAAGTGAAACATGGAGTGGCGCAATGATGAGCGATACCGAGCAACAGTGAGCAGGGAATCAATGAGTTGGGCGCGATTATGCGAAGGTCGCGGCGATTTGTTCCGTAGGCTCATTTTTCCCTGTAGAATTGCGAAAGCGCGTCATCTGTTCACGTACCTTTTAAATATCGTTTAACAGCCGATTACATCCGGCGGCCGGCCCAGACGATGCGACCGATGATCGCCAAGTCTTCACCGGGTGTTTCCAGCGATAGGTTGAACGGCTCATAGATCGGGTTGTCGCTGGTGATCTTCACTTGGCGGCAGGGAAGACGCTGGAGGCGCTTGACCAGGAGGTTGCCGTCCACTAGGATCGCGTCCTTAGAGGAGAGGGTGGGCTCCGCCGATTCGCCATTCCATCAAACTAGTCTGTGGACCCGGGCATAACGGGCCAGTGCGATGGGAGGCTCGGGGTGACGCGCCAAAATCTGCACCAGCGGGCCAGAGTGTCGCCATGGGCGCTTGGGTCACGGGTGGCTTGAATCAGGTCAACGATATAGTTGCTCAGCTTAGTATCAAGAAATATATCAGCGACCTTTTGACGCATGATGAAGAACGCTTTCCGGGAGAGCGGCTTTGTCGGTGGCTTAAGGTCTTCTTTCTACTTCTGGCTCTTCATCCCTGTTTTGGGACCTGCATCAGAAAACGGTCCAGCTGGCTTCCGACAGGTGCTTTCCTGCTCAATCAGGTTTTCTGAGTGGCAAGCACCATGAGAAGGCCGGGTAGCGGATAGGGGCGTTGGCTGACGATGATTTGATGCTCACCCATCGTCCAGCAGGGCTGCCTGTACTTTGGTAGGTGCGCGGTTCGTCTCATCGGTGAGTAGGGTATTGTGGAACAGAGGGCCTTGCCTGAACCCAAATCTCCCTTTTTCGTGACGATGCATATCGGTGTCGATCAGGTCGGACGGCAGCAGATCGGGAGTGAACTGGACTCGGTGAAAATCACCTTCAAGTGCCTCCGCAAGCGTCTTGACTGCGGTGGTTTTTGCGAAGCCTAGCATGCCCTTTGCCAGCAGGTGGCCATTATTTAGCAGGCAGACCAGCATGCTGTCAACCAGTTTCTACTGTCCAATAATACGTGAGGCAATATATTCCCGTACGGGATCGAGATCTGAGGGAGTCATAGACGATACTGCTTTGTTTAACCTGAATTCAATTGAGGTACCTGCCACACGACATCAGGACTAATGCGCCAGAGTGGATGAGCCAGCTTCTTGAAGGCCTTCGCTGATCCTTTGTCCTGTGCTTTTATTTTGACTGTTGCAAGCAGCTGAAGTGTTTCTGAGTATTTCGACTGTTAGGAAATTCTGTTTGCTGCAGACGCAAAAAAAGCCGGTAAATATCGGCTTTTTCGTCTCTTTGAATCCGGTTTTTACCGGGGGAGTATTTCTTGTTATTCGCAGAGGAGTAGTTCCAGTAACGCCTTTTGTGCATGCATGCGATTTTCAGCCTCGTCCCAAACCACACTATCGTCCCGGTCCATGACCGATGCACTCACCTCTTCATCCCGGTGTGCTGGCAGGCAGTGCATAAACAGAGCGTCTTTATCCGCCTGCGCCATAAGTGCGTCGTCAACCTGGTAGCCGGCAAATGCCTTGACGCGTTTTGCCTGTTCCTCCTCCTGGCCCATGCTGGCCCAGACATCGGTTACCACCAAGTCAGCACCTTCGGCGGCTGCCATGGGATCACGAATGATCTGGCAACTGTCGCCGGCAGGTTGAAGAATCTCACTGTCGGGATCATAGCCTTCAGGGCAGGCGATATTCAGGGTAAAACCAAGCTGCCGTGTGGCATTGATATAGGAGTGGGACATATTGTTGCCGTCACCGATCCAGGCCACTTTTTTGCCTGCGATGTCACCCCGATGTTCAAAGTAAGTCTGCATGTCGGCCAGCAGCTGACAGGGGTGGAGCAGGTCGGTAAGCGCATTGATTACCGGCACACTGGAGTGTTTGGCAAACAGTTTCAATTTTTCATGCTCAAAGGTGCGGATCATGATGCAGTCGACCATCCGGGACATGACCCGTGCGCTGTCTTCTATTGGCTCACCCCGGCCCAATTGGGTATCCTTTGACGAGAGGAAGAGCGCATGACCGCCAAGCTGGGTCATGCCGGCCTCGAAGGAGACCCGGGTGCGGGTCGATGATTTTTCAAAAATCATACCCAAGGTGCGGTGCTTGAGGGGCTCATGGTATTCGCCTGCCAGCAGCATCCGTTTTAGCTCAATGGCCCGCCCGATCAGTTGGCGTAACTCTTCTGGCGTCAGATCCAGTAGTGAGAGAAAGTGTCTGGGTGATTGGTTTTCTTTAGTCGTCATTATGTTTTTCTACCGCCGGGCGGTATTCCTGACTCATTTGAGAAAATTCTTGATCAGAGCGAAGAGCATCTTTACCAACTGTTCGGCCTGAGTGTCGCTGAAAATCAGCGGTGGCAGTAGACGGACTGTTTTTTCTGCGGTGACATTGATCAGCAAGCCCTGTTCCAATGCCTGAGTCACCAGTTCTCCGCAGGGGCGGTCAAGCTCGATCCCTATCAGCAGTCCCTGGCCACGGATCTCTTCCACTCCTGCAATGCCGGCAAGGGCGTCGGCGATCTCAGTCAGTAGTTTTTTGCCCAGGCTTTCTGCTCTGGCTGTCAACTGCTCCTGCTCAATTGTTTCAATCACTGCCAGTGCAGCGGCGCAGGCTAGGGGGTTACCACCAAAAGTGGAACCGTGGGTTCCCGGTACCAATACGTCGCTGGCTTTGCTGGCGGTCAGGCAGGCGCCGATAGGCACGCCATTACCAAGGCTTTTGGCTAGAGTCATAACGTCGGGCTGGATACCATTGTGATGGTGAGAGAACATCTGTCCACTACGACCCATGCCGGTCTGAATCTCATCCAGCATCAGCAGCCAGCCATTGTCATCGCAAATGGTCCGCAGTTGGTTGAGGTAATCCTCGGCTGGGATATTGATGCCACCCTCTCCCTGAATCGGCTCGACTAGAACCGCCACAACATTGGATGTGGTTTCGGCAATGGTTTGGATGCTCTCTATATCACCGAAGGGAACCCGGATGAAACCCTGCACAAGGGGTTCAAAACCGGCTTGAACCTTGCGGTTTCCGGTCGCTGAGAGTGTTGCCAGGGTACGGCCGTGAAAGCTTCCGTCCATGACAATGGTTGCAGGTTTATCGACCTTTTTTTGGTATCCATAGAGGCGTGCAATTTTGATCGCCGCTTCGTTCGCCTCAGCACCGGAGTTGGCAAAAAATATCCGGTCCATGCTGGAGAGTGCTGCCAGCTTCTCGCCCAGCTGTTCCTGCAGAGTGATGTTATAGATATTTGATGTGTGGATCAGTTCCCCCGCCTGCCGGCAGATTGCCTCTTTGACAGCGGGGTGTGCATGTCCCAGACCACATACCGCAATGCCAGAGAGGGCATCCAGGTAACGCTTGCCATCACTGTCCCAGAGCCAGGCGCCTTCGCCCCGCTGGAAACTGACCGGCAGCCGCCTGTATGTGGCCATCAATGCATCAGACATCGGTTTATCCTCTGGGCCTTTGCTCTGCCCCGTAAAAAACAAAAGGCAGCCCTATCTGCTTTGGCCACCCTAAAAATATATAAGAAAACCGTTCACTCTATCTATGTTTTTCCTACGTGGCAAGAGAAATATTTTACCTTAACTGCTAGGTATTGCAGTTTTCTTTTATCACCATTACCCTCTCCCCCGGGAGTCGGCCGGATGGTCGCTGCCCCGTGAGGGGTGGAGGAAAGTCCGGGCTCCGATGGACAGGGTGCCAGGTAACGCCTGGGAGGCGAAAGCCTACGGAAAGTGCCGCAGAAAATATACCGCCATCCCGGTGATCTTCGGATTGCCGGGCGGTAAGGGTGAAATGGTGCGGTAAGAGCGCACCGCGCTTGCTGGCAACAGCAGTGGCAGGGTAAACCCCACCCGGAGCAAGACCAAATAGGGGGGCAGGCGGCTTCGGTCGTAGCGTGTGGTCCGCACGGTCCCCGGGTAGGTTGCTAGAGGTGCGCGGCAACGCGCATCCCAGATGAATGACCATTCACGACAGAACCCGGCTTACAGGCCGGCTCCCATCCTTCTTTATTACTTGTTGAAAAACAAGGAAGTGGCCTCTTTACTACGCTTTTGATCACTGGGGGTGAGACAAAAAATGGGACAAATCGCGGGCCAAAGGCATCTGCTGCGGCGAGGCAGCATCTACTATTTTCGTTGGCGTCTTCCTGCTGATCTACGCCCGATCTTGGGTGCGACCGATCTGGAGCGCTCATTATGCACGGCGGATCATCTGCGAGCTGCCGTCAGGGCAGCGCCGCTTGAGTTGGCAGTTGCAGATATACAGCGCGTCAGACAGGCGTATTTCGCATCAGAGCTGGACTCTGATGAGTATGTATCGGCATTAAAACGACACTGGATGCGAGTGTGTTCTATGGCTCGAAGAAAGAGAGAGACATGCAAGACGGGATTAATCACGCACTACTACCCCGACGGTAGCAGGACGGAAATCGAGCGGGATAGTGCCGAAGAGGAAGGTGCCATAGTTCGAAGGCCAGCGGGGATCAACAAGCGAAGAATGTTAACTTCCGCTGCAACGATTAGTTAGACCAGTGTTACGTACGTTCCTTCCAAAACTCTCGCCTTGTCGCTTCCGATGTGCGGGACAGTCTGACGTACCCCATCCCTGTTCCGTTGGTGTACACAGAGCCATTTTGCCGAATACGGATTTGGCTCGGCCAAATTCCTGGATGAGGATGAATAACCTGGGAATGCATGATCGCCTCTTTCGTTTTGTCTCGCTCTTCTGTCGGGATGATTACGTATCGGGTATAACCACCTACCGTACTGCCAATCTGGGCGTAGTGAGCAATATGTCGTACCTTTGGGCGCGCGGACTCAATCTCTGAGTAGTGCTTGATTAGAGCTTCTTCGTGGCTTGCTTCATGCACATAGACATTGGCAGCACATTGAAGAAACTGATGTCGATTGAGTGCGATTACGTCACGATCACTCTTCATCATTACAACCCCTCTTTCTTTGGGGACGCTGTAAACATCGCCGTCATAGCCGAGAAATAAAAGCTTCGGGGTGAGGGGGAGTAGCGCTAGCATTCCTGCTGACCCTATACCAAAGGAGTGCCCAGGAGCTCTGTCTTTGCCAAGTCGCCACTTGTTCGTTAATACCGCAGGGTTGTCAGATGTTATGAATGGGACTTTGGTCTTATTCTTGATGATGCAGAACTTGAGATCGTCAATCTCATGCATTGATTCTGCAAATGTCATGCATGCCATTTGCACGGCTTCCTTGATTCCGAAGGTAAATTTTCCAGGCGGAAGATCTGTAAGAGTTCTGATTGTTTCAACCATTTGGACGGTGCGCATGGCAGCAGTTTCTGTCCGAAGATGTTGAAATAGCCAGAATGTCTTGAATACTATTTTATTGCTCTCGGTGAGGGTGCGGTTGTTCTGGATGAGATCACGCAGGGCCTGACTGTAACCTGACTCAATCAGTTGAATAGCTTTTTCAAGCCGCTCATTCTTGCCGTAGAAATAATCCTTGGAGCACTGATTCTTAACCGGCGCATTCTGGATTAATTTCTTGCAATCTTAAGGTTGAATAGGTTGATAGCTGCATCTTCAGATCCCAATGTGAACGGTCGCAAGTGGCATCGCGGAACAAAGTGTTGGTTCTTATTGGTTGCCATTCTGCTGAGCGTTTTTTCTGATGGTTCTAACAGATGATTATATTGCCGACACCCATTTTCGTGTTATGCCGTCAGCGCTAAAATCGTGAGATACCGCTTCCGTAGCGATTCTCATTTGGCATTCGGAAGGATGGAGTTCAGAAGAGCAGCATTCTGCTACAGAATCATATTCCTTAATAATTGTAGAGATTAACAGACTATATGGTGATTACATAGGGCTTATCTTGATGTCCGCAATTGGCTGAGCTCGGTTGTCTGATTTAGACTCAGATGAACTTCCGCTTCCGCTGAACTGGAGTCGTACGGTCGTATTTACATAAACAGTCGCGGTGAGCCGTTGAAAGTCACACAATGTAATTCTGTGGCATAGCAAACTAATCTGATTGGCGTTATTAAGAATTGCGCATTTGCCCTGCAATCCCCCTCTTTATTTCCTAATAATTCACTTTAACTCTGCTATTTATTCATCTGTTTTTTCGCGTTTTATTGTTCCTGTATGCTCTCTGATTTCTGTTGTAACCCTCTGTCTTTAAAGGGACTTTTCCTGCTTTTGTAGGGAAGTTGCCTTGACAAGAGTTGATTACTGTACTTATTATGGGGAAAAGTGGGGAAAGGTGGGTTTTTCGGGAAAAATAAATCCACAGGGGTATTTTTTTGTTTCGAGGTGCCAACAAGCTTAATCTGGATGCCAAAGGGCGTCTTGCGATGCCGATGCGGTATCGAGAGCGGCTGCGTGAGTGTTGTGCTTCTCGATTAATAATAACCATAGATCAGGATCGCTGTTTGTTGCTCTATCCGCTGCCTGACTGGCAGGAGATAGAACGAAAACTGATGAAACTTCCCTCCCTCAATAAAGCCGCGCGTAACCTGCAGCGTCTGCTGGTTGGCCATGCTGCCGATGTTGACATGGATGGTCAGGGACGGCTGTTGTTGCCGTCAACATTACGCGAATTTGCCAGTTTGGAAAAGCAGGTAATGCTGGTTGGACAGGGAAATAAGTTTGAGCTCTGGAACGAAGATCGCTGGAATGAACAGCGTGATGCCGGTTTGGAAAATATGGATTTCGATCAGCTGGATTTGCCTGCAGATCTGGAATCCCTCTCACTATAGCTATGGGTGATTTCAGTGAACATCATCCGGTGCTTTTCAATGAAGCACTGGAGGCTCTGGCTATTTCTGAGACAGGTGTTTATGTGGATGGCACTTTTGGTCGTGGTGGTCATAGTGGAGAGCTGTTGGATCGACTGGGAGCCGAAGGGCGTCTGCTGGCGATAGATAAGGATCCCGATGCTGTTGCTCATGGAAATGCCCTATTTGGCGATGACGCCCGTTTTGAGATTGAACAGGGTTCTTTCGCCATGCTGGAGCAGTTCATAGAGCAGAAGGGTTTATTCGGACAGGTGAATGGCATCCTGCTGGATTTGGGTGTCTCCTCCCCGCAGCTGGACAGGCCTGAGCGTGGTTTCAGCTTTCTGAAGGATGGTCCGCTGGATATGCGCATGGACAACTCATCAGGCGTCAGTGCGGCCCAGTGGTTGGCTGATGCAGAGGCGGATGAAATAGCCCGGGTCCTCAAAGAGTATGGTGAAGAACGGTATGCCAAACGTATTGCGAGGACCATTGTGAGTGCCAGGCAGCTGGTAGCGATAGAGACAACGGCGCAACTCTCGGAGATTGTTGCAATTGCCAACCCGGCTTGGGAAAAAGGCAAGAATCCGGCTACCCGCGCCTTTCAGGCAATCCGTATTTATATCAATGAGGAGTTGGATGATCTAAAGGCTTGCTTGGAGCAGTCTTTGGTTGTTTTGGCCCCTGGTGGCCGACTTGCGGTAATTAGTTTTCATTCCCTGGAGGATCGTATCGTCAAACGATTCATGCGCGATGGAGAGCGAGGTGACTATTTTCCTCCCGGAATACCTGTGACCCAAGAGCAGATTAAATCGAAACTGAAACGTATAGGTAAAGTGGCTAAAGCGTCTCCGAAAGAGGTGTCGCGGAACCCAAGGGCGCGCAGTGCGGTGCTTCGCGTGGCGGAGCGGTTGGCATGAGTCGTGGGCAGTTTGTGATGCTGATGCTGTTGGCACTTGCGCTTTTGGCGACTGCCACCGGTGTGGTTTATGCCAAGTATTCATCGCGTAAATATTTTGTTGAGCTTCAGCGGTTGCGTGCCGAGCATGATGCCCTCAATGTGGAGTGGGGGCGTCTGCAGCTGGAGTTGAGTACCTGGGCTACCCATAGTCGGATTGAGCGGGTTGCCAGGAAGCAGTTGAAAATGCATATCCCCTTGGGGAACGAAGTAATGGTGATCAGGCCCTGAATCATGGCAGGCACAAAGCAAAAAAAACGGTTGGTCCAGGCGCGCAAAAGCGAACAGGCAAGGCTCCCGAGCTATAGAGTCCGGCGCTGGACTCTGCTCGGTCTGCTGGGCTTCTCTGCGATGCTGCTTATCGGGCGCGCCGTTGATCAGCAGATCTTCAAAACCGTTTTTTTGCAGAATGAGGGTCAGCGGCGCCATCTTCGGGTAATGGATATTGCCGCCAACCGAGGCATGATTACTGATCGGCACGGTGAGCCGCTGGCGATCAGTACTCCGGTGGATTCAATTTGGGTGAACCCCAGGGTGCTATTACCGGACCGGCGTATCTTGGCTCCCCTGGCGAAGCTTTTGGGGCGTGATCTGGATGGGTTGCGCAGAAAACTGGCTCAGCGCAGCGGTCGTTCATTCGTCTATCTGAAGCGCCGGGTAAATCCGGATCTGGCTGAGAAAGTGAGGAAGCTGGTTGCTGAGAAAGGAATTGCCGGTGTCGGGCTTCAGAGGGAGCACCGCCGTTTCTATCCCGGTAGTGAAGTGTTTGCCCACGTGGTGGGCTTCACCGGTATCGATGATCAGGGACAGGAAGGGCTAGAATTTGCATTCGATGCTTGGCTGCAGGGTCGTGCCGGCCAGAAACGGGTAATCCTTGATGGGCGGTCCAGGGTGGTAAAGGATGTTGAGCGTATTCTCGAACCAAAGGCGGGTAAAGATCTGGTTCTGAGTCTGGACCGACGGCTGCAGTTTCTTGCCTATCGGGAGTTGAAGGGGGCGGTAAAGCACCACAGGGCCAAGTCGGGGTCGGTAATTATTCTGGATGTCCAGAGTGGTGAAGTGCTGGCGATGGTGAACCAGCCCTCCTATAACCCCAATGGCTCCAAGCGTGGCAAGGCTGGACGTTTCCGCAATCGTGCAGTGACCGATGTGTTTGAGCCTGGCTCCACGATGAAGCCTTTTACCATTTCCGCGGCTCTTGATTCAGGAAAGTACCTGTCTGGAACTCGGATTGACACCGCGCCCGGGTTCCTCAAGGTGGGTCGTTATCGGGTAAAAGATCCTCGGAACTACGGGTTGATTGATGTTGCCAAAGTGATCAGTAAATCCAGTAATGTGGGGGCGAGCAAGATCGCCCTGAGCCTCTCAAAGGATGAGTTCTGGGGCTTTTTATCAAAAATGGGTTTTGGTCATCCCACCGACACGGGTTTTCCAGGCGAGGTGGCTGGGCTGTTACCCCCTTATCAGCATTGGGCAAAAATTGATCAGGCGACTCTTGCATTTGGTTATGGTTTGTCGGTAACGCCTTTGCAGTTGGCCAGGGCCTACGCAGTGATTGCCGACGATGGTCTCCGTCACCCGCTTTCTCTTATCAAGCTGGATAAACCGGCGGAGAGCGAGAGAGTGATGAGTGCCAGCACGGCAAAGGCCGTGAGAAAAATGATGGAGGCGGTGGTCTCTCCCGAGGGCACTGCGCCGGCAGCTGCGGTGGCCGGATACCGGGTTGCCGGGAAGACAGGCACGGTAAAGAAAAGCATACCCGGTGGTTACTCAGATGACCGTTATCTCTCTGTGTTTGCAGGTATGGTGCCGGCCAGCGATCCCCGGCTGGTAATGGTTGTGATGATCGATCAGCCAAGTGCCGGAAAATACTACGGCGGGCAAGTGGCAGCCCCGGTCTTTTCAAAGGTGATGGCGGGGGCTTTGCGCTTGCTTAATGTGGCGCCTGATGATGTCGCTGGAAATGGTATGCGGCTCGCGGGAGCCCGTGGGGCATTGCAATGAGTGCCATTTCTGCAAATAACAGTATCAAGCTTTCGGTCCTATTGTCCGGCAGGGTGACTCTATCCGAACAGGATGATTGCGCCATTTCCGCATTGACCCTCGATAGCCGGAGTGTGGTTGAAGGCACTCTTTTCCTGGCCTGTGCCGGAACTGTACGACACGGTATGGAATTTTTCGAGCAGGCCATGAAAAATGGCGCTGCCGCCATTGTCTGTGAACCAGATGAGCAGTGGCCGGGTTCCAGGATAGCCGCTTTAGCCGGTTCGATATCAGTACCCCTACTGGTGATGGAGGGGTTGAGCGGTCAGGTCAGTGCTATAGCGGGACGTTTTTATCACCACCCCAGCCGGTCGATGAGTGTTACCGGAATTACCGGTACCAACGGTAAAACCAGTTGTGCACAGTTTTTAGCCCGTGCGCTGTCAGTTGAAGCAACTTGTGGTGTGATCGGAACCCTGGGTAATGGTTTCCCCGGCGCCCTCGATAGTGCCACCCATACCACGCCTGATCCGGTTGCATTGCAGGCGCTGTTGAGCGACTTCCGTGTCAAGGGAGCATCAGCCGTTGCTATGGAGGTCTCCTCTCACGCGCTGGATCAGGGTCGCGCTGCAGATATTCGGTTTGATGCGGCCGTGTTTACCAACTTGAGCCGGGACCATCTCGACTACCACGGCACGCTCGAAGAGTATGGCGCAGCCAAGAGAGAGTTGTTCTTAATGCCGGATCTTGGTTGTGCCGTGATCAATCTGGATGATGCTTTTGGCCGGAAACTGTTTTCGGAGATGCCGGTAGAGCCCGTTTTAATCGGTTATGGGCTGGATGCCGGCAATGCCCAGAAACAGGGGCTGGACCATTGGGTTTGGGCTAAAAAGATGATCTCCAGCGCCAATGGTATGTGTATTGCCATTGATAGTAGCTGGGGATCCGGCGAGCTGGTTACACCGCTGCTGGGGCGTTTCAATGCAAGCAATTTATTGGCAGCGCTGGCGGTTCTGCTGTATCGGAATATTCCCCTGAACGAGGCGTTGTTGAGACTCTCCCGTCTGCAGACCGTACCCGGACGAATGGAACGTTTTGGCGGGGAAGGACAGCCGCTTGTGGTGGTCGATTATGCCCATACCCCGGATGCGCTGGAGCATGCCCTGGCGGCACTTCGGGAGCATGCGGAGGGTTGCCTGATCTGTCTGGTTGGCTGTGGCGGGGATCGTGACCGGGGTAAGCGTCCGCAAATGGGTGCGATTGCAGAAAGGATTGCAGATCAGGTCATTGTGACAGATGACAACCCCCGCACTGAGGATGGTGATGGGATCGTTCAAGAGATATTGGGTGGTATGGCCCGGCCTGAAAAGGTCCGGGTGATACGTGACAGGAGTGAAGCGATTCATACTGCCGTGGCCGAAGCTGCAAAAGAGGATCTGATTCTGGTCGCAGGTAAAGGGCATGAGACGGTGCAGATTGTCGGTGAGCTGAAAATGCCGTTCAGTGATTGTGAGCAGGTGGCTGACGCCCTGTCGGGGGTTAGCCGATGATTCAATTCAGCCTGTCAACGGCCGCTGCTGGGATGAATGCCCAACATATCGGGGCCGATGCGCTTTTTTCAGCCGTCAGTACCGATACCCGAACCTTGGCAGAAGGTGAATTATTCGTTGCCCTGGCCGGGCCGCATTTTGATGGACATGATTATCTTCAGCTTGCCCATGAACGCGGGGCAGCGGGTGCCATGGTGGATCGCGATGTTGTAACGGAGCTGCCGCTGTTGCAGGTGGATGATACGCTGAAGGGGTTGGGTGTTCTCTCTTCGTTGTGGCGGCAGGCCTGTTCAGCGCCTGTGGTGGCAGTGACCGGCAGCAATGGCAAGACCACGGTAAAAGAGATGATCGCCGCTATCCTCAGTCGGCGCGGTGAGGTACTTGCCACACAAGGAAATCTGAACAACCACATCGGTATGCCATTGACACTGCTTCGGCTTCAGGAGCAGGCCTATGCCGTAGTCGAGATGGGTGCAAATAACCCGGGGGAGATTGCCTGCCTGAGCAGTATTGCACAGCCGGATGTGGCGGTGCTGACTAACGCCGGACGTGCCCACCTGGAAGGTTTTGGCACCCTTGAGGGCGTGGCCCGGGCGAAAGGTAAAATTATTGCCGGGCTGTCTGCTGATGGCTGCTTTGTATTCAACGCCGATGATAAATGGGCTGGGCTGTGGTTGGAACTTGCCGGTGATCGTCAGATCTGTAGTTTTGGTGTTGAGCATGCTGCAGATATCAGCAGTAGAAAAGAGGCTTATCAGATTGATTGGAATGACCATGGGTTTATCGCACGATTTCCGGTTACCACCCCGGCAGGAGAGTTAGAGATCGAACTGGCATTGGCGGGGCAGCATAACCGTATGAATGCATTGGCGGCCATTGGCGCAGCTCAGGCAGTGGGGGCAGAGGGTGACGAAATCATTCAGGGGCTGGCCTCACTGAAACCAATCAAGGGAAGGCTGCAGCCACTTGCCGGTGTTAATGGCGTGGGTTTGATTGATGACAGTTATAACGCAAACCCGGACTCTGTCGGTGCGGCGATTGCGGTGTTGTCCAGCGCTCCCGACCGTCGTTTTCTGATACTGGGTGAGATGGCGGAGATGGGGAGCGGTGAAGCTGCGTTTTATCAGGAACTGGGGCTGCTGGCACTTGAATCCGGGATTGATCATCTCTATGCCGTTGGTGCGGCAGGTGCTGCAGCAAATGCATTTGGTGCAGGTGGCGTCTCCTTTGAGAGCCGTGAGGCACTGGTTGATAGTTTACTGAAAACCCTGCAACAGGGTGACAAGGTACTGGTAAAAGGGTCGCGGAGTGCAGCTATGGAGTTGGTTATTAATCGATTAATCACCGGGGAGACTCACTGATATGCTGGTTTACCTGGCGGAATATCTCTCTCAGTTCAACAGTGGCTTTGGTCTGTTTCAGTACCTCACACTGCGTACCATTCTGGGTATTTTGACCGCCTTGCTGATCTCATTTGTTGTCGGTCCTGTGATGATCCGCCGGCTCACCCATCATCAGATTGGTCAGACTGTGCGGGATGATGGTCCAAAAACTCATCTTTCAAAAGCGGGAACGCCAACCATGGGTGGAGCTCTCCTGCTGGTGGCAATCTCGGTCAGTACTCTGCTCTGGTCCGATTTAACTGTGCGCTATGTCTGGGTGGTAGTGATCGTTACTCTGATGTTCGGCATTATCGGTTTTATCGATGACTATAAAAAACTGGTACTGAAAGATTCCAGAGGTCTGATTACCAGATACAAATACTTTTGGCAGTCCGTAGCGGGTATGGGAGCTGCTTATATCCTCTATGCCACAGCCCAGACGCCGGCTGAGACTGAGCTGATTATCCCTTTTTTCAAACATGTGGTGATCGATATGGGCCCCTGGTTCATATTGCTTACTTATCTTGTCATTGTGGGCACCAGCAATGCGGTGAATCTTACCGATGGGCTGGATGGCTTGGCTATTATGCCGACAGTACTGGTGGCAGGGGCCCTGGGGATCTTCGCCTATGTATCCGGCCACGCTCAAATTGCCAACTATCTGCTGATTCCCTTCCTGCCGGAGGTGGGCGAGGTGGCAGTTTTCTGTGGCACCCTGGTCGGTGCCGGACTTGGTTTTCTATGGTTCAACGCCTATCCGGCTCAGGTTTTCATGGGGGATGTGGGTGCCCTTGCGCTGGGTGCTGCACTGGGTGTGGTGGCCGTCGTGGTGCGACAGGAGCTGGTGCTGATGGTCATGGGCGGTGTTTTCGTCATGGAGACTGTCTCAGTGATTCTCCAGGTGGCCTCCTTCAAGCTCACCGGGCGGCGCATTTTCCGTATGGCGCCTTTGCATCATCATTTTGAACTTAAAGGCTGGCCCGAGCCCCGGGTCATTGTGCGCTTCTGGATTATTACCGTGATTTTGGTGCTGATTGGCTTGGCCAGTCTAAAGATCAGGTGATATGGACGATATCGCGAAAAAGATGGATCTAGGTATGCCAATGAGAGAGGCAGGTGAGGGTAAAACCCTGATTATCGGTCTGGGAAAGACCGGTCTCTCCTGCGCCCGTTATCTGGCCGCCAGAAATGTACCGGCGGCAGTAACCGACAGTCGCGAATTGCCTCCCGGGTTGGATCAACTGCGCCTTGAGCTGCCGGACACTGCACTCTTTCTGGGACGGTTTGATAAAGCGGTGTTTGAGGCGGCAGGCCGTTTGGTGGTGAGTCCGGGAGTAGCCGTGAGTGAACCGCTGATTCAGGATGCGATCGCCCGTGGTATCCCGGTGATTGGCGATATTGAACTGTTTGCCCGGGAGGTGACAGCACCGGTGGTTGCTATTACCGGATCCAACGGTAAGAGCACCGTTACCACTCTGCTGGGAACAATGGCACGGATTGCCGGCCGGGATATTGCAATCGGCGGCAATCTTGGTGAACCGGCATTGGACCTGCTAAACCAAGCTTCCGATCTCTATATCCTGGAGCTGTCAAGCTTTCAGCTGGAGACCACAGACTCACTATCACCCGCAGTGGCCATTGTACTGAATGTCTCCCCAGACCATATGGATCGCTACACTAATGTGTCAGCGTATGCGGAAATCAAATCCACAATTTATCATAATGCAGCTGCAAGGGTTTTCAATCTTGATGATCCTCAGGTGATGTCGATGCGGGAAGAGGTGGGAGAGGATCTCTTTTTTACTTTGAATCAGCCGGAAGAGGGCGTGTTCGGATTGTGCGGTAGTTCTGGAGACCGGTCACTTTGCCTGGGTAAGAGAAAGCTGCTGTCGTTATCTGAATTGAAAATGGCTGGCCGCCATAACGTCACCAATGCGTTGGCGGCACTGGCGGTGGGGCAACTGTTGAATTTACCGATGCCTGCCATGCTGGAGGCGCTTCGTAGTTTTCCTGGACTGACCCATCGGACTCAGTTCGTTGCAGAGTATGCGGGTGTGCGTTGGTACAACGACTCCAAGGGAACCAATGTCGGAGCCTGTATTGCTGCCCTGGAAGGGCTGCGATCGGATGCAGGTGACGATCGTACGGTGCTGATTGCCGGCGGTGATGGGAAAGGAGCTGACTTCTCCCCATTGGCGGAGGTGGTGGTAAAAAATGCCCGTGCGGTGATTCTGATCGGACAAGATGCAAATCGGATAGAAGAGGCGCTGGGTGACCGTGTACCTCTGCTTCATGCTGCCGATATGGAACAGGCGGTGACCCTGGCGGCTGAGCAGGCCCGTGAGGGTGACCGGGTTCTGCTATCACCCGCCTGCGCCAGCTTCGATATGTTTACCGGCTATCAGCAGCGCGGTGAACTGTTCCTGGAAGCAGTAAGGAGGATCATTCGATGACCGCTCAGGCGACCATTGGTGAGGCCCGCCTCATGATGCCGGAATTCGACTACCTGCTGATCGCGGTTGCTTGCCTGTTATTGGGATTAGGTCTGGTGATGGTCGCCTCTGCATCTCTCCACCGGATCAACAGCGCACCTTTCTATTATGTGAATCGGCACCTGATTGCCATCGGTATCGGGTTGGCTGGTGCCCTGGTGGTATCCCGGATTTCGGTAGAGCAGTGGGAGCGTTCAGGCACCACACTCTATTTTGTCGGATTGCTGCTGTTGGTGCTGGTGCTGATACCGGGCCTTGGACGCAGTGCCAATGGTGCCTCCCGCTGGATTCCCATTGGGTCATTCAATATTCAAAGTTCGGAATTCATGAAGCTGTTCATGGTGCTTTATGTATCTGGCTATCTGGTGCGCCGCCAGTTGGAAGTCACCCTGAGCGTCTGGGGCTTTGTGAAACCGATGTTGCTGCTGTTGATTGCTTGCGCACTGATCATGCTTCAGCCTGACTTTGGCACCACGGCAGTCCTTCTGGCTACCGCCATGGGATTGCTGTTTCTTGGTGGAGTGCCGGTGTGGCAGTTTGCCATTCTGCTCGCCGGGGCGGTTGCTGCGCTGACCGGGCTGGTGTTGGTTTCACCCTATCGGTTACAGCGGATTACCGGATTTCTCGATCCCTGGGCGGATGTGCAGAACAGTGGTTATCAGCTGGCCCAGGCACTGATCGCCTTTGGGCGTGGAGAGTGGTTTGGCGTGGGGCTGGGCAATGGTATTCAGAAACAGTTCTATCTGCCGGAGGCTCATACGGATTTCCTGATGGCGGTGATTGGTGAGGAGTTTGGGTTGGTCGGAACCTTGATTGTGATTCTGCTGTTTGGCGTGATTGTCTGGCGTGCTTTTAGTATCGGTGCCAAGGCGGAACGGATGAACCGGCGGTTTGCCTCTTACGTGGCCCAGGGCTTAGGGCTATGGATTGGCATGCAGGCGTTTATCAATATCGGGGTGAACGTCGGATTGCTACCCACCAAAGGGTTGACCCTGCCACTGATGAGTTACGGTGGAAACAGCATCATTGTCGCCTGTCTGGTGATTGGCATGCTGGTGAGAATCGACTTTGAACTGCGTCAAAACGGAAAAGAAAAAAAGGAGGGGTTGAAATGGGCCTCCGTGTAATGGTGATGGCTGGCGGTACCGGCGGACATGTTTTCCCGGCACTGGCAGTGGCAGATGAACTCAGTTCAAGAGGCGCCGAGGTGTTCTGGTTGGGTGCCTGCAACAGCTTTGAATCGAGAGTGGTACCTGAGCATGGCTATGTCGTTGAGGCGATCAGTATTAAAGGCCTCCGGGGTAATGGTGCATTGGGTTGGCTGGCAGCGCCTTTCAATATTGCTCTGGCAATGTATCAGGCGATGAAGATAGTACGCAGAAAACGCCCAGGACTGGTCTTGGGGCTGGGTGGTTTTGTCACCGGCCCGGGTGGCCTGGTAGCGCGAGTGATGGGTATACCTCTGGTGATTCACGAACAGAATTCTGTGCCCGGAATGACCAATAGATGGTTGTCTCGTGTGGCGACCAAAGTGATTGAGGCCTTTCCCGGTAGCTTTCCTGCGAAACGGCAGGCTCTTGTGACGGGCAATCCTGTGCGCAGTGAAATTGCTGATTTGCCTGAACCGGCTGAGCGTCTGAACAGGGGTGAAGGCGCGCTTCGGCTTCTGGTGCTGGGAGGCTCCCAGGGGGCCTTGGCATTGAATGAAAACCTGCCTGGTGCACTGGCAAAAATCGATTCGGAGTTGCGACCCCAGGTGCGTCATCAGGCGGGCCGGGACAAGGTGGCGTTTACTGAAACGCTTTATCGGAAGGCGGGTGTGGAAGCCGATGTGTCGGCCTTTGTCGAAGATATGGCGGAAGCCTACGGCTGGGCCGATCTGGTGGTCTGCCGGGCAGGCGCATTGACAGTGGCGGAATTGGCAGCTGCCGGTGTTGGCTCGATCCTGGTGCCCTATCCCCATGCGGTGGATGACCATCAGACCCTGAATGCCCGTTATCTTTCGGACAGTGGGGCTGCGTTACTGATGCCTCAGTCGGAGTTGGATGCTGAGAGCTTGTCACTGCACCTGCAGAAGCTGTGCAGGGATAGGGCAGAGATACAGAAGATGGCTTCAATAGCACGAAATCTTGCGCTGCCTGAAGCAACGGCAAAGGTAGCGGATATCTGTCAGGAGGTGGCAGGCTGATGAACAGTTCGGATCGGAAACAGCGCAGGCTGGCAGCAGATGCCATGGGCCGTATGCGGCATCTCCACTTTGTCGGTATCGGTGGTGCCGGTATGAATGGCATAGCTCAGGTGATGCTTAATCTGGGATATCACATATCCGGCTCAGACCTGAGAGAGAATGCGGCGACCCTGCGATTGACTGAGCAGGGCGCTGATATCCATATCGGTCATGGACCGGAAAATATCAAGGGCGCGGATGCTGTTGTGATCTCCAGTGCTGTACAGGATGACAATCCTGAAGTGGTTACCGCTCATGAGCAGCGAATACCGGTGGTTCCCCGGGCGGAGATGCTGGCGGAACTGATGCGTTTCCGTTATGGCATTGCTGTAGCGGGCACCCATGGGAAAACCACAACGACCAGCCTGATCGCCAGTCTGCTGGAAGAGGGCGGACTGGACCCCACGTTTGTTATTGGGGGGAAACTCAATTCGGCCGGAACCTATGCCAGATTGGGCAAGGGTGAATATCTGGTGGCTGAGGCGGATGAGAGCGATGCCTCTTTTCTCTACCTTCAGCCGATGATGGCGGTGGTTACAAATATCGATGTCGACCATATGGGCACCTATGGTGGAGATTTCGGCCGGCTGCGCCAGGCTTTTATCGAGTTTCTCCATCACCTCCCTTTTTATGGTTTGGCGGTGCTCTGTATCGATGATGATGAGGTCCGTAACCTGCTGTCGGATGTCACCCGTCATGTACTGACGTATGGCATGGCAAAAGATGCTGACTTGCAGGCAACGAACGTCAGGGCAGAGGGCCTGCGTACCCACTTTACGGTTCAGCCTCCGGAAGGGGATGCGTTTGACGTGACGTTGAATATGCCGGGCCGGCACAACGTGCTCAATGCTCTGGCTGCTGTTGCAGTGGCATGGGAGCTGGGTATAGGTGCGGCTGCTATTCAGCAGGCCCTGGCAGAGTTTCAGGGAATCGGACGGCGCTTCCAGGCCTGTGAGTGCCAACTGGCGGATGGACGTAATATTTTACTGGTGGATGACTATGGTCACCACCCAAGGGAGGTTGGAGCCACCCTGGATGCGGTCAGTGAAGGCTGGCCGGATCGGCGGGTCGTGTTGGCGTTCCAACCCCACCGCTACTCCCGGACACAGGAGCAGTTTGACGACTTTACCCAAGTGTTGTCGCGACCTGATGTGCTGGTGTTGGCCGAAGTCTATCCCGCAGGGGAGAAGCCGATTCCCGGTGCGGATGGCCGAGCTTTGAGCCGGGCGATCCGGGCTCGGGGACAGTTGGATCCGGTGTTTGTTGATCCAATTTCAGCGCTTTACCAGGTGCTCGATGGCTTGGTGGAGGATGGCGACATCGTTCTTACTCTCGGTGCCGGTGATATCGGAATTATTGCAGTGGGATTAGCTGATCGTCTGAGTGGTGGGGAGGAGGTCGAATGAAATCTGCACTTACCAGGCGTTTACATATGGGGTGTGGTGAGCCGCTCCTGGGATTGCTGCCGTCACGGCCTGTGGTCAAGAGATTGCCACTGTTGCCAGCAGAATCATTGATGAAGCGTGGCAAAGAGGATCGTTTTCCGCAGGGTGAACGCAAGTGATGGCCGCCATGGAAAGTGATGGCTTGAGGGGAGAGCTGCGGTACGACGAGCCTCTGTCCAGCCATACCAGCTGGCGAGTGGGTGGGCCGGCCAATCGTTTTTATCGCCCCGCAGACAGTGCCGACCTGGTGCAGTTTTTGTCTGAATTGCCGGATCGGGAGCCGCTGTTGTGGCTGGGGCTGGGAAGCAACCTGCTGATTCGGGATGGTGGTTTTGCCGGTACGGTGATTGCCACTCAGGGACGGTTGGAAATGCTCTCGATGGATACTGATGGTCTGTTGCGGGCTGAAGCAGGAGTGGCTTGTGCCAAAGTGGCCCGATTTGCTGCGCGACAGGGACTTTGTGGTGCTGAATTTCTGGCCGGTATACCAGGCACCATGGGTGGTGTACTGGCAATGAATGCCGGTGCTTTTGGTGGTGAGACTTGGCGGCAAGTGTCGCGGGTCGAGATGATTGATCGGCATGGACGGGTGCAGAGACGTACTCCGGATGAGTTTGATATCAGCTACCGGCACGTCAGTGGTATGGAAAACGAGTGGTTTCTGGCCGCATTGCTCAAGCTTGAGGCTGGCGATGTGGCGGCGGGGCAGCAGCGGATTCGCGATTTACTGGCGTTAAGGGCAGAGAAACAGCCCATAGGCCTGCCCAGTTGTGGCTCGGTATTCCGTAACCCAGAAGGGGATTATGCAGCGCGGCTGATTGAGACGGCGGGGTTAAAAGGGTTGGCTATCGGTGGTGCCAGGGTATCTGAAAAACATGCCAACTTTATCATTAATGAAGGCGGTGCCACGGGGGCGGATATCGAGCAGTTGATAGAGAAGGTGAGAGAGCAGGTTGCTGAGAAGAGTGGCATCCAGCTGCAGACTGAGGTGCATATTTTGGGTGTTACGGGGCAGAACAGGTGAAGGTTACAGCAGCTGATTTCGGCAAAGTGGCCGTACTCATGGGTGGTGAGTCAGCAGAGCGTGCGGTGTCATTGCAGAGCGGACAAGCTGTGCTGGAAGCGCTGCTGCGGAGAGGTGTCGATGCCCTTGGTGTTGATGCCGGACCGGATGTATTGGCCCGGCTGCAGAGTGAGCATTTTACCCGGGTATTTATTGTATTGCATGGCCGTGGTGGTGAAGACGGTGTTATCCAGGGTGCACTGGAGATGATCGGTTTGTCCTATACCGGCAGTGGCGTGTCTGCTTCCGCCCTGGGTATGGATAAGTACCGCTGCAAGCTGATGTGGAAGGGCATGGGATTGCCGACGGCCGGGTTTGCAATGATCTCCCAAGAGGCGGATCTAGCCCGGGCGGAAGCATTGGGTTTTCCGCTGATGGTGAAGCCTGCGCATGAAGGATCAAGTATTGGTATGGCCCGGGTGGATAACGCTGCAGCCTTGAGACAGGCCTGGCAGGCGGCAGCGGAATATGACGCCGAAGTGATGGCCGAGTGCTGGGTCGATGGACCCGAGTATACGGCATCGATACTGGGTGACGAGGTGCTGCCGTTGATCCGGGTCGAGACACCGAACCAATTTTATGATTACGAGGCCAAGTATCAGGCGGAGAGCACGCTGTATCACTGCCCCTGCGGGCTTGGTGAGTCCGGTGAGTTGGCATTGCGGAATCTGGCAATGAAGGCGTTTCGTTCGATTGGTGCGGCTGGTTGGGGGCGTGTGGATATGCTGATGGATAAGCAGGGTAATCCTCAGCTGCTGGAAGTGAATACCGTGCCTGGGATGACCAGCCACAGTCTGGTGCCCATGTCGGCGATGGCACATGGTATCGATTTTAATGAATTGGTCTGGCGAATTATGTCTGCCAGCCTGGATAACAGCTGATGGCAAAGAAAACAGGCAAAAAAGCCAAAGCATCCTGGCAACGCCCGGTCTGGAAAGATGCTGGCAAGTGGCTGCTTGGGCTGCTGCTGTTTTCCCTGATAGGGAGTGGTGCTGCCTGGGGTCTCCTCCAGTTGCAGGATCCGAATGTATTGCCTCTTAAAGTGATACGGATAGATGGTGACTTTAAACATCTTGACCGGAGACAGCTTGAAGGCGCCATCGGTAGGGCTATGGGAGGTAATTTTTTCACCGTGGATCTGGATGGGATAAGGGAAGCGGGGCTGGATCTTGCGTGGGTTGATCAGGTGACGGTACGCCGGATCTGGCCGGATACCCTGAAAATGACCGTTCGGGAGGAGATTCCCCTGGCACGATGGGGTAAACAGCAGTTGGTTAATCACCAAGGTGGGGTGTTTTCACCCTTGCCGAAAGAGATACCGCAAGGCCTGCCAGAACTGGCAGGTCCGGAAGGGAGTGCAGCTGAAGTGGTGACGCAGTTTGTGGCCATGAACCACCAGGTGGCGGGTCTTGATCTGTCAATAATGCGGTTGAATATGGATGCGCGAAGGGCCTGGAGCCTGGTGTTTAACCAGGGGCTGGAACTCAAGTTGGGCCGTTCTCAGCAAGAGGAGCGGCTTACCCGGTTTATCCGGATCTATAGGTTGATAGCGAAAAGTGAAGAGACGCAGAGGATGAAGCGGGTGGATCTTAGATACACCAACGGTGTGGCTGTTCTCTGGGAAGAGCGGAAACAGCAGGAGAAAATGGTGATGACCAGACCGCTTGCAGGAATGCGCCGGGAAACGACCGTTAAGCATGGCGGAGGACAAGCTTAGATGACTAAACAGGTGGAAAAGAACCTGATCGTCGGATTGGATATCGGCACTTCCAAGGTGGTGGCGATTGTCGGTGAAATCAAATCGGACAGTGAAATCGAAATTATCGGCATCGGCTCGCACCCCTCGCGGGGACTAAAGAAGGGCGTGGTGGTAAATATCGAGTCAACTGTCCAATCGATTCAACGGGCGGTGGAAGAGGCTGAGCTGATGTCCGGCTGCGAAATTCACTCGGTACATACGGGCATTGCCGGTAACCATATCCGCAGTCTTAACTCCCATGGCATTGTTGCGATTAAAGAACGTGAGGTGGCCCACGGTGATGTGGAGCGGGTGATTGATGCCGCCCGGGCTGTGGCGATACCTGCTGATCAGAAGATTCTGCATATCCTTCCCCAGGAGTTCATTATCGATGAACAAGAGGGTATCCGTGAGCCGGTCGGTATGTCCGGTGTCCGTCTTGAAGCGCGGGTGCATATGGTGACTGGAGCCGTCAGTGCTGCCCAGAATATTGTGAAATGTGTTCGCCGGTGTGGTCTCGAGGTGGACGACCTGATCCTGGAACAGCTCAGTTCCAGCTATGCCGTGCTCAGTGAAGATGAAAAAGAGCTGGGTGTCTGCCTAGTGGATATTGGCGGTGGTACAACGGACATCGCCATTTTTACCGATGGATCCATTCGTCATACCGCAGTGATCCCTATCGCGGGTGATCAGGTGACCAATGATATTGCCGTTGCATTGCGCACTCCAACCCAGTACGCCGAAAATATCAAGATCAGGTACGCTTGCGCACTGACTCAATTGGCGGCCAGTGATGAAACCATTGAAGTGCAGAGTATTGGTGACAGACCACCACGCAGGCTTTCACGTCAAACCCTGGCAGAGGTGGTGGAACCGCGCTATGAAGAGCTTCTGGGACTGGTGCAGGCAGAGCTGCGGCGAAGCGGTTTCGAAGACCTGATCGCGGGCGGCATCGTGATGACAGGTGGCAGCTCGAAGATGGAAGGATTGATCGAGCTGGCCGAGGAGGTATTCCATATGCCAGTTCGATTGGGTATTCCCCAGTATGTTTTCGGGTTAGTGGATGTGGTGAAAAATCCGATCTACTCAACCGGTGTCGGTTTGTTGCTCTTTGGCCGCCATAATCAGGCCGGCAGACACCATGACCTGTCAGGCGGTGGAGGGCTTAAAGCAGTATGGGCAAGAATGAAGAGTTGGTTTCAGGGCAATTTTTAATTTTAGTTTTTTATTTCAGGCATCTGGGGAATCAGAGCCTGGATTATGAGGGGAGTGGAAAATGTTTGAATTGATGGATGCATATAGTCAGAATGCAGTAATCAAGGTGATTGGCGTTGGTGGCGGTGGTAGTAATGCCATTAACCACATGTTGAAAGCCAATATAGAAGGTGTGGATTTTATCTGCGCAAATACCGATGCTCAGGCGCTGAGAAACAGCGAGGTCCGTACCCTGCTCCAGCTGGGGAACAATATCACCAAGGGACTAGGAGCTGGTGCTGACCCGGATATTGGACGTGATGCCGCGATGGAGGATCATGATCGCATTCGAGAAGCGCTTCAGGGTTCGGACATGGTCTTTATTACCGCTGGCATGGGGGGTGGTACAGGCACCGGTGCAGCACCCGTGGTGGCAGAAATAGCAAAGGAGTTGGGTATTCTTACCGTCGCGGTAGTCACCAAACCTTTCCCGTTTGAAGGTGGAAAACGAATGAATATTGCGGAGAAAGGCATCGGGGAGCTGAGCAAGTATGTCGACTCTCTGATTACCATTCCCAATGAGAAACTGCTGGCTGTTCTGGGTCGTGATATGAGCTTGCTGAACGCTTTTAGCGCGGCCAATGATGTGTTGCAGGGCGCTGTTCAGGGTATTGCAGAACTGATTACCCGTCCGGGTTTGATCAATGTGGATTTCGCTGATGTGCGTGCGGTGATGTCCGAAATGGGTGTCTCTATGATGGGTTCCGGCTCTGTCAGGGGTGAGACCCGTGCAAGGGATGCAGCGGAAGAGGCGATAAACAGCCCTCTGCTTGAAGATGTCAATCTGGCGGGAGCCAAGGGCATATTGGTTAATATCACTGCGGGTCCTGATCTCTCTATCGGTGAATTCGATGAAGTCGGCAGCACCATTAAAGAGTTTGCCTGTGACGAGGCCACGGTGGTGGTTGGGACAGTGATCGACCCTGACATGGACGATGAATTGCGCGTAACAGTGGTTGCTACCGGGCTGGGTGAAATGAACGGTGATGTACCCAAGCTGGCTATGGAAGAGGTTACGCCTGTGCGCCTGATCAATTCAGACGTGGTTGAATCTGCCCTTGTACCTCAGGATTACCGTGACCTGGATAGCCCGACGATCGTTCGCAAAGACCGTCAGACTGCAAAGTCATTCGTCGAAGCGGCACAGGAACAGAACATGGATTATCTGGATATCCCCGCTTTTTTGCGTCGTCAGGCTGACTGAGCAGGAAGCTGGGCGGAGGAGGAGGGTGAGCTTTTGCAGCTTATCAGGTGTCTCTCTCGAGCCTGCTTTTGCTGGTTGAGTGGTGGTAAGAATTTAATGCGTAACGAATTTGCAATAATATCAGAAAACTGGTATTTTTGTAGGGATTACCCTAATAATGCGGTTTTAGGGCGTGTGTCCTTCCACCTTATAATAATATTGAGGGGGCGAGATGGTCGATATGATTTGTACCGGCTGTCTGTTTTGTCACAGTTTTAGATCATGCACTACTATTAAAATCGGTGTCGGCCGGTAATGTTTTGGGACGAAAAATAAATGATACGACAACGTACGCTTAAGAACGTTATTCGTGCCACCGGGGTGGGATTGCATACGGGGAAGAAGGTCTATCTCACTTTGCGGCCGGCAGCGGTTGATACCGGCATTGTTTTTTGCCGGGTAGATTTGGATGAGCCGGTCGAGATCCATGCCTGCCCTGATAATGTGGGTGATACAAGACTCTCCACCACTCTGGAACAGGGCAGTGTCAAAATATCTACTGTAGAGCATCTGCTTTCAGCTTTTGCCGGTCTTGGTATCGACAACGCCTATGTGGATGTCAGTGCGCCTGAAGTGCCCATTATGGATGGCAGCGCGGGTCCTTTTGTCTTTCTGATTCAATCTGCCGGTGTCGAGGCGCAGAATGCGGCCAAGCGTTTTATCCGGATCAAACGCAAAATCGTGGTGAAAGAGGATGATAAATACGCTGCATTTGAGCCTTTTGACGGTTTTAAGGTCTCTTTTGGTATCGATTTTGATCATCCAGCTTTCGCCGACCGGTCCAAATCGGCCACTATTGATTTTTCTTCCACATCATTCGTAAAAGAGGTGAGCCGCGCCCGGACATTCGGTTTTTTACAGGATGTCGAAATGCTACGGGAGCGGGGTCTGGCCCTGGGTGGCAGTATGGGTAATGCTATTGTGGTGGATGATTACCGGGTACTGAACGAAGATGGATTGCGTTATGAGGATGAGTTCGTTAAACACAAAATCCTCGATGCCATCGGAGATCTCTATCTTCTGGGACACAGTCTGATTGGTACCTTCAATGGTTATAAATCGGGACATGCTCTGAATAACCAACTGCTTAAGGCGCTGATGGCCGATGTTACTGCTTGGGAAGAGGTGACCTTTGAAGAGGGTGACAGTGTGCCGATTTCCTACATGAAGCCGGTTCAGGCCGTTAGCTAGTCTTAGTCTGTGTTCTGAAGCGAGCGCTCTTACCAAAACGCTAAGACTGTAACGTTATAGACTTAATTGTTATTGAAATTGTACGGAATAGTGCTTCTTGGCGTTTTTGCTGGAAAAAAAGTCGTTACCAGACGGGCAATACCCGGTGCTGCTGCCTACCGATGATGTTTCCCTAGCCGCCTTAACGCGGCTTGCAGTGCGGGATCTGAGATGTCGTTGGCTGCCTGAAGAATCGTATCTGCATTCTTCGCAGAGAGCTGCCTGACCGGGTGGTTTTTTGTACGTTTGGGAGGCGATTCGCCGAGCATCACCCTGACTATGATTTTTTCCAGGTTGATTCCGCTTTCGACCAGTTGCCTGAGTAGGTTGCGGGAACTGAAACGCAGGCGGCTTGCCCAGATTGATGCATCTGTGTAGATTAGCAGCCTGCAGCCCTTTATAACTGTGGCGATGCAGTGTTTGTTGAGTGGCGTCGGCAGTTGAGATTGCACTTGGCGAAGCAGTACCTGTTGCTCTTGGGATTCTGCGAGCAGTTTCTGGATAGCCGAACCTTTTCCAAGGTAGTCGTTGATGGGGCTGAGGTATTTTTTCATGGGTGAAGTCTGTTACAGAGCTAGAGCTTCAGGAGGATAAAACCCGAAAACTGCATAAAAATATTGATATGGCAGCAGTTCAATCACTGCCGCGCTTCGCATAACTTAGCGCCTTTGAAAAATTATGCAAGGGACGGGGTTCTTTCAGAAGAGAAATAGAGCTTCTGGAAACCGTTATGAACGCAACAAGATACGGTAATATCCCCCACGAACTGATCCATTGGATAATATTGTTGTGCAAAGCGCCACCCTTAAGATCTGCCGGTGCTTTCATTGAGTTACCTATTGGCTCGACGCTTACCCCTACGGATTTTGTTACTGATGCCTATTTGATGCTGGATACGCGAAACCATTAGACCAGTTACTACAAATGGTTACAGAATGGCAGATGGTCATGGTTGACCTTAGCACGGTCATTTGTCCGACTCATACTGAGAATAGTGAGGACCATGCAATTGGCGACACATTGACGCTCCGGGCTTCTAAAAAAGCACCCAGCAACAAGATCCATCACCGACACGGGAACAAACCTGATCTTGCACAAGGTGTGTGAGGACAATGCTGGATAAGTCTGGCTTGTATAGTAAAGAGGGAAGGTGGTGAGGCAATAGCATTTGCCCCTACTATCCCGCCTGATACCGAGTGCAGACAATACAGGGAAATTGGTAACGGCATATACGTTGGTCCGGGCTGTTTACCGATTATTTCAGGGGTTAAAGGTAAGAGTTCTGGTGGATAGCTGGTTTATTGAATCAATGAAACAGCGCGGGTTTGATGTTGTCGGGCAGGTTTGTAGAGATACTCATCTATATGAAGAACTGCCAAAGAGAAAATGAGGTTAACATGGGCGATCCCGTAAGCATGGTGAAAAATATACACCCAAACGAATTGCTCATTTTGAACGGATGGAGGCAATTCTGCGGTTGTATGGGCGATCACAGGAAGAAATCATCAAGATCTAGGGAGAACCCTGGTCAATTGAATCGATGTTTAATCAACTGAAGCTTTCTTGGAGTATGAAGGAAGCGTGGCAGCAGACAGGGCAAACCCTACATCGCTGGATTCATTTAACGATGGGGGGGTATAGCCTGGTGCAGTTGCTGGGGTTGTTGAACGACAATTGTGTTCAGCAGTTGTGCGGTCATTCACACTGGCGGCGGGATAATCCAATAACAGCAGGGCAAATTCGTAAGAGGCTCGTAGCCATTTTTCGCCATGTTGCTGTAAAGGAGTGCTGGGGTCGTGAATGCAAAAAATTCGAGCCGCCAAATTGACTGGGAAGTGAATATGCAGCGAGATATGAGCTTAGCTACTTGTAATCAGCGGCAGAAAATCAGGAACTCGAGTGGCTGGTAGCGACTTGAAGCGGCTGTGTCGCTCTAAACTCTAATTACAGAGTATAAGCTGAGTCTAATACCTAAATTTGAAAGTAATACTCCTTTCAAAGCTCTACCGTAGATCAGGCAGCCAGCTCCACTCTCTTGCAAAACTGGGGGCGGTTATCCTGGTCACACTGATGGCGCTAGTTGGTGGGTCCATATGGGGCGGTTATCAGCTTGGAATTCAAGCGGTGGCTCCACAGATAACAGAGGATATATGGGGAGAGATATTTTTCGTCAGCTGCTTTCTGAACAGCGCCAGGAGTCGCAGGAGATTCGTCAATATACCCGTCAGCATCTGGATGCTCTGGCACTGCGTTTGGGGCAGATACAATCTCACATTCTACGCATCAATGCATTAGGGGAACGTCTTGCCAAGCTTGGAAAACTGAATTCCGATGAGTTTGATTTTAAAGAGGAACCGGCATTGGGTGGCCTGGATGCTTCAGGATCGGCTCAGTCAGTCGGTCCCAGCGAGCTGGTGTCCGATATGGAACAGCTCTCAGTGATGATTGAAGACCGTGAGCATAAGCTGGAGCTGATGGATGGACTGATGCTCGGCAGTAAAATCCATGATGAACTGAAGTTGGCAGGCCGGCCGGTGAAAAAGGGTTGGATTTCTTCTAAATACGGCTACAGAAAAGATCCGTTTACTGGTAAGAAGGCTTTCCATTATGGCGTCGATATCGCGGGTAAGGAGAATTCTGAGTGATTTCAGTGGCCGCCGGTATTGTCACTTTTGCCGGCAAAAAGAGCGGTTTTGGCTATACGGTAGAGATTCATCACGCCGATGGCTACGGAACACGCTATGGCCACAATAACAAGATATTTGTTGAAGTAGGGGATATGGTTTCCAAAGGGAACTTGATCGCTCTCATGGGTTCCAGTGGCCGATCTACTGGGCCACACGTCCACTTCGAAGTTGCTCGCAATGGTCAATCGGTGAATCCGGAAAAATATCTGCGGGCCAATAACTGACTTTTTTCCACTGGGGTTAGACTTGAATGGCATTTGCATAAGTCCAATATTTCTAATCAAGTCCCAGAGTCGCCATTCCGGCGCAGGCCGGCATCCAGTGAAGCAACCACCATTGGCCGTTTTGGATCCCTGTCTGCACCGGGATGACGGTATTATTGAGTCTAAGTCAGTGCCGTTCAAGCCTGACTCGATGGAACCATCAGGGAATGCCTGAAATTGGCGCTATTTTGCGGTATTATCCGCTATCTTTTTTCTAACCCACTACGGAATAAAAGTTTTCATGGTCAGTAAGATTCTCAGGAAGGTTTTCGGCAGTCGCAATGACCGCATGATCAAGCGCATGTCAAAGGAAGTTACCCGGATTAATGATCTGGAACCAACAATCCAGGTGCTTTCCGATGATGAGCTGAAAGCCAAGACAGTGGAGTTCCGGCAGCGCCTGGAACAGGGAGAGAAACTCAATAATCTGATGACAGAGGCATTTGCCGTTGTCCGTGAGGCTGGCGTGCGTGCCCTGGAGATGCGTCACTTCGATATGCAGTTGGTCGGTGGCATGGTGCTGAATGACGGTAAAATTGCCGAGATGCGCACTGGTGAAGGCAAAACCCTGGTGGCGACTCTCGCGGCTTACTTGAATGCCCTTCCTGCCAAGGGTGTTCATGTGGTCACAGTGAATGATTATCTGGCCCGTCGCGATGCAGAGTGGATGGGGAAGATATACCATTTCATGGGGTTAAGTGTGGGTGTTGTTCAGTCGGTAGGCCAGGCCGGACCAGATGACTCTTCGCTCACCTATGATCCGGCCTATGACGGATCTGCCAGTGGTTATCTGCATATGCGCCCGGTTTCAAGGGCTGAGGCTTATGCTTGTGACATTACCTATGGCACCAATAATGAGTTCGGTTTCGACTACCTGCGCGACAACATGGCATTCAGTGCGGATCAGCGGGTTCAGGGCGATAAATTCTTTGCCATTGTGGATGAGGTTGATTCCATTCTGATTGATGAAGCGCGTACTCCACTGATTATCTCAGGACCGGCAGAGGGAAGCTCTGAACTCTATACACAGATTGACCAGATCATTCCATGCCTTACCCGCCAGGAGCAGCTTGAAGATGAAGAGGGTAAGTCGGCCTATGGCCCAGGCGACTTCTCGGTGGATGAGAAGGCTCGCCAAGTATTTCTCAGTGAAGATGGACATCAGCATGTGGAAAATATGCTTGGTGAATTGAGGCTTCTGGATGAGGGCGAGAGTCTCTATGACAGTGCCAATATCAGCCTGATGCATCATGTTACTTCCGCCCTCCGGGCCCATGTGCTGTTCCAGAAAAATGTCGACTATATTGTCCGTGATAGTCAGATTGTCATCGTTGATGAATTCACCGGTCGTACCATGCCTGGGCGCCGCTGGTCTGATGGATTGCATCAGGCCGTGGAGGCGAAGGAAGGGGTAGAGATTCAAAAAGAGAATCAGACTCTCGCTTCCATTACTTTTCAGAACTATTTCCGTCTCTACAATAAGCTCTCCGGTATGACCGGCACTGCCGATACGGAAGCCCCAGAGTTCCTGCAGATTTACGGACTTGAAGTGATGGTGATCCCCACCAATCAGCCGATGATTCGTGATGATATGGGTGATCTGGTCTATCTCTCTTCAGAAGAGAAATACAGTGCCATCATTGAGGACATACAGGATTGTGTTAAGCGGGGGCAGCCGGTGTTGGTGGGCACTGCTTCCATTGAGACATCCGAGCTGATAGACGGGTTGTTGAAGAAGACGGACGTTGAGCATCAGGTGCTGAATGCCAAGCACCATGAGCGTGAGGCAAACATCATTGCCGAGGCGGGGCGTCCCTGTGCAGTGACTATTGCCACCAATATGGCGGGTCGCGGAACTGATATTGTGCTGGGTGGTAATCCCGAGATGGAGATCGCTGAACTGGGGGAGAACCCGGATGCTGTTGCAATCGAAAAGATCAGAAGCGATTGGAAAAAGCAGCATCAGCAGGTGCTGGAGTCCGGTGGCCTGCACGTGGTGGGAACCGAACGACACGAGTCCCGCCGGGTGGATAATCAGTTGCGTGGACGCTCAGGGCGCCAGGGCGATCCCGGATCCACCCGATTCTACCTCTCTCTAGAAGATAACCTGATGCGGATTTTTGCCTCAGACAGAGTCTCGGCCATTATGCAAAAGCTGGGGATGGAGGAGGGTGAGGCCATTGAGCACCCTTGGGTCACCAAGGCGATTGCCAATGCCCAGAAGAAGGTGGAAGGCCGCAACTTCGATATCCGTAAGCAATTGCTGGATTACGATGATGTTGCTAATGACCAGCGTAAGGTGGTTTACGAGCAGCGTGATGGCCTGATGGAGACCGAGGATGTCTCTGGTTCCATCGAAGCGCTGCGCGAGGATGTTGTTTATGAACTGTTCAGCTCTTATATCCCACCTGATAGCCTGGATGAGCAGTGGGATGTGGCTGGGCTGACTCAGTCACTGGAGGAGAATTACGACCTCCATTATCCGCTTCAGCAGTGGCTGGATGAGGATGATTCCCTGCACGAAGAGACCTTGCGCCAGCGAATTATCGATGAGATGACTCAAGCCTATGCCGGAAAAGAGGCGATGGTAGGAACCGAGAACCTTCGGCTCTATGAGAAAGCAGTCATGCTGCAGATTCTGGATTCTCACTGGAAAGAGCATCTGGCGGCGATGGATTATCTGCGTCAGGGCATTCACCTTCGTGGTTATGCCCAAAAGAACCCGAAGCAGGAGTACAAGCGGGAAGCGTTTGAGATGTTCACCCGCATGCTGGATAGCATTAAACTCGAGTTGGTTTCAGTCCTGACCAAGGTGCAGGTGCAGCCTCAGGAGGAAATGTATATACCTCCCCAGGAGCAGGATACCGGCGAGTTCCAGTTTCAGCACCAGGAGTTTACCGGCCTGGATGCGCCTGATGATCCGCCTGAAGCGACAGAGGAAGAGGAGCATAAACCGTTCGTACGTCCGGATCGCAAGGTTGGCAGGAATGAACCCTGTCCCTGCGGTTCCGGCAAGAAATACAAACAGTGCCACGGTAAGCTGAATTAACCATCAGGTGTTTCTTCAGAAAACCATTCCTCATTGTGAAGAACATGAAGGGGTTCTGTTAGGTCTCAAAAAACCGTGACATTCACATACCCTCTTGTAACATCTGCATGGTGTTATTGAAGATTGCCCTGGAAATGCTGGCTGTGTTGTCATTCCGGCGCAGGCTGTAATCCAGGGCGTACTAATTTTCGAGCTACGAATAATGGTCAGCACTGTTTCCGGGTGAATACAAATGAGCAACGATCTGGATTTTAAATCCGTCCCCGGTATCCGCCTGGGGAGTACGGCAGCCGGTATCAAGTACACAGATCGCGACGATCTGGTGATAATCGAACTGGCGGAAGGTACCACCTGCGCCGCTGTATTCACTCAAAATGCCTTTTGTGCCGCCCCCGTGGTTGTTGCCAAAGAGCATCTGGCGGCAACTTTGCCGCACTATCTCCAGGTCAATTCCGGCAATGCCAATGCCGGTACCGGTGCTGATGGGTTGCGGGATGCACGTGAATCCTGCAAGGCTTTGGCTGCCGCACGGGGCTGCGCCATTAATCAGATTTTGCCATTCTCCACCGGTGTGATCGGTGAACCCTTGCCGGTAAACCGGATGGCGGTAGCAACACCGGATGCATTAACCAGACTGAATGAAGCGGGCTGGCCCGATGCTGCCCGGGCAATCATGACAACCGATACGGTTGCTAAGCTGGTTTCTCGGCAGTTTGAGTATGATGGTTGTCAGATTACAGTAACCGGCATGGCAAAAGGCTCAGGCATGATTCGTCCGGATATGGCCACTATGCTTGCTTTCGTAGCGACTGATGCGATGGTGGATGTGGCGCTGTTGCAGTATTGCCTGGAACAGGCTGTGGCACCATCCTTTAACTCAATCACTGTAGATGGGGATACCTCCACGAATGATGCCTGTCTGCTCATGGCATCGGGGGAGAGTGGCTGCAAACCCATTACAGATCCGGATTCAGCCGCATTCGTGTTGCTTTGTGAAGCGGTGAAAAGCGTCTGTATGAATCTGGCCCGGGCCATCGTCAAAGATGGCGAGGGTGCCACTAAATTGGTGGAGATACTGGTCGACGGGGCCGCTCAACAGAATGAAGCAAAAACCGTGGCCTACACCATTGCGCATTCTCCACTGGTGAAAACCGCCCTGTTTGCATCAGATCCAAACTGGGGTCGAATCCTGGCAGCGGTTGGCCGTTCTGGTGTGGCTGATCTCGATGTCAATGGAGTGGAGATCTGGTTGGATGACGTCTGTATTGTGCGCGATGGCGGCCGGGCCGTGGATTACACTGAAGAATCAGGTCAGGCCGTGATGGATAAGCCCGAACTCACTATTCGTGTGGCCTTGAACCGTGGGGATGTTTCTGCGCGGGTGTTGACCTGTGATCTCTCCTACGATTATGTGAAGATCAATGCCGAGTACAGAACCTAGCATTCTGCTATGAGCCCCATCCACGTCGCAGTAGCGGTGATTCAGGATGAACGGGGGCGAGTGCTGCTGAGTCAACGTCCGGAGCATGTCCATCAGGGTGGCTTGTGGGAGTTTCCCGGTGGCAAGGTTGAGTCTGGCGAGACGCTTTCCCAGGCGCTGAAGCGAGAGCTTCGGGAAGAGTTGAATATTGAAGTTACAAACCATCAACCACTGATTCGTGTTACCCATCACTATTCAGATAAATCCGTGATACTCGATGTGCATCGGGTAACCGGGTTCAATGGCACTCCGGAGGGGTTGGAAGGCCAGCCGCTATCATGGACGACTGTGGAGGAAATAAGGGATTATTCTCTGCCTGCTGCAGACCGGCCGATTGTCACTGCTTTGAAGCTGCCTCCTACCTATCTTATTACCGGGGACGACCCCAGTACTCCTGAACTGTTTCTCCAGCGCCTGGAAAAGGCACTCCAGAGAGGGGAGCGGTTGATTCAGTTGCGCGTAAGTGACTTGGCCGAGCTTGAGTACAGGCAGCTTGCATCTGCCGCTCTTGAGCGTTGCAGGGAGAGGGGCGCGCAGCTGCTTCTGAATGCCGATCCGGCGTGGGTCAATCAACTGGGGGCAGATGGGCTGCACTTGAACGGGAGCAGACTAAGCTCTTTTCAGAAACGCCCGCTGACAGAATCTCTTCTGGTCTCTGGATCCTGTCATAACCGGGAGGAGTTAAACAAGGCAGAAATGCTGGGGCTAGATTTTATCGTACTCTCTCCGGTGCTGCCCACCAGCAGTCACCCGAATGCAAAGCCGCTTGGCTGGGAAAGATTCAGAGAGCTGGTTGAGGGCTGTTCGTTGCCTGTTTATGCACTTGGGGGCATGAGTCGTGACATGGTTACTGAAGCTGTGGCAAACGGCGGGCAGGGTGTTGCGGCTATCCGGGGGCTTTGGTCAGAATAACCGAGGTGGGGGAATCTACCCGTGTATCCACCAGGAGACTCTGGAACTTAAGGCCTGCTTCCGGGCACTAGGAAAAATCCTCATCTGCTGGCGAAAAAGGCGTTTCAGCCGTATTGTCAGGAATCCGGTGTGTCTCATCCAGCCAATCGCCAAGATCGATCAATTTGCAGCGTTCACTGCAGAAAGGACGCCATGGCGAGCCATTATTCCATTCGAATATTTTTTTGCAGGTGGGGCAGCTGGCCTGCCGCTTACTGTTCGTTGTCATCAGGGTCAGAGAATACAACAATTCAGAAAAAAGTGACATCCTGTGTGGTTTGCGAGGGGCGTTCCGTATTGGAGGGTTCCGAAAGCGTATGGTGAAACGGTGCTTGCCGCCGCTGATTTCTGCAAACAGCCCGCACTCTCTCGGTAGACCGACGCGGACTAGCTGGGCCGGTGCCTGTGAGTCCAGCGTGTGCTGAAAAAACCGTTCCTGGCTACTTCAGAGGATGTGGTACTGCCCAGTGTTAGTGAAAGAAGCAGGGTGATGGCAGATTGAAGCGGTTCCTGGGTATCTATCCCTGTCTGGAATTCACTGTTGCGTAATTCATGGGGCTGTTGCAGCCAATGGTGGTGTAGAGGGAGATCAAAGGCACAGCTCCCGCTAGGCATACTGTTGCGCTGCATAATACCTTTGAGAAACTCATTTTCCCGGAGTGATTGACCAATTTGGCCGTTCATACCGTAGACTTGCCGGGTAATATTTCCAAGTTCGTCGAGAATCTGCTCGAGACGCTCAATATTAACATCGGATGTCTGTTTGATTCCTGCAAACTTCTCATGATTGTGCTTCAGCTTTTTGATGATATCCGACTTGATATCGGCCCGGGAAAAGATATTGATGATGTCCAGCAGACTATCGACAGGGGCACGACTGGCCCAAGTCCTCTCGTTGAGCGCGGATGCTCGTAGACGATTTTATCTGACACGGGGCTGACATAGCGAAATATCCACGCGTCCCAGGTAAATGAACTGCCAATCCGACTGGGCGGCGTAACATATGCTAGCCATTCTCTTATATTTGGACCACTCAGGTAAATAGCTACTTTCCTTTATGATTCAACAAAAAGTGATTTTGCACGAATAAATACAAAATTAATACGAATTATAGTTGTATAAGCTGTTTTCTCCAGCAACAATGATTTTTGATTGCTGGAAGAGATGCTAATGGGAAAGCGCAATTTTCATATACCGCCTGTGCAACTCTTCAACTGCAGACGGAAGCATTTCCAGGCCTCCAGCATTATCAATGATGTTATCTGCAGCAGAAAGTCGCTGTTCTCGGCTGCATTGAATGGCAATGATCGCTTTGGCCTGGTTCAGCGATATTCGGTCTCTTTTCCTGATTCTTTCGATCTGCAGTGAGACCGGGCAATCCACCACCAGCACCCGATCGACACGGCTGTTCTGCCCTGTCTCGATCAGTAAAGGGATGGAGAGAATGGCATAAGGGTATGTTGGATTCTCCAGGCGCTCCCACATCTGTCGCCTGATTTTGGGATGAAGTATCTGTTCCAGAATTTCACGAGCCTGGGGATTTTCGAAAATCTTTTTTCGAAGTGCTTTTCTGTCCAGTTGGCTATCGGTCAGCAACAGGTCTGTGCCCAACTGAGTGATTATCTCCTCAAGTGCGGGCTGGCCGGGTTCAACAACCTCACGGGCAACCTGATCAGCATCGACAATAGGAACACCGAGGTCTAAGAAAATGTCAGTGACAGCCGTTTTCCCGCTGCCGATTCCGCCAGTTAGGCCGATAGTCAGCATAGCTATTATCCCAGGCCGGCCCAATTCAGATAGGCGGCATTGATCTGGTCACCCCAGAGCATGCTGATCCAGCCTGCGGCGGCAAGGTAGGGGCCAAACGGTATAGGGATGTTGCGGTCTCTGCCCCTGAACAGGATAAGCGAGATACCAACCACTGCACCAACCACCGATGAGAGCAGCATAATCTGGATAAGCGACTGCCAGCCAAGCCAGACGCCGAAGAGAGCGAGCAGCTTGAAGTCACCATAGCCCATGCCCTCTTTACCTGTCAGCAGTTTGAATAGATGAAAGATGGTCCAGAGTGAGAGATAGCCTGTAATAGCTCCGATAATAGCGGAGTGAGTATCGGCAAAAACACCGAATAGACTGATCAGCAGCCCACCCCAAAGAGCTGGGAGGACAATAGAGTCAGGCAGTAACTGATGATCAAAATCGATCAGGGTCAGAGCGATCAGCGCCCATGTCAGAGGAACCGCTACTGCGGTTTGCCAGCTAAACCCAAAGTGCCAGGCCACTACCAATGAGAGCAGAGCGGTTGTCAATTCAACCAGAGGATAGCGAATTGAAATCGGCCTATTGCACTCGGAGCAGCGTCCTTGAAGTATCAAATAGCTGATGACAGGGATATTCTCCCAAGCTGTTATCTGATGGCCACATTTTGGACAGGCTGAGCGAGGATGGCTCAGACTGATGCTGTCGCCACCATCTTCTTTAGAAAGTTCCAGTAGCTCCCTGCATTGACCTTTCCATTCGCGCTCGATGATCAGGGGCAGACGGTAGGCGACGACGTTCAGGAAACTGCCAATGGTGAGGCTGAGGAGGGTGATGGAAATCAGGAAGAGGGCTGGGTTTGAGTGCAGTAGTTGCAGGATGCTCATTTAGACCACATTTGTTTTGAATCCGCTAACTCTCCTCCCTCGGTGAGAGGGGAGCTTGAGCCAATGTTTTGTATAAATAGAATGCCGAGCTCAGACCACGGATGCCATTTTGAAGATAGGGAGATACATCGCAATTACGAGTGCACCCACCAGGGTGCCAATGACCACCATGATAAGCGGTTCAAGCAGACTGCTGAGTGCATCTACAGCATTGCTTACCTCCTCTTCGAAGAAGTCCGCAGCCTTTCCCAGCATGTGATCAAGGGAACCGGATTCCTCACCAATGGCAACCATCTGGATCACCATGTGTGGAAAGTTTTTTTGCTGCGCCATTGCGAGATGAAGTGATTGACCGGTGGCGACATCCTCACGCATACGCATCACGGCATCACCATAGATGATATTACCGGTTGCACCGGCAACAGCTTCAAGCGCTTCGACAAGAGGAACGCCTGCAGCAAACATAGTTGCCAGGGTCCTGGAAAAACGAGCGATCGATGCTTTGTGGAGAATAGTGCCGATAACGGGTGTCCCTAGAAGCATTCTGTCTGTTGCTTGCCTGAGTTTACGTGATCGTTTGAATACGTAGGAGAAAGCGTAAATTGACCCGATAACTGCCAAGACAACAGCCCACCAGTAAGATTGCACCCATTCAGATGCAGCAACAATGGCCTTTGTGAATGCCGGAAGATCCCCTCCAAAACTTGAAAAAATGCTCTGGAATTGTGGGATGACGAAAATCATTATTATTGCGGTGACGACAATTGCCACGATAACAACTGAAACGGGATAGAATAATGCCTTCTTTATTTTTCCTTTCAGCGATTCGGTCATCTCTTTATAGCTGGCAATTTTATCAAGGAGTGTCTCAAGAGCACCCGCCGCTTCACCTGCACGAACCAGATTACAGAAGAGATCGTCGAAGTAGAGCGGGTGCTTGACGAGTGCTTCTGCTAATGCGGTACCTCCTTCAATATCGGCTTTGATGGCCAGCAGCAGATCTCGCATTGCCGGTTTTTCATGGCCACGCCCTACTATATCGAAGGATTGAACGAGGGGGATACCTGCATCCATCATGGTAGCAAGTTGCCGGCTGAAGACAGCGATATCTCTCGGCGTGATTCGCTTTTTGGTGCTGAACAGTGAAGCGGCTTTCTTTTTCACTTTCAAAGGCGCAATACCCTGTTTTCTCAGTTCCGCTCTGACCAAAGCAATGTTGGGTGCCCGGGTTTCACCTTTGACCCGTTTTCCTTTTTTATCCGATCCTTCCCAGACAAATACTTTGGTTTTTTCAACCTTTTTCTGAGCAATTGCAGTGGCAGCCATATCGATTAATCCTTAGTTACCCGGTTGATCTCTTCTAGGCTGGTAAGGCCTGCTCTTACTTTATTGAGGCCAGATGTGCGCAGATCTAGAGTCCCTTCAGATTTTCCCAATGCCTCAAGTTGCATGGAGTTACCGCCCTCCATGATCAGCTTTTCCATATTACTTGAGATGGGCATAACCTGAAATATACCAAGTCGACCCTTGTATCCTTGAGCGCAGAGATCACATCCTACAGCTCTATAGGTGGTGAGATCCTTCAGTTCACTCTCTTTGAAGCCCTCCTTAAGAAGTGCTTCTTTGGGCAAGGCTTCGGCTTCTTTGCAGTGTTGGC
Source organism: Candidatus Vondammii sp. HM_W22 (assembly GCF_022530855.2). Taxonomy (GTDB): domain Bacteria; phylum Pseudomonadota; class Gammaproteobacteria; order Chromatiales; family Chromatiaceae; genus Vondammii. The sequence continues at coordinate 2,260,560 of NZ_CP099567.1, read as the reverse complement.
ACAGGCGCCGTGTAAGACGTTGCGCCATTATCAATAGGACGGATGATGCGATACTGAAGGCAGGTATACCCATGTTGGCCAGGCGCGTGAGGGTTTGTGGCGCGTCATTGGTATGCAGGGTGGATAGCACCAAGTGACCGGTTTGCGCGGCCTTGACTGCAATCTCGGCTGTTTCCAGGTCGCGTATTTCACCCACCATTATAATGTCAGGGTCCTGGCGAAGGAATGCCCGGAGGGCTGACGCAAAGGTCAAGCCTGTTTTTGTATTGGTATTGACCTGATTGATGCCCTGGACCTGTATTTCAACCGGGTCCTCGACAGTGGATATGTTGATCTCAGGTTTATTCAGAATATTTAGCGCTGTATAAAGCGAGACTGTTTTTCCGCTGCCGGTTGGGCCCGTGACCAAAATCATTCCATAGGGTTTATTAATTGCTGCATTAAAGGCATTCATTTGCTGAGGCTCCAAGCCCAAAGCCTCAATGCCCAGTTGAGTGCTGGTGGAATCGAGGATGCGCAGCACTATTTTTTCTCCATAGAGTGTAGGGCAGGTATTCACACGGAAGTCAATAGAGCGGTTTCGGGACAATACCATCTTGATGCGTCCGTCCTGGGGAACTCGGCGCTCAGAAACGTTGAGCTTGGACATCACCTTGATGCGCGCTGTCAATCGGGATGCGATGCTGACAGGTGGGGAGGCGACCTCATGTAAAATGCCATCCCGGCGATATCGGACCCGAAAGGTCTTCTCGTAGTGCTCGAAATGAATATCGGAAGCACCGGTACTGATGCCATCCAACAGAATTTTATTGACGAACCGGACTACCGGTGCATAATCGACATCCAGGTCTCCATCCTGCACCCCTTCGTTTTCCTCAACCGTAATATTAAGATAATCCAGGTCATCACCTGCCAGCATGTCAGATATGCTGGTTTCGCTAGCCTGAAGTGCGATCTCAATGATTTTGGTCAGTTTATCTTCCTCGACTAGAATCACTTCAGTGCTGAGGCCGGTATGGAATTTTATTTCATCAAGGCTTTGTAGATTTGTTGGATCAGAAACTCCCAGAAACAGTCGGTTTCCACGTTTGATAAGAGGCAGGAGATGGTGAGTGCGTACCAGTTTTTCTTCGACCAGGCCTGACGGAGTGGTTTCCATATCAAGGGCATCCAGGTCAAACAGAGGAATACCATACTTCTGGGAGGCATACTCGGCAATCTCCCTGCTTTTAAGCATTTTTTTCTCAACCAGATGGGTAACGAACGGTTTACGCTGCTTTAGCGCCTCCTGAAAAGCCTGCTGGGCACTCTCTTCGGATAATAAGCTATCGTGAACCAGCCAGCGGGCCAATCCGTTCACACTGACTTCTGGTTTGGTTGTTGCCATTCTAGTATGTTACCAAGCTGTCTTAAGATATTATTAATTTAGTTAATAATTATGTTTGATGCTCAGATGTCTGGGCAGGGTAGCGGTAATAAATCACACCACATGCCAGTATCCACCGGGTGTTTGTTTCAACCGTTGTCCAAGTGGATATCAGCATAGCGCTATATTCAAAAACACCACTTGGCGGATTGTAGCAAATTTATATCGTGGATTCGACTTGATAAGAGCTCCTTTTTCTTGCCGTATGTATGGGGAAAGCTTTGATGCTGCTGCTCAATTATCCGGAAGATATCCGTAAAGCCATTTACCCGACTAAGTGCGATCGAACCGCTTAACAGCGTGATTCGTAAAGCCATCAAAAAACGGAAGCTGTTCACATCTGAATAACGCGGTAAATAAAGTGGTGTATATTGATGCCATTATAGTGCCATAATGGTTGACCTGCTCTAGTTTTGCGCGCGATGATTCTGAATACTCAGGTATTTTTCTTCGTGAGAAACGTTGGGGCGTGGTTTTTTGTTCGGTGGCAAAGGAGGAGATTTAGGGATGGATTTTCTGGCGGGCGTTAGTCCTGACAGGAATGTTCGTGTTTTCTAAAGGACTTTAATGATTATTAGAGGAAGAACTAATGAGAAAGCTACAATCCGGTTTTACATTAATCGAACTGATGATCGTTGTAGCGATCATCGGTATTCTGGCGGCGGTCGCGTTACCTTCATATCAAACCTATATTGCTAAGGCGAAGATGACTGAAGTGATTCTGGCAGCAGCTTCGTGTCGTACTGTAGTGGCAGAGGGTTATCAGACAGGGACTGTAGGTGCAGGGCCAGGTGGCGGTAACTGGGGCTGTGAAAGCAGCGGTTCCACTAAGTATGTTAAGTCTGTCACTACCAATGGCGATGGACTGATAACAGTTACCATGAATGCGGCTATTCGTTCTGACCTTGACGACAAAACAGTTACTCTTACCCCTTATATTGGGGATGTTGTTGCGACTGTCGCTAGTCTAGGGTCTGTGATTACGGAATTCAAGTGCGGTGCTAGTACGGATGTCGTGAAGAGGTATTTACCTGGCTCTTGCAGGGCTGCCGCCATTCCCGCTACATGACAATTTCTCACTTTGGGAGGGCTCTGGCTGGATTCGATTAGGAAGAGCTTTGAGCTTTCCCGGTTACTGGGATGTGTTAATACTGATTGAATAAGCTGATGAAAATCACATCCGCTGCGGCCGTGGATGGAGAGCCGGGGAATAATAGGTGGTCGAAGATTGAGTGCGTTTTGGAGCAGGATGTTCCGAAACGCACCACGAGTATCGAAGACGCACTTGTTATGCTTATCGGTTATCGATTGATGCATTGATGAGTATTAACAGGCCCTGACAGAACCATCTGTTTTGGCGGTTCTGTATTTTTTAGGTGTCTCCTTCAGCTACCTGGACTAGCCCTTTGTTGGTCGCTGCGGCGCTGGTAAAACCGCCTTTTATCGGGCCAAAAAATTCACGGTTGCCTTTTGGCTCCTGGCTATGGATAAGATGTGCGGCGAGTTCTTTTCTTCCCGTACCCGATTTGCCGCTGACATAGACGGAGTCTGATTACGTGCCAGTTTTTGGATGGCCGCAGATTTTCCCCCACCGGTGACTCACTTAACAGCGGTTCTGCATGGCTGATGCATCTGAGTGGATTGCGAATCTCATGGGCGATGCTGGCGGCGGTGAGTCTCCCCAAAGAGGCGGGCTTCATCTGTTGGGTGACCTTGGCAGTATCAAGAAAGATAACAGCACCCTCCCGCGGCCGCTTCCAAGGGCTGAGAACCCCACCTTCAACTCTCTACCGCCGGGGGCGTCGGCCTGATCTTAATTGCCATCGCCACATCAGTTCACGCTGTTTTTTTGGCGGACTTTTATTTATCAGCTTCCAAATGCTTTCTGCAACAGTAATAAACCCCATTCTCCACAATTGCCTCCGGCAAGGGAATGTGTGTGCCGCAATACTTGCATTGAACCATGTCTACGGCAGGTTTAAAGTTTTTCGTTTTGCTGGACGCACGTTTACGCAGATAGGCGCGGCGAACGAGAAAATAGATAGCCCAGATGGTAAGGGCGGCTAGGAGAAATCTGAAGCCCATAAGCCAATTTTATAGCGGTACGCTCTGAATTTTGATTATTCGTCTGAATTGGCTCAGAATAGCATTTTTTCGGCGAACAGGTTGTATATAAAGAATGAACCTACACGAGTATCAATCGAAACAGTTGTTCGCGAAGTATGGCATCCCGGTTTCTGAAGGTTTGCCTGCTGCAACGGTTAATGAAGCCAAGGAAGCTGCGCAGACTCTTGGTGGTGAGCGTTGGATGGTTAAAGCACAGGTGCATGCCGGAGGTAGAGGCAAGGCTGGTGGCGTGGTTATGGTCGATACCCTGGACCAGGTGGAGTCTGAGGCCGAGCGCTTGCTGGGCGGTATGCTGGTTACCAAGCAGACCGGGGAGCATGGCCTGCCGATCAATACACTGTTGATTGAGAAACCCACGTCGATTGACCGGGAGCTCTATCTCAGTGCACTGGTAGACCGGGCTGAGAAGAAAATCCTGTTTATGGTCTCCAGCGCAGGTGGTATGAACATCGAAGAGGTGGCTGAAGAGACACCCGAACAGATACACACCATCCATGTGGACCCGGCCGTTGGCCTGCAGGGTTACCAGTGCCGGAAACTGGCTTTTTCACTGGCGCTGGAAGGTCCCCAGATACGGGCATTTCAGAAGTTTATGAATGGGCTTCATGAGCTGTTTGTAGCCAGCGATGCCAGCCTGATCGAAATCAACCCCCTGGTGGTAACCAAAGAGGGTGAGCTGGTCGCCCTGGATGCCAAGATCAATCTGGATGACAATGCGCTTTATCGCCAATGCGACCTGCTGGCGATGCGGGATGCCACTCAGGAGGATGAACGGGAGGCAAAGGCCAGGGAGCACGATCTCAACTACATTACCCTAGACGGCAACATCGGCTGCATGGTGAATGGTGCGGGTCTGGCCATGGCGACCATGGATCTGGTTCAGATTAAGGGTGGCTCTCCTGCTAACTTCCTGGATGTTGGTGGTGGTACTACCGCTGAGCGGGTGGCCGAGGCGTTCAAGCTGATTCTCTCCGACGATAAAGTCAAGGCCGTGCTGGTTAATATTTTTGGCGGCATTGTTCGCTGTGACCTGATTGCCCAAGGCATCATTGATGCGATTAGGGAGGTGGGTGTCAAAGTGCCTGTGGTGGTGCGCCTTGAAGGGACTAATGCATCCCAGGGACTGGAAATTCTGGCCCGTAGTGGACTGGCCATTACCACTGCAGCGGATCTTGCTGAAGGTGCAGAGAAAGTCGTCGCTGCCGCCAGCGTCTGAAAATTCAGATACAGGACATAAATTGTGAGTATTCTCGTAGATAGGAACACCCGGGTAATTTGCCAAGGCTTTACCGGCAAGCAAGGCACATTTCATACTGAACAGGCGATTGCTTACGGTACCCATGTGGTGGGCGGCGTCACCCCGGGCAAAGGTGGGCAGACTCATCTCGGTCTGCCGGTATTCGATACGGTACACGATGCTGTGGAGCAGTCCGGTGCCGAAGCGACCATGATCTATGTACCGGCGGCTTTTGCCACCGATGCCATACTGGAAGCGGCTGATGCAGGCGTTAAAGTGATTGCCTGTATCACAGAAGGCATTCCAGTGCTGGATATGCTGAAAGTGAAGGCGGCACTGGAGTCTTATGACTGCCGTCTCATTGGCCCCAATTGCCCGGGTATCATTACCCCGGGTGGCTGCAAAATAGGGATTATGCCTGGGATGATCCACAAGCCCGGCAAGATCGGCATCGTTTCCCGTTCCGGAACCCTGACCTACGAGGCTGTCTACCAGACCACTACGACAGGTCAGGGCCAGAGTACGTGTGTCGGCATCGGTGGCGATCCAATACACGGCATGAACTTCATCGACTGTATCAAGTTGTTTGAAGAAGATCCTCAGACCGAAGGTATTGTCATGGTGGGCGAGATCGGTGGCACAGCAGAAGAGGATGCCGCAGCCTACATCCAGCAACATGTGTCGAAACCTGTGGTTGCCTACATTGCAGGTGTAACGGCACCTCCTGGAAAACGCATGGGCCACGCAGGGGCTATCGTCAGCGGAGGCAAGGGCACGGCGGATAGTAAATTCGAAGCGCTTGAAGCCGCGGGTGTTGTCACCGTCCGTTCACCGGCAGAGATAGGCAAGCGGGTACTTGAGCTGATGAGCTGATTCGTCTTCAACCATAAACAGTAACTCTCGCCAAGACGCCAAGATCGCAAAGTTATAGCTTATATTCAAGAGCGTATGAAATAGTCTTCCTGGCATCTTCTGCGCCTTTGCGGGAAAAACAGCATCGCTTCTGGACGGCGACGAGTTATATAGTAACTTAATTGATTTATTTGTAATGTAACCGCCCCGACGATTGAGCCGGTGGCGGTTTTCATCTGATCAGATAAGTGGTGGAATTTTGAGCCTGAGAATCTCGCTGGCACAGCTTAATCTCCTCGTGGGTGATATTGACGGCAATGCCGACCGTGTCCTTGAAGCGGCCCGCAGGGCAAGGGATGAACAGCAGGCCCACGTAGTGGTTTTTCCCGAGCTGACATTGGTCGGCTATCCTCCTGAAGATCTGCTGCTCAGACCTGAGTTGTTGAAACGGGTGGACCAGGCCCTTGAGCGACTCTGTAGTGAAGCTGTCGGGATCGATCTGATACTCGGCTACCCCCGGCGCAAGAATGGCAAACTTTTTAATGCAGCGGGAGTGATCCGGAACGGGATCATTCAGGCTGAGTATTATAAAGCGCTGTTGCCAAACTACAGTGTGTTTGATGAGAAGCGCTATTTTGAACCCGGCGATGCACCTTGTGTCATTGAGATCAATGGAATTCCGGTGGGCATTACCATCTGCGAGGATGTCTGGTACAAGGAGCCCGCTGCCAGAGCGGCTGAGGCCGGTGCCCGGATTTTGCTGAATCTGAATGCCTCGCCCTTCCACACCGGAAAAGCGCCGGAGAGAGAAGAGTTACTGAAGAAACGCGCCAAAGAGAGCGGGCTCTCTATTATCTATATTAATCTGGTCGGAGGTCAGGATGAACTGGTGTTCGATGGCGGCTCGTTTGTGGTTGATGCAAAGGGAGAATTGACCCAGCGAACGGACTATTTTGTAGAGTCACAGCCGCTGGTTGAATATACCGGCAGCGGATCAGAGTTGCGACCGCTCCCCGGCGAAATATCTCCGGCACTCGGTGAAGAAGAGGGTATCTATAATGCGTTGGTACACGGGGTGCGAGACTATGTGCAGAAGAACGGCTTTCATGGGGCGGTACTCGGTCTTTCCGGGGGTATAGATTCGGCCCTGACCCTGGCGATTGCAGTCGATGCTTTAGGCCCCAGGCAGGTGGAAGTGGTCATGATGCCGTCCTGCTATACAGCGGATATGAGCAACGAAGATGCGCTTAAGGAGGCGGAGGTTTTTGGTGTTAACCACCGGACAATACCGATTGCTCCCGCTTTAAATGCGTTTCTCGGCATGCTCGAGGATGAGTTTTCAGGGACCACAGTAGATGTCACTGAGGAGAATATCCAGGCCCGTTGTCGTGGTATTGTTCTGATGGCAATCAGTAATAAAAAAGGAAAAATACTGCTGACAACCGGTAATAAAAGCGAAATGTCTGTAGGTTATGCCACACTTTATGGCGATATGGCGGGTGGATTCGCACCAATCAAAGATCTGCCAAAGCTGATGGTTTACCGTTTGTCCCGGTATCGAAACCGGCAGGCAGAAGTGATTCCTCTTCGGGTGATTGAGCGTCCGCCATCGGCGGAGTTAGCGCCAGATCAGAAGGATGTGGACTCTCTGCCTCCCTATGAGATACTTGACCAGATTCTGAAGCTCTATGTCGAAAAAAATCAGGCGGTCGGCGAAATTACAGCCGCAGGGTTTGATGAAGAGGTCGTTCGGCGGATAACTCGCATGGTCGACAGAAATGAATATAAGCGTCGGCAGGCCCCGCCCGGAGTCAAAATTACCAAACGGGCTTTTGGTCGGGACAGACGCTACCCGCTTACCAGCGGCTTTTGATAGCAGTATAATGCTGCAAGTAAGTCCTAGGACTCACCTACTTAAGGGAGGATCTGGGGTGATCGTGAATTGTTGCAATACCTGAGTGTAAAAGGAGCTCAATAGCAATGAAAAAAGTGGATGCCATCATCAAGCCGTTTAAACTGGACGATGTCCGTGAAGCACTTTCAGCGGTGGGTATTACCGGTATGACCGCGACTGAAGTGAAAGGCTTCGGTCGCCAGAAGGGTCATACAGAACTCTATCGTGGTGCGGAGTACGTGGTGGATTTTCTGCCCAAGGTGAAAATTGAGGTGGTGATCGTTGAATCTCAGCTGGACGAGTGTATCGATGCAATAACCAACGCTGCACGTACCGGAAAAATCGGCGACGGAAAGATTTTTGTGACATCGGTGGAAAAAGTGGTCCGTATCCGCACCGGTGAAGAGGATGAGGCGGCCATCTGAGTTCTCTTTGGTTGGTTTCCGGCTTGGTTTTTTATACTTGGATAGCCGAAAAACGATCACAAGGAAGCGCAGAGCTCGCAGAGGATTATTCTGTTTCCTCTGGTCCTCATACTCTGCGAACTCTGCGCTAACGAAAACTCAAACTCTCATTTTTACACGAAGCCCGGCAGGACAGCCTTCACACTTCACAACCGGTTTTAACCGGCAGAATGGCCGTTTGATTTGGTTTCCAGCCGTACCTCGAGGCCACTTGCTGACTTGGCTTGTCCCACCGAAGCGTTATATAGTGCGAATCCCTCAGAATAATAAATTGGCAGGTCAGGCTTTCCAATGAGCAAGAGCCACTCATAAACCACTCCGTGTTATAAATTAATGACGTGGGAAGAAGTTAGATGACGGCAGAGATGAGGCTGACTGATACCTGATTTTACTTAATTAGGGCACCTCTGATCAATTCATGAATCGGTGTCTGGCGAGTTGAAATCGCCCGTCTCTGCGTTGAAAATATTGGCAATAATCCGCTATTACCTGCAATTTCCGCTTTGATCCAGAAGACGTCAACTCGTCATCCATCCGATCCAGAATTAATCTAAAGCTCTTTTGGGAACAAAAATCATTGGCCTGGGTCACAATATAGAAATATTATTCTACGCCATTGGTGTAGTCACTTGTTCGGTATGGAGAGATGGATTTTCACCAGGGACACAGAAACGTATCGTCTGATTGCAAGGATGCGGCTTGTTCCTCTTCCCACCCTCCATATGGTTTAGCTTTGAGTTAACAGTCCAGACATTTTTTGGAAAACAGGAGGCCATGATGGCAAAAGACGGTTCTGTCGCTCCCAAGGAGCGGATCAATATCAAGTATGTTCCGGCAACAGGAGACAAAATGGCAGAGATCGAACTGCCCTTACGTCTGGTGGTGATCGGTGATTTCAAGGGTAAAGGTGAAGATCAGCCGCTGGAGGAGAGAGACTCGGTTCGTATCGATAAGACCACCTTTAACTCTGTAATGGAAAAGGCGAATTTGAAGGTCGATATCTCAGTGGATGATCACCTTTCCAGTGAGCCTGATGAGGGTGCGACTATACCTGTCGAATTGAATTTTTCCTCATTGGCTAGTTTTTCTCCAGACAGTATTGTTGAGAATGTCCCTGAGCTTAGTAAACTGTTGGAATTGCGTCAGGCACTGGTGGCGTTGAAGGGGCCTTTGGGCAATGTGCCTTCATTCCGACTCAAGATTCAGGAGTTGTTGGAAGACAAGGCGCTGCGTGAAGAGCTTGTTGGAGAGTTGGATCGTGTATTGACTGACGATGAGGAGAAAAACAATGGTGAGGCGTTGGGGGCAGATGATGATAATTCAGATAACAAAGCAAAGAAGTAGCTGAATATATAAAGAACCCATGATCAACTCCTGAATTACAGCATCTGGCGGCTAAAACCTCTCGGCTCTGTGTTGAGAATCATTGTGATAGTTTGCTATTACTTGGTTTTTCGCATTGATCCGGAACGTTTCATCTATCCGATCCGAAATTAATCAGAGGTTCTATAAAGTAAGTCGAATAGCTCAACCCGTCTGGTAATTCGTACAAACAAGAGGGAGAACAATGGAAGCAACACAAGCAGGATCAGTTGGAAACAAACAAAGCCTTGGTTTGATCGAACAGATAATGGTTCAAACCCGTATGAAACTTGGCGAAGGCGAGTATTCAATCGCGAAAAAAGGTATCGCAGAATTTATCTCTGCGATGATCAAGACTAATGACGCGGTTGAGCCGATAAATAAGCGTCTCGTCGATCAGATGATTGCAGAGATCGACAGCAAGATGGGCAAGCAGACCGATGCAATACTTCATAATAAAGATGTGCAAAATTTGGAGGCTGCCTGGAAAGGTTTAAAGATTTTGATCGACCGCACTGACTTTCGTGAAAACATTAAGATCGAAATGATCCATGTCACAAAAGAAGAGCTGTTGGACGACTTTGATTTCTCGCCTGAAGTAACCCAGAGCGGTTTGTATAAGCATGTTTATTCCTCGGGTTATGGTCAGTTTGGTGGCGAGCCTGTTGGGGCGGTTATTGCAAACTATACGTTTGGGCCTTCATCGCCAGATATTAAATTGCTCAATTACGTTGCGGCGGTAGGTGCTATGGCTCATGCACCGTTTATCAGTGCGGCGGGTTGTGAATTCCTGAACATCGATAGCTATACAGAACTGCCCAATCTAAAAGATATCAAAGATATTTTCGAAGGGCCAAAGTTTACAAAATGGCGAGGATTGAGAGAGAATGAAGACTCCCGGTATCTGGGTTTGACGATGCCCCGTTTTCTTCTGAGAACACCCTATGATCCACTCGAAAACCCGGCACGGACATTTAATTATGCCGAAACTATCGATGGCGATCATGAAAATTATCTCTGGGGAAACACGGCATTTTTGATGGCGACTCGTTTGACCGAGAGTTTTTCAAAATATCGCTGGTGCCCGAATATCATCGGTCCGCAAAGCGGTGGTGCAGTAGAAGATCTTCCTGTTCATCTGTTTGAGTCGATGGGACAGCTTCAGGCAAAGATACCCACAGAGATTCTTATTACCGACCGAAAGGAGTACGAGATTGCCGAGGAGGGTTTCATTTCATTGACCATGAGGAAAGGCGGCGATAATGCCGCCTTCTTTTCGGCTAATTCTGTACAACGGCCAAAAGTTTTTGCAAAAACCAAAGAGGGGCAAGAGGCCCAGACCAACTACAAACTTGGTTCCCAGTTGCCCTATATGTTCATCATTAATCGCCTTGCGCATTATATCAAAGTGCTCCAACGTGAGCAGATTGGCTAATGGAAGGAGCGTCAGGATCTTGAACGTGAGCTTAACGTATGGATCAAGCAATATATCGCCGATCAGGAAAACCCTCCATCGGACGTAAGAAGCCGTCGTCCGCTACGTGCGGCAACAATCGAGGTGATGGATGTAGAGGGTGATCCTGGCTGGTACAAGGTGGCACTGTCTGTACGTCCGCATTTCAAATACATGGGCGCTAATTTCGAACTATCTTTGGTTGGAAAACTTGATAAAGAATAGCTTCCAGGGTTTTTATTACTCGTGAATACGCCATCGACAGGTAGTTTCTTTGAGCGATTGGAGGCAGAGAAAGCGCCTCTCCGTAAACCTGAAAAAAAGCTGGCGGCGGCCGAAAAAGCCGCCGCTATCAAGCGGCATTTGGAGATAATTTTAAATGCACGCCAAGGAGGGGCGAGCAGTTCGCCTGAGTTTGGCCTTGCAGACTTCAACGGTGCTGCGGTTGGCGCATCGGACATGATTCTCGCCATGGTAGAGAACATTAGTAACACAATCAGAGATTATGAACCCCGGGTTACCATAGAGAGCGTTGTATATAAACCCAGGGCTGAATTTCCGCTGGAGCTTAATTTCAGTATCTCCGGTTATATAAAGGCGGGCGATTATCAGGAAAAGCATAGAAATAGACATGGCGATGAATGGATTAAATCGGCACTGCACAATTCTTCGAGGTGAAAACAGCTTTCATTATGACCACTAGGTTACAACAGCTGTATCGGGATGAGTTGTCATTTCTGCGTTTACAAGGCAAGAGCTTTGCTCTGCGGCATCCGCAACTTTCGCGTTTTCTTGCGGAAGAAGGCTCAGACCCGGATGTTGAACGCCTGCTTGAAGGATTTGCGTTTTTGAGTGCGCGCCTGCGGGAAAAAATTGAAGATGATTTTCCAGAGCTGATCTGTTCACTCCTCAAATTTATTATGGCCCAACTATCTACGTCCCGTCCCGTCGATGACGATTGTACGATTTGATCCGACTTCCAAGTCAATTACGAACCATAAGGTCGTCCCTAAAGATACATTGCTGCTGTCCAGTTTAGTTGATAATGAGCGATGCTACTTCCACACCACAGCGGATCTTGATGTCTACCCATTGGTTATTGAGGATGTCAGAGAGTCACACAGTCGGGATAAGACCATTATATCGATCTCATTGAAAACGCTGGCAGAGCAACCGCTTAATAGCATCGAATGCAATTATCTTGATTTTTATCTCAGTGGCGATGCTTACACTGCTTTAACAATTTATATGTGGGTGTTTCGCTATCTGGATGCCATTGTTATAAAAACATCGGGCGGAGAGAAGCGGCTATCCTCAAGTGAGATTGAACGGCTGGGTTTTTCCCCGGAAGAGGCATTGCTCCCTTACCCAAGAAATGTCTTCGATGTGCTGTTTGCAATAGGAGTGATTACACATCCGGTGATGGCGAGTCAACATGGCAACCTGCAGCCATCCGCGTGTACAGAGATACGTGCATCCATTCAGCGGCTGGCATGTTTCGATCAGTTGTTTCAAACACCTGCGTATATAGAAACCATCGCCTTGCCCCAGGAACATCGGCCCAATTACGGCATTATCGAGGCCGTCAACGCTCATGAGCAACTCCGGCAGAAAAATGACTACAGCCTGCGGGTGACCTCAGATCTGGAACACCCGGCGGCCGAACAGCATCGAGTCATCATCTCGGTTCCTGCCATCGGGGCCATTGGCACCCGGCCGGTATTCGCACTCTCCTGTATTGACAACATTACCCGACTGCAGCTGATCCTTCCCGATCCGATACCGACGACAAGATTGGACATCAGGATAAAGAACGAAAATGGCAAAATACTCCTGGACGACCAATGGAAGATAATCGGCGGTGGGCACATCGTTGATGCCGGTCATGGTATACCCAGCATCAGAGTGGCGAAAAAGCTGTTGGGAGCTAAAAGACTCATATTTACCAGCGGACAAGAGGTGATCGATGGAGTGACCTTCGACGTAGCGGCGATGCCCGAACAGATTCTGCCGCTTCAAACCTCCTGCCACTGGAGCGGTGCCGTTAGCAGGGCTCTATTGCCAAGGCGCCTCCGGCATGATTGAGCAACTGCTGCAACCCTTTGCACAAAAGCGGACAAGTGGAAACTGCCAGGAAGAGAGTGAGTCCTTTGAAGAGCTGGACGTGCAGATGATGAAGTACGGCTCGTTGCATCAAGACGATATTGAATGGGAGCGCGTCGAACAGCTATGCCGCCAGATTTTGCAGAATGAATGCAAGCATTTTCGCGTGGTGGTTCACCTGATTACCTGTTGGTTGCTCAAGCGGGGACACCAGGGGGCTTTGCGACAGCATGCATCTGTTGGTCGGGCTTCTGAACAACTACTGGAGTAACGGATATCCCTCGCCGGGTAATGCTGGGATAAGTGTGCGTAGAAAAATAGTTGTGCAGGCAGTGACTCGAATCAAGAAAGTAGCCGATAAGCGGCTTACCGGGCCGATGACCGCAGAACAGATCGAAGAACTGGCCAGCACCAATGCGTTGCTGGTTAAACAGCTGAAGAGGCGAAAAGTCAATTCAACGCTGCCCCAGCTGAACGAGACACTGGCCGCACTGAAGCGGCCCCCTGCAGGCAAAGAACCGCTGAAACAAACAGGGAGCGTATCCGGTCAGACGCAGCAGACCACCCCCGTGCAAGCCAGCGACCCCGGTGGCGAGCGTCAACGCAAGAAACAGTTGCTCGAACTGTCTGTCCGTATCAATGCCGATACCCCGGAAGATCCCCTGGGATATGCGCTTCGCCGCTACGCACTCTGGAGCGGCATCCAATCGTTACCACCGGCCAACGCAAAGGGAGAAAGCGAATTAATGCCCGCCCCCCGGCGACGTGATTGCCGGTTATGAAGAACAGCTGAATGACGGCAATGCAGGCCTGGAACTACTGATTAAAGTTGAAAACAGCGTGGCGGCAAGCCCTTTTTGGATCAGTGGCAGCCTGCTTACCGGCAAAGTAGCCGAAGCCATGGGGTATCAGCGGGTGGCTGACTCCATTCGGCATGCTGTCGAGAACCTGCTGAAACGCCTCCCGCAGATAGGTGAAGGCCGTTTCAAGGGCGGGTTGAGCTTTCTGGATGCACGCCGGCAGACGGTCGGGCGAGGCGAAGAGCAACCCCTTTCGGGCAACGTGAGCAACGTAGCGGCAGGGCACACATTACCTGAATGGAATGCCCTGCAAACAGAGCTGGATGAACTCTATCTGGAGCAGGGCATAGCAGCCGTGCTTGAGACCATCGAGCGCTACCAGCGGGAGGCGGGCTCACCCCGTGATGAAACTTATGACGGGAGAAAGAATGCACCAGGCAGGGCTCTCCCGGCTGATGCAAGACATGATAGCGGCGGCGGCCGAACGGGTTGGTGAAATGCAGGTTTCCGAGTGGGAGCCGGAGTATCTGGCGCGGTTGGAACATCTAATGACAAAAAATTGCAATAAACAGGGTAAGTGGCATGACAGTGAACATGAGTTCCATTTCCTCGAAAGCCGGGTTTATGCACAAGATCCTGAACTGGATCAAACCGGCAGTGATTCACCTCAAGCACTCGGCCACTGTTTTGCTTGTATTGGGTCTGATCGTCTTTCTGGTATTGCTCTGGTGGCTTGGTCCCAAATGGGAGTTCGATGGCCGTTACCCGTTGGAGACGATGACGGTCCGATGGCTGATCACCCTCGGCGTCGCCTTCTTCAGTGCGCTGATAGCGGCGCTGGTCACCAAGAGGAGATTGAGCAAAGTCGAAAGGGAACATGCCAAAGAAAAGCGTGACGAAGAAGATCCGGCCCAACCGGTACTCGATGCCCAGGAAGCGCGCTTCAACCAGATTCTCACCGAATTGCACAAAAGCACCATGGTGCGCAACTACCTATACCTGCTGCCCTGGTACATCGTTATTGGAGCGGAAGGAGCGGGCAAGACTAGCCTGATAAACCGCTCCAACCAGAATCACACCCAGACCACCTACAGCAACACCCAAAAGCGGGACCAGGTGGAGCCGCCGTACAAGATCGACTGTTGGATAGGCAACGATGCCCTGCTTATTGATCCTGATGGCGAGCTCATCAGCGGAAAGATAAAGGAGGGATACGAGGCGTACAGAGACCTGCCCAATCGGATGTGGGAGCACCTGGTCGATTGGCTTGATCGCACCCGCAGCCGGCGCCCGCTCAACGGCATCGTGCTGGCGGTGGATCTGCCGACCCTGCTGGATAGCAAACCCAGCGACCGAAAGACCTATGCCTTACAGCTTCGGGGGCGGGTGCGGGAGTTGATCGAAAAGCTCGGAACGCGTCTCCCCGTCTACATCGTGCTGACCAAGTTTGACCTGCTCGACGGCTTCGACGCCTTCTTTCGCAACCTGCCGCGCTCGGAGAGAGAGCAGCTGTTCGGATTCACCTTCTCGCTGGACTTCCTGAAGGATGCCGATCACTGGCTTGATGAGCTGTCGAGCTACTACGATGCCTTCCTGAAAAATCTCAACGACGCTGTTTTCGATGCCGTGGCCGATGCACCTAACCAGCAGACGCGTAACGACCTGTTCGTCTTCAGCCGGCAAATGGTGGGAGTCAGAGACATCCTGGTCAACTTTCTCTCCGAAATACTTGAAAGCGACCACTATGCGACGCCGGCCCTGGTACGCGGTCTCTATTTCACCTCGGTCTATCAGCAAGGCATACCCCGCAACGCCTTCATTCAGACGGCGGCGGCATCATACAATCTGCCACCGAGAATCGAGGCGGCCAAAGCGATACAACGGTCGCTTACCTTCTTCTCGAAATCGCTGTTCCATGATGTGATCTACCCGGAAGCGGGTCTGGCGGGGGACAACACCAGAACGCTGCGCAACAAACGCCGCATCTTTGCCCTGGCCAGCGTCGTGGCGGGGCTCACCGCCGTGCTGGTCATCGGTGGATGGCAGCACTACTACCGGCAGAACATCCATGCCTCGGAAGTGGTGCTGGCCGAGAGCAAAGCATTTATGAAAACCCGGATCAGCGACCGTATCGATATTACCGGTCGCAACCTGCTCGAACCGCTGAACCACATACGCAAGGCGATCTCGGTGTACGGACAATACCGCGACAAACTGCCCCTGGTGGTCGACCTGGGGCTGTATCAGGGGCGGATCATCGGACCCAAAGTGGAAGAGTCCTACCTCAACCTGCTATCGACCCGCTACCTGCCGGCTCTGGGCGTTGGCGTCATCGACAAGATCAACGCGGCGGAGCCTGGCAGCAACGATAGACTTGCGGCCCTGCGCATCTACCGGATGATCGAAGACAAGGCGAACCGGCGAAAGAAAATAGTCAAAAACTGGATGGCCAAGGAATGGCACCAACATTTCGAGGGAGAGGGCGAGACCCAGCGGCAACTGATGATACACCTGGATTACGCACTGGACTTCGCGGAAGCCGACTTGCCGCAGTTCAAGAGTCTGGTCAAGGCGGTGCAACGGGACCTGCGGCAGACCCCGCTGTCCCAACGCGTCTACCAGGGCATCAAGCAGGATGCGTATGCGGAACTGCATAACCCGGTCGACCTGCGCCAGCGCGTCGGGCCCTCTTTCGACCTCATCTACAAAAACGAGAACGAGAACCTAAACGAAAAAGCCCGCCCGGGCGGTTTCATCATCGACGCGATCTTCACGGCCCCGGGCTTCAAGGGATACTTCGTCGAGCGTAATGAAAATATCATCGACCTTGCGATGATCGACAAATGGGTCCTGGGTGAGCGCGCAGGCATCAACTACAGCGAAGAAGACAAAAGGCAACTGGCGGACAGAATCCGCTCACACTACATCAACGACTACCTTGACACCTGGAAACGGACCCTGGGGCGGCTCGAAATCAACGATTTTGAAGGCATAGAATATGCGGTTAAAGTGCTGGAGACCCTGACCGGCCCGACGGCCCCGGTACAACGTCTGATAGAGATGGTCAGAGAGCACGCGGAAATCTATCCGGCGCTCGACATCGAAGACCCGCAAGCGCGCATCGAAGCGGAAAAGAAACTGCTCAGCGACCCCAACCGGCGCGAAGCGAAACGCATCCAGCGCAACTTCCAGAGACTTGACAGCCTGCTGGACAAGGGAGACAAAGAAGCCCCCTACTACGAAGAGCTGATCAAGGCGCTTGGTGCCACCTACGACTACATGGCCACGGTGCAGAACGCGCCGGACCGGGGAAAAGCCGCCCTGAGCCTGGCGCGTGACCGCTTCAAGCTCGACGGTGCCGACCCCATTTATGCGCTGGAGCGGATCGCCGCCGGCCTGCCCGAACCGCTATCGGCGCAAATGGACAAAGTGGCCAAAGAGTCGTGGAAGGTTCTGCTGATCAAGGCGCTGCAACAACTGGAAAAGAAATGGGACCAGGAGATATACCAATTCTTCGAAGAACGACTGGCCGGGCGTTATCCGTTTAACCCCACTGCGAGGATCGACGTGGCGCTGGAAGACTTCGAACAGATGTTCGGCCCCAACGGCAAGCTCACCGGGTTTTACAACAAATATCTCAAAGTATTCCTCCACGACAACCTCAATGCGCTTTATTCCGAAGAAGATGAAGACTACCTCGTGCGCACCGACGTACTGCAACAACTGGAAGCGGCCTGGGCCATCCAGAACGGTTTTTTCGACAACCGTGGCGCATTGAACGTCAACTTCAACATCGAGCCGCTGGCCCTTAGCGCCAACCAGCGGCGCAGTGTGATCGATATCGATGGTCAACGGGTCTCCTACAGCCACGGCCCCACCCATACCCGTCAACTGATCTGGCCCAACACCCTGCGCCAGGGGGCCGAGAGCAAAGTGACCTTGATCAGCACCCGGGGCCGGTCGAAAATGTTGCGTTACCAGGGACCCTGGTCCTGGTTCCGGCTGCTGGACAGAGCACACATCAACGGAGCAGACGACAACATGCTCGACATCATCTTCCAACTGGGAGACGGCAAAATGCGCTACCGAGTGCATGCTGAAAAGAGCAACAATCCGCTGCTCAGACGGTTGTTCAAAGGCTTCCGGCTACCGCGCACCCTGCTGAGGGAAAAGTCCCCGGCAGGCGCGATGCGCCAGACGGCGCCATCGGCCAACGGAGCGTCATCCACATGAGGCCGAGGGATCCAAGTGCAAAACTCAGCCAAAAAAAGCCATTAAAAACAATCGCTTGCAAAGGCGGGCAACATCTTGCCCGGTTGAGCAAGAAGTTGCCCGGTTAATCCGGTTTACCGGGGAAAAAGCCCTCTAACCCATTGATTCTTCGTTGTGAACCGATGGCATGAAAATTGATAGTAATACTGTGGAGATGAAAAAAAGCTCCGGGCATTTTTCATCATCGGCGGCACAACCGCCTTAACCCCTCTTGATCATCTTGATAAAAAAGGAACACGACTATGCCAACACCTGCCTATATCGCTATCGAAGGCAAGACCCAGGGCAACATCACCCAGGGTGCCTTTACCGCCGACTCCGTGGGCAACATCTTCGTCGAGGGCCACGAAGACCAGATTCTGGCCCAGGCGATCAGTCACGTGGTGACGGTGCCGACCGATCCGCAAAGCGGTCAGCCCTCGGGACAACGGGTACACAAACCCTTCAAATTTGTCTGCGCGCTGAACAAGGCGGTCCCCCTGCTATACAACGCACTGGCCTCGGGAGAGATGCTGCCGAAAGTGGAGATCACGCTGTATCGCACCTCGTCCGAAGGCAAACAGGAGCACTTCTACTCGACCTTTCTGGAAGACGCCACAGTGGTCAACATAGACGCCGATCTGCCTCACGCACAAAACCCGGCGAATGCCGAATACACCCAGCTGATCGAGATCTCCCTGGCCTATCGAAAAATCACCTGGGAGCACGCGGTTGCGGGCACCTCTGGGTCTGACGACTGGCGCGCACCCCAAGAGGCGTAAACCGGCCGGGGGCGCGGCACCCCATATGCGGTGTGCCGCGCCCATCCCCCAACCCACAGAGAGCAACCGATGGCCAGCCAATCCGACTACCGCGTCACCGCCCGGCTCAACGGCATTGAAGTCACCGTGGTCCGGCTACAACTGGAAGAGGGCCTCTCCCGGCTGTACCAGGCGACCCTGGACGTATACGAAGAACGCCCGATCCACGACCCGATCAGCTTCGACAGACTGCTCGACAGCGAAGCGGTGATCAGCCTCTGGCAGGGTGACACACTGCAACGCCACATCCATGGCAACATCCACCGGCTCAACGCTGGCAAAATCGGCAAACGCCGGCGTCACTACCAGGTGGGGATCACCGCCGACTTTCAGCGGCTGACACTGACCAGCGACTGCCGCATCTTCCAACGGCAGGACGTGCGCGAGATCATCGCCAGCCTGCTGCGGGAAAACGGCTTGGTGCATCACCAATTCGACCTGATCCACCCCCGTGAGATGCGTGAATACTGCGTCCAGTACAACGAGAGCGATTTTGACTTCATCCACCGGCTGGCGGCGGAAGAGGGTATCTTCTACTGGTTCGAGCACCACAAAAGCCACCACGTACTGCATTTTGGCGATGCCATCGAACGGGCCGAAGAGTTGGAGGCCCCGCTGCGCTACGCCGAGCGCAACGCCGACAAGACAGAAGCCTGCATCTGGCAGTTCAACTACCAGGAACAACTGGTCACCGCCGGGACCACCCAGCGCGACTACACCTTCCACAACCCCCGTTACATGCTGGAACACCAACACACCGGTCTTCACCTTGAGCACCAGCGCAAAGCCTACCGGAGCTACCGCTACAACGGCCGCTACAAGCGCGACGAACAAGGCAAGCCCTTCACCCGGCATTTGCAGGAAAAGGCCCAGAACAGCCAGCGGCTGGCCACCCTGAGCAACGACTACCTGACCCTCAAAGAGGGCCGTAGCTTCCGCCTCGAAGACCACCCGGATGAGCAGCACAACCGGCTCTGGATCAGCATCGAAAACCGGCTGGAGATGCGCCAGCCGCAAGCGGCGGAAGAGGACGCGATCGGCGAGGTCATGAGTGGCGGAGCACCGGCCCAGGCCCCGGTTAGCCTCACCGAGATCACCACCGTGTGCATCCCCTACAGCCAGCCGTGGCGGCCCCCGGCCGGGGGTTGACGGCCCGCAGATGGCCCAGGTCGTCGGTCCGCCGGGCGAAGAGATCTACTGTGACGAATGGGGCCGGGTAAAAATCCAGTTTCCCTGGGACCGCTACGGCAAAAGCAACGACTTCTCGAGCTGCTGGATCCGGGTCTCGCAAAACTGGGCCGGCGGCGCCTGGGGCCAGATGGCGATCCCGCGCATCGGCCACGAAGTGATCATCGACTTCCTGGAAGGCGATCCGGACCAGCCGATCGTCACCGGGCGCACCTACCACGCGGTCAACCCGCCGCCCTACGAACTGCCGCGGCACAAAACGCGCATGACCCTGAAATCCAGCACCCATAAGGGTGAGGGGTATAACGAACTGCGGTTTGAAGATCAAAAAGAGAAAGAAGAGATCTTCATCCATGCGCAGAAAGACCAGAACAACGTGGTCAACCACGACGAGACCACTCAAGTGGGCCATGACCGGACAGAGGACGTCGGCCATGATGAGAGCATCCGCATCGGCCATGACCGCACTGAGAGCGTGAAACATGACGAAAAAATCTCGATAGGAAACGATCAAAACCATCAGATCGGGCGAAACCAGAAGAGCCAGATCGGCAAAGACAAAGTCGTCAGCATCGGCAATCACAAACCCGAAGAGATTGCGGCCGACTTCGAGCAGACCATCGGTGGTCACCTGAAACGCCGGGTGGGTGGACGGGTTGAACTGAAGGCCGGAGAAAAAATCAGCCAGCAGACCCGTGTGTACCAGATCGAGACCAACGAGCGCTTCATTGTCAAGGGCCCGGCCGGTGCAATCATCATCGATGCGGGGGGTATCACCCTCAAAGGCAAGGTACAGATCAAAGGTGGGCTGGCTATAACCGGCGGTAGTGGCGGCGGCGGTGGTTACAGTGGCGCACCGTTCAGTGGTCAGCCGCTGTGCAAAATCTGCATGAGTGGAAAATAAACCATGGATCTGGTTACCCACTGGCAGCAACTGCTGGAAAAACACAGCCCCCCTGGAGCAGACGGCCCTGATTATGTTCTGGCGGAGAGCCGCCTGAACTTCGATTTGTCGCTGCTCAGTGAGACCGCGCCATCACGCCCCATGCCACTGTTTGAAGACATGGCGATGGCTGAATATACCCCGCATCTTTACCGGATCGAAGCCGATGAAGCGCACAAGGAGGTGCTGCACCAGCTGCTTCAGGCAGGCATTGGCCAACATGGCCTGTGTTTTATCTGGAGCCCCCTCGACGGTGATGCCCTGCTAAGCCACCTGCGCCGCCACTCTCAAGTCGAAGATGCCGATGGTCAACGCCATTGGTTACGCTACTGGGATCCGCGCGTCCTGCCATATCTGCAACAGGGGATGCAGCCACAACAGGCTGGATTTTTCTACAGCGGTATTCACCGCATCGGCTGCGAAGACTACCGCGACCCGCAGAAGCTCTGCCTGTTTCAGGAAAAGCACGGACCGCCGCCACAACACAACCGCGGGGCGGATGATTGGGGTGGGCCGGGCATACCTCTCCTGCCGCCGGGACTGGCCCGACAATTAATGCAGGGTTTTCAGGCCTACACCCACTACCGGCTGGCCAGGCATTTGTTTGATGACTACCCGAAAGCCGAGCAGATCCCCCTCGACGAGCTTGAGGCCTGGGTGTGGTCGCAAAGCGAGACCTTGTTGAAAAGGGGGGTGGATGACAGCGAAATCCAGCGACGACTGATCAGCGCCGCCTGGGTTCAAGGGCAGGATCTGGCGGAGACAGGTCAAGACGCCAATGACCGCGGTCTTCACAGCTACAGCGAGACCCTGTGGCGGCAGGCCAGAGCAGACTATCACTCATCGACCGAGGAGTTGGAACATGGTATCACTGACTAATGCGAAAAAAGCCCCTATGGCGGTGCCCATTCTGTTTGTGCCGGGGATTATGGGGAGCCGTTTGTGTAATGAAGATGGTGAGGTTGTTTGGGATCCTCCTGAAATAGGCTTTTCCTTCAAATTCTTCGGCGCTATGGCGCAAGGTGTTTTCGATAGTCCCGATGACCGCAAACAGCGGTTGATAGGAGAACCGGGTGATGGCTTCAATAAAGACTTTCTGCACGTCGCCGGTACGACCACCAGCGCCAGCCATAAGGCTGATAAAAAACACTGGAAGGGGGTAGTAACGGCCCCGCCCGGGCCGGAGAAGATCCAGCTCAAGCCGACCCGGTCCAGTCTGCCGGTGGCGCTGAGTCTGGCGGAACAGCCCCACAGAAGCCGGGGCTGGGGCACGGTGCATTGGGAGAGCTATGGCCGTTTTCTGCAATCACTGGAGGACCGTGGGGCGGAGATCAGCCAAAGCACCGGCAACTGTCATGTCTAC
Organism: Candidatus Vondammii sp. HM_W22; assembly: GCF_022530855.2. Lineage (GTDB taxonomy): Bacteria > Pseudomonadota > Gammaproteobacteria > Chromatiales > Chromatiaceae > Vondammii. The sequence continues at coordinate 2,238,276 of NZ_CP099567.1, read as the reverse complement.
CTGCCGGTCTACGCCTGCGGCTACAACTGGACCGCCTCCAGTGCCGACTCAGCGCAAACCCTGTCTGACTGGATCGACGTCGCCAAGGCGGAGATGGCCGAACTGGGCCTGCCCGTGGAGAAGGTGCTGATCATCAGCCACTCCATGGGGGGCTTTGTCAGCCGCTACTGCACCATGGGCAAGACCGCCCGTGCCAAGGATGTCCATGCCATCTGCCATATCGCCATGCCAGACAACGGCAGCCCGGCTACCTACAAACGGATGAAAGCGGGCTTTGAGGGTAGCGAGAAAATTGTGCTGGGTGCCAACGGCCGGGAGGTGACGGCGGTGCTGGCCCATGCCCCCGGGGGGCTGGAACTGCTGCCCAATACCCACTACCGCCAGGCCGACGGCAGCCAGGGGTGCTGGCTGACCCTGGAGGACCGGGACGAGGCACTGCCGCTTTTTCAGGGCAGCCCCTATGACAGTGTTTATAAAGAGGCCGACAAGTGGTGGCGTCTGATCACCCCCGCCTGGGTGGAGCCGAGTGATGAGATTGATGATTTGGGAAAAAACAACTATTTAAAAGAGAATATCTTCAAAATGCGTTACTACAAGCCAAAATCTTCCACACCGAACTTGGTGAGCAAAAACACCCCAACACCTGGCTGATCTATAGCATCAATCCTGCCGCCGTGTGGGACAAGGTGCAGTGGAAGCTGGTACAGCGACAAGTCAGCCACCGCGTGGACGGTAGCTCTGACTTTACCGACGAACAGGTGAACCGCACCACGGCCAGGCTCCAGGCGTTTGCTCACAAGCCGGTATGCGATCCCGAGCGTGGTAAAGGCAACATCACCCTGGCGCGCGAGGTTAAAACCTGGCCGGGTACCACCGCTGAGACCGACACCACCCTGGATCAGGTGTCTATCCAGCCCGGCAGTGCGGCCGGTGACGGTACGGTGCACCGTGGTGCGGGTCATTATGCCCCGGGTATCCGGGAAAAAATCCCCCTGAGGATCAGCGACGACCACCAGGCGATGGTGAACAACCAGGAGGTGCAAGACCATGTTGAAGATTTCATTAAAGTCATGCTGTGCAATTTTGCTCAGTGCAGTTTTACTGATTGGGGGGTGCAGCCAGATGGAACACGTGGAACTGAAGGCTAAGCAGTTGGATAAAGCACTGACCCGCGACTGGCAGCCGGTCTGCCTGGGGCACTACAGTCTGAAGCTGCCGCCTCAGTGGCTGCCGCTGAAAAAAAATAAACTGCGCTTCGACGGCTATAAGTTCGAGATCGAAAAGGCCGTCTATGCCGGTGCGCTCTCGGCAGCGGTCAACGAGAAAGAGCAGGAGTTGGCGCGTCTGGAGGTGCCGGCTGGCCTCAAATCGGTGATCCATCGTGAGGAGGGGGATAGAAGAAATGAGTATTTGGTAGCGTATCGAAAAAGAGGGAAAAGCAGTCCAGATTTATTGCAGATTGTGGGCTTAAAAATGACGGATAGCCATTTAGTTCGCTTTGAGAAAGCGGCTCTGGATGGTTACAAACAAGAGGGAGAGGATATGGTCGAGCAGAATCAGTGGTTTGCCGAAGACTACTCCGCAGGCCAACGCCTCCTGCGCCTCCTCGAACCGATCAAAAACCCGGCTAAATCGGGCCTGGGCTTCTGCCTTGACAATCAGGTGATCATTCGGGGTGAGTCGGTAACAAACACCGCTGACAGTCTGGGTTTTTTCTATGCGGCGGACGATTATCTGTTCGATGTTTCAATCACAACCAACACCGGTACTAAAAAGGGTTATAGCCTGTTCGATAACCTCGAAAAGGCGGCGCGTATAGAAGATATGTTGATGGAGACGTTTGGCGGGCGACGATCAATGGCATGGAAGGTGGACTTACACGCGAAGTGAGCCAGTATAGTGATGCTATCACTTATAACTGGATATACGTCGAACCCCTTCCAAGCACCAAACGCGAACTGATCGTCATGATTGAATTCAAAGAACGCATCAAGAGTCCCTACATGGGAAAAAACAAGGACGAGCTCGATATCCTGTTTTACAACATCCTGGGTAGTTTCCACCGTCGTGACAAATAACGGGAGTGGGCCAATATGCCAAACGTCAGCCTGATCGGGCACTACCATCGCTGCCCGTTGAACGACCCGGGACCCGTACCCCATGTGGGTGGGCCGATCGTTACAGGTCAATCGATCTGTACGGTCAATGGCGTTGCGGTTGTCGGCGATATCTGCCGATGCCAGACCGGTGCCAGCGACCCGATAGTCACCGGCGCGGGGAATTTCACCATCAATGGAAAGGCCGTCGCCCTGACCGGCAGTCGGACTGCCCATGGTGGTGTGCCGGTTGAAGGTGACGCCGCTTGTCGTGCCGTCTGAGATGAGGGCGTTCGTCCCGTCATCCCTGCCTGCGCCGGGATGACGATAGGGTTAACGGGGCAGCGGTGATTCTTGCAGTTAGGCTGATAAAGACACACTCAGTTCTCATCCAGTTCCATATAGTCCCATATGGCTCTGCCGAGTGACTCTTCCCCATTGTACTCTGCTTCCGGGTAATAGAGTGTGCTTTTGGCCTCGTTGACGGCCAGTACCCGCTTGGCATCGGTTGATAGCTGTTCCAGGCCCAGTTCGTCGTAGGCGACGATCATGATCTCAAGGGCATCTCTGACAGCGGGGGTGCGCTGGTACTGCTCCACCACGGTAATACAGCGCTTGGCGGCAGAGAGATAGGCGCCTCGTTTCATGTAATATCTGGCAACGTGTATCTCATGGCTTGCCAGATTATTCCGGAGATAGATCATCCGTTTGCGGGCATCCTCGGTATATTGACTCTCTGGAAAAAGCTGGGCTAGCTCGGCGAAATTATTGAAGGAGTCCAGGATCGAGCCTGGATCACGCTGGGATGTATCCGTCGGGATGAAACGGTTTATAAACGTGATATTCCTGTTAAAGTTGACTATGCCCTTGAGGTAGTATGCATAATCGACAAACGGGTTGCGCGGATGGAGTTTGATAAAACGGTCTGACGCCGCAATAGAGGATTCAGGTTCGTCATTTTTATAATGGGCATAGGCGACATCCAGCTGTGACTGCAGGGCAAACCGGCCGAATGGATAGCGGGATTCCAGTCCTTCATAATATTTGATCGCGGTTTCATAATCGCCATCTGACATGGCGAAGGAGGCCTCGGAATAGAATTTTTGTGCGCTCCAGCCTTTGGTCTCATCTACTTCTTTGGGCAGTGAACAGGCAGTAAGGATAGCAACTGCGAACAGTAGAATAATTAAACGGGTTGTGGCCATCATCTCCAGAAGCCTTGGCGGTTGCATTGAATGGGTGGAGTATACCGTAAAGGGCCGCTTTATACAGGAGCACTGATTTGACAGAACGAAGAGAACAATTGCACGCCGTGGTCGGTATGAAATTGGCTGGAAAAAGGCTGGATCAAGTGTTGCCCCTGCTGTTTCCCGATTTCTCCCGGAGTCGGCTTCAGCGATGGATTAAGCAGGGGCTGGTTACGCTGGATGGCAAGGTATACCGTCCCAGGGATAAAGTGAGTGGGGGAGAGAAGATTGATCTGGAGGCACTGCTTGAAGATCAGGTGGAGTGCCGCCCGCAGAATATTCCGTTGGACCTGATATATGAAGATGATCAGATCATTGTCGTCAACAAACCCGTTGGATTGGTGGTTCACCCGGCACCTGGTAACCCTGATGGCACAATGCAGAACGCCTTGCTCTATCATGATCCGGAACTGATTCAGCTACCCAGGGCAGGCATTGTGCATCGCTTGGACAAGGAGACCAGTGGTCTGCTGGTGGTAGCCCGTACCATCGGTGTACACCGCTTCCTTGTGGAGAAGTTGCAGGCGCGTGAATTTGAGCGTGAATACCATGCGATTGTAACCGGCGTGATGACGGCAGGGGGAACGGTGGATGAACCTATAGGCCGCCATCCTGTTCATCGCACCCGGATGGCGGTTGTATTCAATGGTAAACCGGCAGTAACACACTATCGGGCACTGGAACGATTTCGTGCCCACACCTATGTGAAAGTGAAGCTGGAGACGGGCAGAACCCACCAGATCCGTGTCCATCTGGCCCATATTCGTTATCCCCTGGTGGGTGATCCGGTCTACAGCGGTAGATTACGTCTGCCAGCAGGTTCCTCGGAACAACTGAAGGATGAGCTGCGCAACTTTAAGCGGCAAGCCCTGCATGCAAGGTGTCTGGGGCTGGTTCACCCGGGCACTGGCGAGTATATGGAGTGGGAGGCACCCGTACCAGAAGATATGGAGTGTCTGCTGGCGGTATTAAGGCAGGAGACGGCGGTGGATGACTGAAGCCTTGATCCCGGATTGGCCGGCCCCAGAACATGTCAAGGCAATGATTACCACCCGGTGGGGTGGTTACAGCCAAACACCCTACGATGGAATGAATCTGGCAGATCATGTTGGAGACGATCCTGGAACGGTGGGCAAAAATCGTGCATTGCTGCGGCAGAGATTCAATTTGCCTGCCGAACCCAACTGGTTGCAGCAGGTTCATGGATGCCAGGTGACAGCCTGTGACTCCGGCACTGTTCTGGTAGAGGCGGATGCCGTGGTGGCTGAACAGCCTGGTCAGGTCTGTGCCGTGATGACCGCTGACTGTCTCCCTTTATTGATATGCAACGAATCAGGCAGCCGGGTGGCGGCAGTACACGCCGGATGGCGAGGTCTGGCCGCGGGGGTTATCGAGGCCGCGTTGGACCGGTTTGATGAATCGGGCGAGTCGCTGTTGGTATGGCTGGGCCCTGCCATCGGGCCAGATAGGTTTGAAGTGGGAGATGATGTGCGGCAACAGTTTCTGAATTCCGGCCAGGCAGATGAGAGCGCATTTAAACCAGGCGCTCAAGGCCGCTGGCTGGCAGATATCTATCAGCTCGCCAGAATACGGCTGATGAAGCGGAATATAGGATTCGTCGGTGGGGGTGATTACTGTACAGTAACCGAAAAGAAACGCTTTTTCTCATACCGGCGGGATGGCAGCACCGGACGGATGGCATCACTGATATGGATCGACCACAGGTAGTCAGGGCCTGTTCAGAGACTGTTGGATAAAGGAATGCAGAGCAACACAGAGGGTTCCCTTGTTTTTCAATAGGGGCTATAGATAGGGTTCACCTGTAATATTTTTAGGCAAATACTGGGTAATTGGCAGCTATGACAAACTGGAAAATGCTGACGCTGGTTGGTGAAGACCGGCCGGGTATTGTGGCTCGGGTAACCGAAGCGCTCTATAGGGGCGGCTGGAATCTCGGGGAAGCCTCGATGATCAGATTGGGCGGTAACTTTACCGTCATGATGATGGTCTCTGGTGACGGCGATGTAGGGGGTATTCTGGGCCCGGTCGCTAATGAGATGGGATTGCACCTGCATGTGGATCAGATCTCCGGTGCCCTGCACCAGCATATGGTGCCGAATATCCAGGTGCGTGTCGCGGGTGCCGATCGTGCAGGCATCGTGGCTCAGGTCGCGGGAGCCTTGGCAGAGGCCGGTTTCAATATCCTGGAGCTGGAGTCCGATGTGGCCGGATCGTCTGATACACCTGTCTACATCATGCATATTCAAGGTTATGCAGAAGCCTCCCTGGAGACAATTGAAAGTGCCGTAGCCGGTTTGGGCGATATTGATGTCAACGTCTCTCCGATTGAGACTCTGATTGGTTAATCTCCATGGCCCTATTGGACATTCTGAAAATACCGGATGAACGGCTGAAGCGGGCATCACTGCCTGTGGAGCAGTTTGACGATGAACTGCGTGCCTTTATCGATGACCTGGAAGATACACGCCAGAGCGGCCCGGGGGCCGTTGGCATCGCGGCTCCTCAGGTGGCCCGTTTTCAACGTATTGCTATTGCTGATGTATCCAACACCCGCAAACCGGTTCCGAATCATGGCTACATGGTTCTGGTGAATCCCGAGATCGTCGAGTGGGATGGTTACGAAATGGGGCGTGAAGGCTGCCTCTCGGTACCCGACTATACCGGTAACGTGATCCGGGCCGCTCAAATCAAGATCAAGGCTCAGGATCCCTGGGGCAAAGATCTGGAGTATGAGATGGAAGGGTATGAGGCCAGGGCTGTCCAGCATGAACTGGACCATCTGGATGGTATGCTCTTTATCGACCGTGTCGTAAGTCGCCGGACCGATCTGTTTCGTCGCAAAGTCTATCAGAAAGGGAAAAAAGGGTAGAAGCCAAAGGCACTAACAAAATAACCCCCTATTGAATTCCAACCAACTCCGCCCCATCTGGGATATAACCTTATAAATCACGGAGTTATTTCCATGAGAATGGACAAACTGACAAGTAAATTCCAGATGGCCCTGGCAGATGCCCAGAGCCTAGCTGTTGGACGTGATCATCAGTTCATCGAGCCGGCACATCTGATGGTAGCCCTGCTGGATCAAGAGGGCGGCACTGTTCGTCACCTGCTGACCCAGGTAGATGTCAATGTTAACCAGTTGCGTTCCGGTTTGGGCGATGCCCTGGACCGCCTATCCGGTGTGGAAGGGGGCAACGGGGAGCTGCACATATCCAACGATCTTGGGCGGTTGCTGAACCAGACCGACAAGCTGGCGCAAAAGCGTAAAGACAAATATATATCCAGTGAACTTTTTGCCCTTGCTGCGGCAAAGGATAAGGGTGAACTGGGCGATCTGATGCGTAAAGCGGGCGCTGCCGTGAAACCCTTTGAGCAGGCGATCGAAAGCCTGAGGGGCGGGCAGCAGATCAATGACCCCAATGCAGAAGGTCAGCGACAAGCACTGGAAAAATACACCATCGATCTCACTGAACGTGCGGAACAGGGAAAGCTTGATCCGGTAATTGGCCGGGATGACGAAATTCGCCGCACTATCCAGGTGCTCCAGCGCAGAACCAAAAACAACCCGGTGCTCATCGGTGAGCCGGGTGTGGGCAAGACGGCCATTGCCGAGGGCCTGGCCCAGCGGATTATCAATGGCGAGGTCCCTGAGGGGCTGAAAAACCGGCGCCTGCTCTCGCTTGATATGGGTGCTCTGATTGCCGGCGCCAAATTTCGCGGTGAATTCGAAGAGCGCCTGAAAGCGGTGCTCAATGATCTCTCCAAACAGGAGGGGCAGATCATCCTGTTTATCGATGAACTTCACACCATGGTGGGTGCCGGCAAGGCGGAAGGTGCCATGGATGCCGGTAATATGCTGAAGCCGGCCCTGGCCCGTGGTGAGCTGCACTGTGTGGGCGCCACTACCCTGGATGAGTATCGCCAATACATCGAAAAAGACGCGGCACTTGAGCGCCGCTTCCAGAAGGTACTGGTTGATGAGCCTTCGGTGGAAGATACTATCGCAATCCTGCGTGGTTTGAAAGAGCGCTACGAGTTACACCACAGGGTGGATATCACCGATCCCGCCATTATTGCTGCTGCCACTCTGTCCCAGCGTTATATCACTGACCGTCAACTGCCAGACAAGGCGATTGACCTGATAGACGAGGCTGCATCGCTGATCCGTATGGAGATAGACTCCCTGCCGGAAGAGATGGACCGCATGGAGCGCCGGTTGATTCAGCTGAAGATCGAAAGAGAGGCGTTGAAAAAAGAGTCTGATATGGCTTCTTTGAAGCGGCTGGCCGATCTCCAGGCTGAGATCGGAAAACTGGAGCGCGAATTTTCTGATCTTGATGAGATCTGGAAATCAGAAAAGGCCGCACTTCAGGGTACTGCCAATATCAAAGAGGAGCTGGAGCGTGCCCGTCTGGAGTTGGAGACGGCGCGCCGGGCTGGTGATCTTGCCCGCATGTCAGAGCTGCAGTATGGGCAAATCCCCGAGCTGGAGAAGCAGCTGGATATGGCCGCTCAGGCAGAGATGCAGGAGATGAAACTGCTGCGTAACAAGGTCACTGAAGAGGAGATCGCGGATGTGGTCTCAAAGTGGACCGGCATTCCAGTAAGTAAAATGCTGGAAGGCGACAGGGATAAACTGTTGCGCATGGAGCAGGCGTTGAGTAAGCGGGTGGTGGGTCAGGATGAGGCACTCATTGCCGTCTCCAATGCCATTCGCCGTTCCCGGGCGGGGTTGTCGGACCCGGATCAGCCTAACGGCTCATTCCTCTTTCTTGGGCCAACCGGCGTGGGTAAAACAGAGTTGTGCAAGGCGTTGGCCGATTTTCTCTTTGACACTGAAGAGGCGATAGTGCGAATCGATATGTCAGAGTTCATGGAGAAACACTCTGTGGCCCGCCTGATCGGTGCGCCTCCCGGCTATGTCGGTTATGAAGAGGGTGGTTATCTGACCGAGGCGATACGCCGTCGTCCCTATTCTGTCATTTTGCTGGATGAGGTGGAGAAGGCCCATCCGGATGTTTTCAATGTCCTGCTCCAGGTGCTGGATGACGGTCGGCTTACCGATGGTCAGGGGCGGACGGTGAATTTCCGCAATACGGTGATCATAATGACCTCAAATCTGGGCTCTGATCTGATTCAGACCCTGGCCGGAGAGGAGCGTTATGACGAGATGAAGCAGGCCGTGATGGAGGTGGTGGGAAACCATTTCCGTCCGGAGTTCATCAACCGCGTGGACGAGATGGTGGTGTTCCATCCGCTTGGCCGTGAACAGATCCGCGCTATCAGCGAAATCCAGATTCGTTATCTGAAACAGCGACTGGGTGGTCAGGATATCGGGCTTGAACTGACCGATGCCGCTCTCGATCTATTAGGTGAAGCGGGATTCGATCCGGTCTATGGCGCAAGACCGCTGAAGAGAGCAATCCGCCAACAACTGGAAAATCCGTTGGCCCAGGAGATCCTCGCAGGAAAATTTGGGACTGGGGATGTGATATCTGTGGATGTATTGGGAAGTGGGCTTGTGTTTAGTATAGAGGCTTGATTTGTGCTCAAGTGTTTCTCCGGAAACTCTAAAAAAAGGAACGCAGAGAACGCAGAGGAGCGCAGAGGATTTATATGTAATCTTTGCGTACTCTGCGTCCATTTTTACTGTTTCTGGACGGGCGCTAGTACTCTGTCAACCTGATAATTACGGATATTACCTCTCGTTCCCATGCTCTGCGTGGGAACGCATACCGAGCTTTCGTCATAGTACCGTATTGGTTCCCACGCAGAGCATGGGAACCAGAGAAACCAAAGCATTCCTCTGCGATCTCTGCGCTTCTCTGTGTTCTCTGCGTTCCATCTTCACTATCTCTGAAAGGACACTATTCTAAGTCATAACCCCTTTCCCCGGCGAATAACTATCCAGAACATGGATATAGTTGGTCCGTTCAAACTCCGCCGGGTTCGGGATATTCAATTGACTGAGACGGCCGCAGATATCGGATATTGTTTCAAATCCCTGCTCCTCCATCCAGATCTCAAGACCTGTCAGAATTCGTCCCAGGTAGCCTGGCCCTTTCTGCAGCAGGACGCTGCAGAGATGGACCACATCCGCACCGGCCAGAATCAGTTTGATGGCATCTTCCGCATTATGGATACCGCTGGTTGCCCCCAGTGAAAGCTTGGTGCGTCCATAGAGGATAGCAATCCAGCGCATGGAGAGGAGCGCCTCTGTTGATTGGGATGGGTAGAGGCAGCTGACCAGTTGCAGATTGTTAATGTCTATATCGGGCGGATAAAAGCGGTTGAACAGGGAGACACCATCAGCCCCGGCCGCTTCCAGTCGTTTCACCATGTTGCCTATTGAGCTGAATGTCGGTGAAAGCTTCATGTTGATCGGAATGCTGATGTGGGACTTCAGCTCTTTCAGCAGGTCGATATAGCGCTGCTCCACTTCGTTGCCGGAGAGCCCAATGTCGGCTGCCACGTAATAGACATTGAGTTCCAGTGTATCGGCTCCGGCATCCTGGATCTCTTTGGCATGATCGATCCAGCCTCCTGTCGTGACGCCGTTCAGGCTGGCAATAATCGGGATGTCCAGTGACGCCTTCAGTGACGATACCTGCTCCAGGTAAAGATCCAGCTCACCCGGGAAATCCATATGGTCGGGGAGGAAACTGTCCGCTTCGGCAAAGCCGGTCTCCTAGTGGTGGAGGAAGCGTACCATCGCCTCCTCTTCAGATCGCACCGCCTCTTCAAACAACGAGTACATGATGATTGCGGAGGCGCCCGCATCCTCCAGCTCTTTTGACATCTCCAGGCTACGGCTGAGGGGAGACGCCGAGGATACCAGCGGATTTTTCAGTTTCATGCCCAGGTATTGGGTTGTGAGATCCATAATCAGCTCTCCAGAGCAATGAGTATTTCAAAAATGGAAAGAAGACCGCAGAGTTATCAGAGAATCTGTTTCCCTATTTCCCCGTGCTGCAAGGGAACGGGATAAGACCATAACAAACCCTGAGCGCATGGCGTTTCTTTGTGGCAACTGTTTTCTAAAATTTATCAAAGCCACATCTATTCACTATTGTCTTCCGTGCCATCGACTGCTAGATGGGCCAGCTGGTCGTAGAGCTTGAAGCGGCTCTCCACCTCCTTTTGTGCTCTCCGGTAATAGTGCTCCGCGGCATCCGGGTCAATCCGCTGCAATACACTGAAGCGGGTCTCGGTTGAAGCAAAGTCCCGATAGGGGATAGAGGGTGGTTTCGAATCCATGTGCAGTGGATGTTCTCCTTTCTCCGCTTTCCGGGGATCATAGCGGAACAGTGGCCAGTGGCCGGAATTGACGGCCAGATTTTGCTGTCGCAGATTGTTCGAGAGATCCACTCCGTGGGAGATACAGGGCGAGTAGGCGATAATCAGTGATGGGCCGTCATAGGCCTCTGCCTCCAGGAAGGCGCGCAGGGTTATGACATCTTTTGCGCCAAAGGCCACCTGTGCAACGTAGACATTCCCATAGGCCATGGCCATCAGCGCCAGATCTTTTTTACTGGTGGATTTACCGGCCGCAGAGAATTTGGCGACGGTGCCCAACGGCGTTGCCTTGGAGGTCTGCCCGCCGGTGTTGGAGTAGACCTCGGTATCCAGCAGCAGAATATTGACATTGCGTCCCGATGCCAGAACGTGGTCCAGTCCGCCGTAGCCGATATCATAGGCCCAGCCGTCGCCGCCGATAATCCAGACGCTCTTCCTGGCCAGCATATCGGCAATACCTACAAGTGTTTTGGCTTCAGGGCTCTCTATTCTCTTGAGTATCTGTTTCAGTTCGCTGATCCGGTCGCGCTGTTCAAAAATGCCCGCTTCCGACGTCTGGTCTGCCTGGAGTATCGCATCTGTCAGTTCATTACCGACAGGCTCACGGAATCCTTCAAGCAGTTCGCCTGCATAGACATGCTGTTTGTCGATGGAGACTCTCATCCCCAGGCCAAACTCGGCGGTATCCTCAAACAGTGAATTGTTCCACGCCGGTCCCCGTCCTTCCGGGTTGGTGGTCCAGGGGGTGGTGGGGAGGTTGCCGCCATAGATGGAGGAGCAGCCGGTGGCGTTGGCTACAATCATTCGGTCGCCGAACAGCTGTGAGGCGAGTTTGACATAAGGGGTCTCGCCGCAACCGACACAGGCACCGGAGAACTCGAACAGTGGCTGCAGGATCTGGGAGCCTTTCATCGTGGCAGGCTTCAGTTTGGTCCGGTCATATTCCGGTAGTGTCAGGAAGAAGTCCCAGTTGGCCCGCTCCTGATCCTTGAACGCCAGGTCCGGTGTCATATTCAGTGCCTTGCGTTCCGGGTTCTTCTTATCCCGAATCGGGCAGATCTCGACACAGAGACCGCAGCCGGTGCAATCGTCAGGCGCCACCTGATAGCTGATGTGCCAGCCTTCGCCAAAATCCTTGCCCTTGATCTGGACATGCATGAAGCTCTCGGGTGCCTGATCAGTCAACTCCTGCTTGAATACCTTGGAGCGAATCGCGCCATGAGGACAATTGAAGGGACATTTACCGCAGTGGGTGCAGAGGTCGGTCTCCCACTTTGGTATTTCCAGGGCGATGTCACGCTTCTCATAGGCGGCGGTTCCAAGGGGCCAGGTGCCATCGGCCGGGATCATGCTGACTGGAATCTGATCACCGAGACCGGCGATGATTTTCCCGGTCACCTGCTGGACAAATTCCGGCGCGGAGGGTGAGACAGCAGGTGGCTTGTCGAAGTCACTGGTGACAACCGCTGGTATCTCAACCTGATGGAGTCCCGCCAGAGCTGCATCAATGGCGCTATAGTTCCGGTCAAGCAGCCGACGGCCCTTCTTTCCATAGGTCTTTTTTACCGCATCCTTGATTTTGGTAACCGCTTCTTCTGCAGAGATGATTTTACTGATGGCGAAAAAGCAGGTTTGCATAATGGTGTTGATGCGCCGGCCCATACCGGTTTCGGCTGCGATTTTGTAAGCATCTATGGTGTAGAAACTGATCCGCTTGTGGATCATCTGCTGCTGCATTTTCCGTGGCAGGTCATCCCAGACTTTGGCGGCAGGTGTGGTTGAATTGAGCAGAAAAACCGCTTCATCAGAGGCCATATCCAGCATGTCGAAGCGGTTGACAAAATTTGGCTGATGACAGGCGACGAACTGCGCCTGATTCTCTCCGATCAGATAAGTGGAACGGATCGGGTTCGGCCCAAAACGGAGGTGAGAGACGGTGACAGCGCCGGCCTTTTTCGAGTCATACTGGAAATAGCCCTGGGTGTGGTTGTCGGTCTCTTCACCGATGATCTTTATCGAGTTTTTGTTGGCGCTGACGGTTCCGTCGGAACCCAGGCCATAAAACAGGCAGCAGGTAACGCCTTCTGCTGCATCCGGGGTGAACGCGGGATCCCATGCCAGGTGGGTGTTGCTGACATCGTCGATGATGCCGACCGTGAAACCATTTTTCGGGGCCAGTTTTGCCAGCTCGTCGAAAATGCCCTTAACCATGCCGGGAGTGAACTCCTTGGATGAGAGACCATAGCGTCCCCCGACAATGTTCGGCATTGAACTCCGCTTGCCGTTGCAGAAATCCTGGGCAAAAGCGCTAATCACATCCTTGTACAGGGGTTCGCCATCTGAACCCGGCTCCTTGGTACGGTCCAAAACGGCAATCTTCTTAACGCTCTCAGGGATAGCCTCGATCAGTCGCTGGGGATCGAACGGACGGAACAGGCGAACCGACAGCAGACCGACCTTCTTGCCGCGGGCCACAAGATGTTCGACGGCCTCTTCGGCTGCACCGACACCTGAGCCCATCAGCATGATCACCCGCTCGGCATCCGCCGCACCGATATAGTCGAACAGCCGGTATTGACGCCCGGTAAGTCCGGCGAATTGATCCATCACTTTTTGTACAATATCGGGCAGATCCCGGTAGTAGGGGTTGACCGTTTCACGCCCCTGAAAATAGACATCGGGATTCTGCGATGTGCCTCTGATCACCGGATGATCCGGGGACATGGCTCGTTCACGGTGGGCCTGGACCAGCTCCTCATCGATCATACTGCGAACCGTCTCGATATCGATCTGGTTGATCTTGTTCACTTCATGGGAGGTACGGAAACCGTCAAAAAAGTGGATGAACGGGATGCGTCCCTCCAGGGTGGCTGCCTGGGAGATCAGGGCGAAGTCCATCGCCTCCTGCACCGAGTTGGATGCGAGCATGGCGTAGCCGGTCGAACGGCAGGCCATGACATCACTGTGGTCGCCAAAGATGGAGAGCGCCTGCATTGCCAGGGAGCGGGCGGAGACATGCAGCACCGTCGGGGTCAATTCACCGGCAATCTTGTACATGTTGGGGAGCATCAGCAGCAGCCCCTGAGATGCCGTGAAGGAGGTTGACAGTGCACCTGACTGGAGGGCGCCGTGGATCGCACCCGCAGCACCGGCCTCGCTCTGCATCTCAATCACTTCCGGCACGCTGTTCCAGATGTTTTTGCGTCCCTGAGCCGACCACTCATCAGACCACTCACCCATGGGAGAGGCGGGTGTGATGGGGTAGATGGCGATTACTTCATTGGTGAGGTGGGCGATATAGGCGGCGGCTTCGTTACCGTCAATGGTTGTCAGTGAAGATGGGGTCATTTGTGGCCTAGTCTGTCGGTGTCATTCCAGAGGTGTAATCCTAACCAACAGAGGGCATTTTAGTGCATGATATGGATCAATCTATTTTCCGATTCTGATACAGCCTCTCAATGGTGTCCGTTAACCTGCGGTTTCTTGTGAAGTCTGTTGCTGCCGGCTGAGTATTCTCTCCCAGCTATCGTGATTCGCCTGTTGGAGCAGTTTTTTGCTGAATGCGATGGCATTTTTTAGATTGGCCTCAGCTGCCGTGCCGATTGGGCTTCCGAGTTTGAACTCATCACCTCTGATGGCGAGCAGATAAGCGGCGGGTGCGGGAGTGTTGTGGATCTGTTCGAATACCGCCAGCACAGCCGCCGGGGAGATGGCGTGGGAGCTGTAGCTCTCATCACGTGAAGCTTTCAGGCGGGAAAACTCAAATGGGGCAGAGGCGTTGGTGCTGGCGTCAACGAACAGGATCAGCTCTCTGTTCACTAGGTCCAGTGCGTGTTCGATCTGCAGCTGGAAATCAGTGATTCCGGTGAAAAGGCCAGGGACTCCCCCTTTTTGTCTCTCGAGCTCCAAAAGTCGCAGAAACTCAGGGCCCAGAGCATCATCACCCCGTGAGGGATTGCCGTAGCCGAGGATAGCAACGGGTTTGTTATTGGCCTCGAAATCTGTTGCTGAAGGATTCAATGCGCTCTCCGATCCTGATTTTGATAGTTCCGGATGGATACTAAGTAGTGCAATTCCCAACAGAGTCTTTAACCAGCCAGTCCACTGTTTTTCCTTCCGCATCCACCAATTCCACCTCCAGGGGCATTTTTCCTAGGGCATGGGTAGCGCATGACAGACAGGGGTCATAGGCCCGAATGGCCACCTCTATCTGGTTGATGAGTGGTTCGGTGAGCTCTTCTCCATTCAACATATCTGCCGCCACCTGCCGGATCGACTGGTTCATGGCGTGGTTATTGTTGGTCGTGGAGACAATCAGATTCGCTTTGGTGACCAGGCCGTCCTGATCAATCTCGTAATGGTGGAAAAGTGTCCCACGGGGCGCTTCGATAACGCCGATTCCCATGGATTGCATCTCACCCCGGTACTGGAGTTCACTCCCGAGTAGGCCTGGGTCTTCAAGCAGCGTTTTGATCGCTTCAGCACAGTAGAGCAGCTCGATCATGCGCGCCCAATGATAGGCCAGGGTGGATTGCACTAGGCCACCGTCGACAAAAGCGCGGAACTCCAGACGTGCCGCTTCTGCCAGGGGGGTATCGATGAAATCGCAGTTATTGATACGGGCAAGAGGGCCAGCTCGATAGGAGCCCTCATCGCTGCCAAGAGAGATCAGATAGGGGAACTTCATATAGCGCCAGGGTTTCACCTCTTCTCTGATATAGGCACCGTAGTTTCGGTAATCCACCTTGTCGAAAAGTAGCTCGTTATCCGGGCTCTTCGCTCTCAACCCTCCATGATAGAACTCCAGAGCACCATCCTCGCGGCAGAGGCTTAGCATATTGGTTGTGATTAGTGCGAACTGTCGGTTGTGTTCTAAGTTTTCGAAAAAAATCCGTTTTACCAACGCCAGTGCGCCCTTGCTCCAGTCGATAATCTGCCCGATATCCCGGCTCAGATAATCGTGCTCGGCTCTGGATATCGCTTTATTCACCCCCCCGGGAATAGCACAGGTACCATGTATCCGTTTGCCGGAGACAACCCGTATCACCTCCTGGCCGAACTTGCGCAGCAACACGCCCTTTCTTGCAAGATCGGGGTGATCGGCAAGCACTCCAATGATATTTCGGTGCGCCACTTTATCGTCCTCGCCGAACAGCAGATCGGGTGATGCCAGGTGAAAGAAGTGGAGTGCGTGAGATTGAAGTATCTAGCCCAGGTGCATCAGCCGGCGTATCTTCTCCGCAGTGGGCGGGAGTCGCTCCACACCTGCCAACTGGTCGATGGCTTTACCCGCCGCCAAATGGTGGCTCACCGGACATATTCCGCAGAGTCGTTGTACCAATACCGGCAGTTCCCAGTAAGGCCGCCCCTGGATGAACTTCTCAAAACCGCGGAATTCGACAATGTGCAGCCGTGCCTGTTTTACCTGGTTATTCTCATCCAGCAGCAGGGATACTTTACCGTGCCCTTCAACCCGGGTAAGTGGTTCAATGGTTACCCGCCTGAGCTGTTCCGGGTGTTCTGCCGTTTCCATTCGGTTGATATCAGTGTCGGTTGTGTCAGTCATAGTGGATCTGCCGGTAGGCGAATTCGATGGGTTTGCCGGATATCAGCTCTTCAAGAAAGGTCCAGATAGTGTCGGCGGGCGGCGGGCAACCCGGCAGGAAATAGTCCACCCAGACTACATCGTGGATCGGATGGACCTTATTCAGCAACAGCGGCAGTTCCGGGTCGTTGGGGATCTGTGGATTGTCTACGCCGACGCCCTGGAGATAGGACTCTTCCAGGCACTCCTGTAGCGTATATTGATTGCGCATCGCAGGAATTCCCCCGTTGATGGCACAAGCGCCTATGGCGACCAGTGTTTTGCAGTTGCGCCGGAACTCCCGTAATACCTCCACATTCTCCGCATTGCAGACACCGCCTTCAATCAGGCCGACATCACAGAGGCCAACTGTTTTGATGTCGGTTATCGGGGAGCGGTCAAACTCCACCAGTTCTACCAGATCGATAATCCGGGCATCAATATCCAGCAGCGACATGTGGCAGCCGAAACAGCCGGCAAGGGATGCCGTTGCAATCCTGATCTTGTCACTCACGACATTTCCTCTCGGGGTCTCTGACGTCACCGACTAGGCTTACCGATTCCTGGTCATAGAGCCGCTGGCCAATAGGGACATCATACCCTTTGTGTTTCGGTAGAATGGCTCCCACAGGGCAGATTTTGGCCGCTTTATCGTTACTGCTGAAAGTGGAGTCCCCCAGTTTTCCCGTGGGTGAATTGATCACCAGATGGGCGTTTATGCCACGGCCACTGATGGCAAAGATCTCTTTTTCATCGCAATCACGGCTGGCCTGAACACACTGCCCACAGAGAATACAGCGGTTGAAATCAATCACCATGGAGCGGTGGGAGGCATCCACCTTTCGCAGTGGATAGAGATAGGTGAATTCCGTAGCCAGCATTCCGCAATGGTAGGCCATTGCCTGGAGCTGGCAGGCACCGCTTTTCTCACAGGCGGGGCAGGTGTGATTGCCTTCCACGAATAACATCTTGAGGAGCAGGCGGCGCCGGGTGATCACTTTTTTTATCTCATTTCCCACTCTGGAACCCTCGACAGAGGGTGTGGTGCAGGCGGCCGCAAAACGGCTATTGACGAAGACCATGCAGAGTCGGCAGCTGCCATGAGGGTGGAGTTCCGGGTTGAAGCAGAGATGAGGGATATAGATACCCGCTTTTCTGGCGGCATCCATGATGCTTTCGCCCTGTTCGAAGGGGATTTTCCTGTCATCTATGGTGAAGTGCCCGCTCATACGCCACCTCTTTTGAGATGAGCGCCTGGGTCATCTCTGCCGGTGATTTTCCGTGCCTCTTCCAGGGATGCATCCACATCGAAGGCCGGCTCAAAACTGGTAGAACGTAATCGTGCCCGGTAGAGATCCGGGAACTTGGCCATACTCTCCAATATGGGATTGGCAGCAGTCTGGCCAAGTCCGCAATGGCTGGTTTCGCGCATTAATGTGCCGATGGTCTCCATATTATCCAGGTCTTTACAGGTGGCGTGACTGTTGGACACCTTTTCCAGGCGTTTGACCAGCAGGGTGGTGCCGACTGTAGCTAGGTCCTCAAACGCGATCCGGCGTTGAAACTCTGATGGAGGAACCAGCTCTCCTGCCGGTCCTGATACCTGTACTGCCTGTACTTCTGTGGCGCCACAGTCAGCAAGTACTCTCTCTATGGTTACACCAAACGGATATTCGTAGATGCCGGGTTGCTCACAGTCGCCGGAGATGCTCAACAGCTTAGTGCCGGTAGATGATTCAGTCCCTCTGGAACGGAACCAGTCAGCACCTTTATCGACAATCATGGCGGCAGCAACCAGAGTTTCCACATTGTTGACGACCGTTGGATATCCAAGATAACCGCTGGTGACTGGGAATGGGGGGCGAATTCGTGGTATTCCCCGTTTACCTTCCAGTGATTCGATCAAGGCAGACTCTTCGCCGCAGATATAAGCGCCGGCCCCGAGATGGATCTCTATGTCGAAATTAAAGTCGGAGTCACCCAGAATGGCTTTGCCAAGCAGCCCCTCTGCCCGACGTCTCTCCAACTCTTTTTGTAGTGGCTCATGCAGGTAGAGATACTCTCCCCGCAGATAGAGAAAGCCCTTGCCGGCCCCGATGACTGCTGCACACAGCGTCATACCCTCAAACAGGCGGTCGGGATAAAACTGCAGTAGCAGCCGGTCCTTGAAGGTGCCCGGTTCGCCCTCGTCGGCATTGCAGACGACAACACGTTCTTTGGCATCCGCTTCACGGCAGAACCGCCACTTTGTGGCCGTGCTGAAACCTGCGCCTCCCCGGCCACGTAGGCCGGCGGCTTCAATTTTTTTAAGGGTGTTTTCCGGACCTTGTTTGAGGGTTGCGCCGATGGCATCACCGGGTGTCAGGCTGCCGCTGAGCTGGATATCCTTCCGTTGGATATTGCCTTTTATAGAGAAGAGCTCCTGAGGCCAGTGTTCGAGAGGCAATTCTTTTTTAATGAGTAGTGCTATTTGCTCAATACGGGCTGGGGTGAGGGAGGCAATGGTATGCCCGTTCACCAGGCACGCCGGGCCCTGATCACCCATTCCAGTACAGGATGTGAAGTCTATGCTGATCTGGCCATCCAGTCCGGTGGAGCCGAGCCGCTCGGAGAGTCTGGTCGCGAGGGCGCGGCTCCCCTGCATCTGATCAATAACATTGTCGCTGAACAGAATATCGTAGCTGCCGCGAGGCTCCAGGTGGAGAAAGCTGTAGAAGCTGATGATGCCCTTAATCGTTGCATATGACAGAGAGAGTTTCTCGGCAAGGAGTTCAATAGCCGTAGCGGGGATATGTTGAAAAGTCTGCTGTAATCCGATCAGTATTTGCAACAGGTTGTGTGGATTTTCGTTCCATTGTTTCAACAGTTCAGTGGCGGCCTTCCGCGTATCCATATCAGGCATTGCCTGCCTCGCTTGTTCTTTTTAGAGTCGTAAATTTTATTCACAAAGCACCACAAATATTGATGCCACCTCAGTATAGGACAATCTGTTTAACCTGGTGAAAAGAGTGGGAAATATATCTCTGCGAGTTGCGATAAATCAATTGCCCCGATTTGTCTGGTTAGATTGGTGATGCCACTGATGTTTGGTTTGGCCAGATAGAATTAGTCTCTATCGAAGAATACAGATATATTAGCCGAATCAACTGACCGCCATCCGGAAACAGTTAAGGTGGATGCAGAGTCGGTAATATTACCTATTGAAAACACTAGAATATGCCAAACATTGGTCGATATAAGGTAAAAAGAAAACTGGGTGCAGGCAATCAGGGAACGGTCTATACTTTGTCCCGATCCGGAACTGCAACGTCAGGTGGCGATTAAATTGCTTGATCGCTCATTGAATCGAAGCGGTGACAATGTGCGGGATTTTCTGCGCGAGGCTCGTGCCATCAGCTGGAATCCAGCATCCCAATATCGTCTCTATCTTTGATGTGGGCAGAGAGCAGGGCAGGCCTTACCTGGTATTCGAACTAGTTGATGGGAAGCTACTCTCTGACCGGTTGAAACGTGCAACACCGGAATTGCATGACTCTCTGGATATCTTTACAGGCATGCTCTCCGGTGTCGATCAGGTCCATCAGAAAGGGATTGTTCATCGGGATATCAAACCCTCGAACATTATTCTCAATGCTGAAGGTATGCCGAGAATCATGGATTTTGGTATTGTCCGAATATTGACCCCCGGCAGCAGTAACGATGAAGTGCTGACCGGTACGCCACGCTATATGGCGCCGGAATATATCGTCCGGGGCGAAGTGAATGCACAAGCAGATGTCTTTGCACTGGGCGCTATTTTGTATGAACTGCTGACCGGCAGTCATGCATTCATCGGGAAAGATCAACATACCCTGTTGCAGAATATCCAGGAGCGGCAGGTTCCTCCTCCCTGGAAAAAGAGCCTTCAAAACGTTTTTCAAATGCGGGAGAGATGCTGACTGCACTGTTGAAGTATCGCGAAGCGATAGATGAAGTACGTGACGGTGGTGCCACAAAAGGCACAGTCGAATTTCTGTTGCGCCGAATGCAGCATAAGAGTGACTTTCCTGCACTTTCAGAGTCGATTCTAACACTGAACCGTCTCTCCTCTTCGGATGATGAGAATATTGATCGTCTGGCGGGAATTATTGTTCGTGATTTTGCGCTGACGAGTAAGATTCTGAGGGTGGTTAACTCTGCGCTTTGCAGGAAAAATAGGCACTATCACCCGGGCCATTGTGGTGCTTGGTGTCAGGACGGTCCATTCTGTTGCTGCTTCGTTGATCTTGTTTGAACATCTGTACAACAAAACTCAGGCAACCCGGCTTAAAAATGAGATTGCCAGCGCCATTTTCAGTGCCGCGCCTTGGCCAAGCAGGCAGTAGTGGACGCAAAAATGGAGCATGTGGAAGAGAGTTTTCTCTGTGGCATGTTGCACAATCTGGGCAGGATATTCGTTATCTACTATCTCCATGATGAGAGTGAAGAGGTGGAACGTCTGGTAAAGCAGGAAGGGATGCTCCTGGAGAAAGCGGAGCATCTTGTCCTGGGTATGACCTTCCAGCAGGTTGGCGTTAATATCGCCAAGCAGTGGAATTTTCCACAGACCATCACCGAAAGGATGGCAAAGGTGGATCCTGCAGCCCCCGGCGATCTGAGTAAAAGTGATGTAAAGCTGCGGCTGATCGCAAACTTCTCCAACGAAGCATCGAAAATCATCGGCGAATTGGATGGCGATGACTGACCTTCCCCCCATCTTAATACCAAGACTTGGATGAGATAATTCATTCTAAGCGGCCCTATTCATAAAGGCCACAGGTGACAAATAATTTAATGCGCTATGAGGCCGCACGTGATTGTAGTGCTCTCGCCATTGATCAATTTCATGTCTAGCGTCATCAATGGACCTGAACCAATGCTGATTTAAGCATTCATTTCTGAATTTACCGTTTAAGCTTTCTACAAACGCATTCTGAGTAGGCTTACCTGGCTGAATAAAACCTAGCTTAACGCCACTTTCTTTTTGCCAGTAGAACATCGCCTTGCTAGTAAACTCAGTATCGTTGTCGCAGATTATTTGATCCGGAGCGCTCCTTAGCTCAATCACCTGAGTTAAAAAACGAGCGACCTGGTGACCATTGATCGAGAAGTCAGAGAGCTGGCCAATAACTTCTCTTGAGTAATCATCAATCACATTAAATACTCGAAAGCGGCGACCATTAGCCAACTGATCACTGACAAAATCCATTGACCAGCGTATATTTTTACCAATGGGCATAATCGTTGGCATTCTTGGTCGTATTATCTTCTTGCGTTTTTTAGTCCTCACTTGAAGACCTTCTTCGTTATAGACTCGGTAGGTCCGCTTCTTGTTTTTCACAAGCCCCTCTCCTCTCAGGAGGCCATGTAAAAACAAATAACCATAACTCGGATGCTTTTTTGCCAGCTCAAGTAACCGTTTGCGTAGAGGCTCATCTTTTCCCCATTGAGTAACGTACCGAAAAGCGGTTCTACTTAAGCCTACTAATTGGCAAGCTCTACGCTCACTTAATTTGAACCGCGACTTAAGGTAGCTCACGATTTGTTTTCTATCAGCAGGCTTTACCACTTTTTTGAGAGCACATCCTTCATCGCCTCAGCTTCAAGCATTTTCTCGGCAAGTAACTTCTTAAGCTTGTTATTTTCGCTTTCAAGCTCTTTGAGCCGTTTGGCTTCTGAGACATCCATCCCGGCGTATTTGCTTCGCCAGTTATAAAAGCACCCGGTTGAAATGCCGAACTGACGACAAATGTCATCAACTTTTACCCCTGACTCATGCTGCTTGATGGCACCAATAATTTGCTCTTCTCTGTAACGCTTCTTCTTCATCTTGAGATCTCCTAATACACAGACTAATTGGAAATCTCATCCTTGTCATGGCTCTATTTCTGGGGGAAAGGTCATGACAAAATCAGTGTCGATAAACTGGTAAAAAGATACCGCAACAGTCTGGCCATTACCGGCCGGTGGTTTGACCATATGGTGAAAGAGGCGCCAGGAGTTTGGTGAATTCAGTGGCAGCCTGGTTCGTAATGCGGAAAGCGACTCGTTTATACAGCGTCTGGTCAAAGGTTCGGCCTCAGAGGAGTCGGTTGAGGATGAGTCCGGGGAGAAGCAGGATTTTACTCAGACTTTGGTATTGGAAGCTGATTCAGACCCTTTTATCGAGCTGGCAATGGGTGAGGTCGTGCCGGAGCAGCCTGCTATCAATGCCGAGGTGGTGTTGACAGAGGGATTGCAGGAGGTGACGGGAATGCTGCTTGATGTGTTCTGGTTTAATTGATCTGGACACTTGAATAAAAGACAATACCGTTGGTTATTGTAGCGGATATGAATCAAAAACGAGTTTACAAGAGTTACCCTCAAGCCTTTAAAGAAGAAGCGATTGGATTGGTGACAGATCAAGGTTATTCGGTCGCTGAGGCGGCTAAATACACTGGGTATTCGAGCAAATCAACTCTATGATTGTAAAACAAAGATTGAAGCCTCAAAACAAGACGGTGCGTTATCAGCCGATGAGCGGACGGAGCTTCACCGATTACGCAGAGAGAATAAGCACCTACGTATCGAAAAGGACATATTAAAAAAGGCTTCAGCCTTGTTCGCCAAAGAAATGAAATAAAGCATCAGTTTATTCAGTGTCACTCAGCCCAGTTGCCGGTTAACCGCTTATGCCAAATGGTTGGATTGAGTCGATCAAGCTACTACGCGTGGGTTAAGCGGCCTGCCCTGTTAATCAGCGCTGAAGAGTTACAGCTTTATCGCCGAGCTAAAGCCTTGTTTGCAGCAAGCCGCCAAAGTCTGGGCTCCAGAGAGCTAATGAAAAAACTGCGCGAAGAAGGCTTCTCTATTGGCCGCTATCGAACGAAAACTGTGATGCGTAAGCTAGGGGCTGCGCGTCACACAGCGTACCGCCTATAGAGTCACGACAAACCGTCAGCATAGCGATGCAGTAGCAGATAACTTGTTGAATAAGAACTTTAATCCGGTCGCCGCCAATGATGTTTTGGCCGGTGATATTACCTACTTAAGAACAGGCGAAGGGTGGATGTATTTAGCCATTGTCATGGATTTATATTCACGGCGTATTGTTGGCTGGTCCATAGATAAACGCATGACGACTAATCTGGTGAAGAAAGCGTTGATAAAAGCCGTTAACCTACGCCAACCTAACAAGGGTTTAGTGTTTCACCGTGATCGCGGGTCACAGTACACGAGCAAGTCGCACCGACATTTATTAGAAAATCATGGCCTACGCTCGTCGATGGGAGATGTAGGTGCTTGTTGGGACAATGTGGTGGTTGAACGTTTTTTTAGCAGCCTGAAGCATGACTGGATTTTAAAAGTGTCTCAACCTACACGAGAGCACATGAAGTACGATGTCGCGGATTACATCCGCTACTACAACAAAGATCGGTTACACACTGCCAATGGTAGTTTGTCACCGATTAACTATGAACTGTCTCAATTGAATGTGTCCGGTTCGACTTGACCAGAGCAATGAGAGGGTGAATCTGAATCAGGTCAGTGCCAGGCTGGGCCTTGATGAAGGCGTTGAGGATTTTATGAGTAGTTTTCATTTCCCTATCCGCTACCAGTCCACAGTATTTCATGCCGCCCTGAAAAATGGCGCCGACCTCTATATTGCCGATACTCATGAGAACAATTAAAAAAGATATTCCGGACTGGTATCGGAAAATATCCAAAGCGGGATCGTTTTTTGTATTTCCACTGATTCTCAGGCAGCGGCCTCTTGGGCTTATCTATGCCGATCATCAAACTCCCCAGGGTGTTGCGCTGACCAGCAAGCAGCTAAACCTGATCAAGACCCTGCGCAATCAGATTATTCTGGTATTCAAGACCAGAATGTAACTGCCAGCCATTAATCGACATCAACACCGGAAACAAAAATGCTTGAATATATATTCTTCGACGAACGTCCCTGGAAACTGTTTATTACGTTTCTGGTGGAGAAAGGATTACAGCCTGAATCCGCAAAGGAGGATCAGGGCTTCATGGTGAGCCTGCCGGATGATACGGCCGATGAGCTTATGGATGCGATCGAGGCCTACTATGATGAGATGCTGGAGATGAATGAGGCGCTGTTCATGGAAGAGCAGGGCGATGAGGATGTGCATGCCGTTGGAGTCTCTGTCAATCTCAGCGATGGGAGGATGGTTGAGGCTTCAGTGGATCCAAAGTTGCTGAACCGAATCCTTGAGGTGCTCAGTACCGATGAGCCGGGTCAGTTTATTACGGCGATTGTGGATGCGATTGAAAAACCAGATGAGCGCCCTTTTTGCCGCCGGCATTGATTGAGATCGTCCAATGAGAGCCGTGCTGAACTTGCGAAGCTCGGGTACTCTACCGTGTTTTCTCCTGAGTCTGCGTTTTAGCCGCCTCTTCTGCGCTCTTCTTGAGCCGCTCTTTCTTCTTTACCTCTACTAATTCAATGTACTCTTTTGGGGTCAGAGTGGTTGTCTGCTCGGGCTTCTGTTTTGGTGCATTGTAGGCATAGATGACGACACCCACCAGTACGATAAATACAGGGAAAAGGGTTTTATTTTCATCGCTGAAGCACCTTTTGGGTGAGCAAGCCGATAAATGTATCAATCAGCGGTTCACTGGTAAGAATAGTCGAGAATCGGCCAGGAGGTTAGCCTCGCAGGCTGATTATAGACCAGGCCTTCTGTTTGGCTGCCTTTATCAGTGCTTCATCCGGGTCGACGGCGACCGGATTGTCAACCTGCTCCAGGAGCGGGATGTCATTATGGGAGTCGCTATAAAAGCTGCTGCCTTCCAGTGTCTGATTCTCTCTCTCCATCCACTGTTTCAAACGCTCTGTCTTCCCCTCCTGAAAGCTGGGTATGCCGGCGACTTCCCCTGTATAGCCGCCATCCACAACTTCGGGGTCGGTGGCAATCAGGTGGTCGATACCGAATGCCTGGGCAATGGGGGTTGTAACAAACGCATTGGTTGCGGTGATGATCATCAGGACATCACCCGCCTGACGGTGTTTTTCCACCAGGGCGATGGCAGCAGGCAGCATGATCGGTTCGATTCTCTTCTTTAGGAACTCTTTTCGCAGATTTTCCAGTTTTTTCAGGCTGTTTTCCTGAAGCGGCTTGAGCGAAAAACGCAGGAACTCAAAAATATCCAGGCGGCCCTCCTTGTACTCTTGGTAGAAGCGCTCGTTTTCCCGCTCGTAATAGTTGCCGTCCACCACGCCCTTCTCGGCAAGGAAAACCCCCCAAAGATAGTCGGAATCTCCGGCAAGCAGCGTGTTATCCAGGTCAAAAATGGCCAGTGCCAAGGGCTTGACTCCCAATTATGATTTTGAAAACAGCATTCTATCTCATTCTTGGTCGAGAGTTGCCGGGATGCGGGTGAATATGGAACAATCAAATCAACTTAAATAATTTCAATAGGTTTTCCTTTGATTGATTCTGAAGGTTACAGACCTAACGTCGGCATTATTCTCTGCAATCATAATCGGCAGCTGTTTTGGGGGCGCCGGGTGGGGCAGAATGCCTGGCAATTCCCCCAGGGTGGTATAAATGAGGATGAGACGCCAGAGCAGGCGATGTTCAGGGAGTTGGAAGAGGAGGTTGGGCTCAAGCCAAACCAAGTGGAACTGGTGGGTGTGACCGGAGACTGGTTGAAATACCGGCTTCCAAAACGCTACCTCCGTCACCATTGCCAGCCACTCTGCATTGGCCAGAAACAGCGCTGGTTTCTGTTGCGGGTGCTCTGTAGTGAGACGAGCTTCTGCCTCGATCGCTCCCCCAAACCTGAGTTTGATGATTGGCGTTGGGTAAGGTACTGGCATCCTCTGCGTGAGGTGGTCTATTTCAAATGGAGGGTCTACAGTCGAGCGCTGGAGGAACTGGCACCATTACTGTTTCCCAAGGGCACCCCGGTGCGCTCACGTGCCAACTACCTGCGCCAAAATCGTCGCTGACCCTATAGGATCTGTTAACACTGATCCAATAGGCTCTGTTGTGCCTGAAAAAGTGCCAATCAAGGCGCGAGGAGAGTAGTTTGGTTACTCCAAATGAGCGACGAGCAACGATGAGTGGCACTTTTTCAGGCGCAACCCGAAGGGCTGGGGCTATTTTTCCGCCCAGCCGCGTTATCATTCGCTCATGTAGAGTTACTACACCTTACTCATTCTGCCTTGCTGGGCAAAAAAATAGTCCCAGCAGAGCCTATTGGATTAGTGTTAACAGGTCCTAGATGCTTGAGACGCTGCACCGCATTGTCAAGAAAGTAAATAGAGCGCCTGACCTGGGTGAGGCACTTACTATCATCGTGGAACAGGTGAAGCAGGCAATCGATGCAGATGTCTGCTCTGTCTATCTGACCGATTTCAAACAGCGTTGCCATGTTCTGCGTGCTACCAAAGGCCTGCGGCCAGAGGCGGTGGGCAAGGTAAGCCTCCCTCTGCACCGGGGCCTGATCGGCCTGGTATGTGAGCGGGCGGAACCCCTTAATCTGGACGATGCCACCAACCACCCCCACTATCTCCGTGTCAGCGCGACGGGAGAAACCCACTACCACGGGTTTCTCGGAGCGCCGATTATCCAGAATCGAAAGGTGTTGGGTGTGCTGGTGGTACGCCAACAGGAGCCTCGTCAATTCGACGATGATGAAGTTACCTTTCTCTTTACCCTGGCGGCCCAGCTGGCGGGTGCCATAACCCATGCACGGGCGAGTGGTGAACTGGACAGCGGACACACTACCAACGGAGGGGCGGATCGTTTTCTCCGGGGACGCCCCAGTGCCTCAGGTGTTGCCATCGGCTCAGTGGTGGTGGCTTACCAGCAGGCTGATCTGGAAGCAGTGCCGGACAGACCTGTGGAAGATCCTGAAGAGGAGATTGCTGCTTTCCGTGCTGCAGTTGCCAAAGTGGAAGTGGAGCTGAAGCGGCTTCAGGCGAATCTGGATAAGCGATTGCCTGCGGAAGATCGCGCCCTGTTCGATGCCTTGCTGCTGATGCTGGGTGGCGACACCCTGATAAGCCAGACCATAGAGCGTATTCAGCAGGGAGAGTGGGTACAGACGGCGTTGCACCATACAACAGAAGTACACGCAAAAATATTTGATGATATGGAAGATGTCTATCTGCGGGAGCGTGCCTCCGATATTCGGGATCTGGGACGGCGGATTCTGATGCATCTGCAGAGTGACAAGCCCCGGGAAGTCATCTATCCCGAGCAGACCATCCTGGTGGGTGAGGATGTGAGTGCAACCCAGTTGGCAGAAGTTCCGAGAGAGCGGTTGGCCGGGATCGTTTCCGCAACCGGGACCGGTTCATCCCATGTGGCCATTCTGGCCCGGGGTATGGGGGTTCCTGCGGTCATGGGAGTGAAGGATCTTCCGGTGAACCGTGTCGAAGGGCGTGAAGTCATTATCGATGGCTATCATGGCAGGGTTTATCTCTCTCCTACGGGTTCTGTTCGGAATGAGTATCAGCGGCTGGCGAAAGAGGAGCGTGAGCTGTCGCGTGAGCTGGATAGGTTGCGCGGTCAGCCGGCGGAGATGACTGACGGCGTTAAAGTACCGCTCTATCTCAACACCGGCCTGGTCTCTGAGATGAGCTCTCTGGGTATCGCAGAATCAGAAGGTATAGGTCTTTACCGCACAGAATTTCTGTTTATGGCCCGTGACCGCTTCCCGGGAGAAACGACCCAGACGGCAGCCTACGGTAAAGTGCTGGAGACCTTTGCTCCCCGCCCCGTAACCTTGCGTACCCTCGATATCGGTGGTGACAAACCGCTGCCCTATTTTCCTGTGGAGGAGCCCAACCCTTTCCTCGGCTGGCGTGGTATTCGTATATCCCTTGATCACCCGGAGATCTTCCTTACCCAGATCCGTGCCATGCTGAAAGCGGCTATCGGCACGGATAATCTACAGATTATGCTGCCAATGATCAGCTCGGTTACCGAAGTGGATGAACTGCTGCTGCTGATTCAGCGGGCTCATGATGAGTTGGAAGATGAGGGAGCTGCCGTGACCATGCCCAAGGTGGGTGTGATGATCGAGGTGCCTGCTGCGGTTTATCAGATAGAGGAGATCGCCCGCCGGGTCGATTTTCTCTCAGTAGGCAGCAATGACCTGACGCAGTATCTACTGGCGGTCGATCGCAACAATCCCATGGTTGCTGAACTCTATAACGAAATGCACCCTTCCGTGTTGAGAGCTTTGGTGCAGATTGTCAAAGGTGCGGCCGTCTACAATCGGCCGGTGAGTGTCTGCGGTGAAATGGCTGGCGATCCGCTGGCTTCGGTACTGTTGCTTGGTATGGGAGTGGACAGCCTCAGCATGAGCGCTGCCAGTCTGCTCAAAGTCAAGTGGGTGGTGCGCAGTTTCAGCCGCTCCCGGGCACGCCATCTGCTGAAGGCTGCGCTTAGACTGGAAGATGCTGGTAAGGTCCGTGAGCTGATGGAGAATGCATTTGAGGATATGGGGCTGAGCGGGCTGGTTAGGCCGGGTAAATAATCAGTCAGGTTATTCCCATTTGAAGCTGCTTGCCCCAATCGTCGTGAACAGGGCCGTCATCCCCACAAGAATCACCAGATGGTGCCAGATATCTGTAATGGCTGCGCCATCGATCATCACGGCCCTCGCCGCTTCGATTACATGGGTGAGCGGAAGGGCGTTGGCAAACTGCTGAACCAATGGATTTGATCCCTCAAGGGAGAACCAGACACCGGACAGCAGCATCATCGGCCAGCTCATCATGTTCAGCAGGCCATTGGCGGCTTCCTCACTGGCCAGGCGGGCGGCAACGATCAATCCCAGGCTGATCATGCTCAGTGTACCGAGTGTCAGTACCAGTAGCAGCGTTGTGTAGGAACCGTACATGCGAAAGCCAATCAGCAGATTAGTGCCAGCGTAAACCAACACGGTCACCAGGACAATCAGCCAGAGCCGGGAGAGTACCTGGGCGGAAAGGAATTCGAAAGCGGTGAGGGGTGTTGCCTTCAGTCGTTTTAGCACACCGTTTTTCCGGTACCGCACAATCACATAACCTACGCCGAACAGGGAACTGAACATGATGTTCATCCCCAGTACACCGGGGATCAGCCAGTCTACATAACGGACCTCATCCCCGGTGACGGTCTGTTTTTCCAGTGCTGATGAGGAACCTTCGAGGAGCCTCTCCACGATATAACCATTGGCTGAGCTGCTGTTGATCCAGTAGCGCATGCTATCGAGGTCGAGCAGCATATCCAGTTGGTGGCGTTCGACTTTGGTTACCGCAGTATCCAGTTTGTCCACAGGAATAAACTGGATGTGTTCCGTTTGCAGAAAGTGGTTGGTCTCGGCAGCTTGGCCGGGATCGCCATGGATACCAACTTTAAACAGATCCATACTGTCGCTGGTGAATGCAAAGGCAAAGCCCATGACAATCATTACCGGCAGCACGATATTCCAGGAGACAGCAACCCTGTCCCGCATGAACTCATGGTTGCGGGCTGAGAAAACAGCAAAAAAGCGGCGTGATTTGATCATGTCAGCTTCGTAGTTCGTGGCCGGTGAGTGCAAGAAATAGGTCTTCTAGGGTGCGGGAGCGGACCTGGAGACGAGTGAGGGGCACTCCCTGGTTGATTAGATGCAGGATTGAGGTGTTTATGTCACTGCTAAGAATGCTGACCTGACCCTCTTTCCTGAACAGAGAAAGCTTGTCGTCCTGGTCAAGTGATTGCGGTACATCGCTATCGGGGAGAGTGATTACTGAATTATCAAAATGTGCTTTGAGTAAGGCTTGGGGCGATCCCTGGGAGATAATATGCCCATGATCCATGATGGCGATTTCATCGCAGAGTTCATGCGCCTCTTCCATGTAGTGGGTGGTGAGTATCAGCGTCTTTTTTTCCGCTTTGATCTGTTTTACCAACGACCAGAAATTCCGCCGTGCCTGTGGATCGAGACCTGTGGTGGGTTCGTCGAGAAAAATAATTTCCGGATCATTGATCAGGGCAATGGCCAGCAACAATCGTTGTCTCTGGCCGCCTGAGAGATTTCTTACATCACGGTCGAGAAACTTATTCAGGGCGCAGCGTTCGATCAACTCATCCAGAGGACGGGAGCGGGGATAGAAGCGCTGAAACAGGATCAGGGCCTCTTTTACCTTGATGTAATCCTGCAGTGATGTGCTCTGGAACATGATTCCGGCATCGTTGCGGAACTCGGGACCAATCGGTTCCCCCCTGTATCTGATGTTGCCGGAAGTGGGTGTAATAATCCCTTCAAGTATCTCTACGGTTGTACTTTTGCCTGCGCCGTTGGGCCCCAGCAAGCCAAAGCAGGTACCTTGCTCAATAGCAAAACTTACGCCATCTACGGCTTTCACTTCGCTGTAGTGCTTAGCCAAGTTGGTTACTTGCAGAATAGGATTCACGGATTTTCCCGGCAAAAAACAGAAAGGCATTGTATCCTATTATTGTTGCCTGCTTCAGAAACAGAGCTTGTTTGGAGACAAATTCATGCTGATCGGTATACCCAAAGAGATTAAAAATAATGAATATCGTGTCGGGATGATACCGGCCAGTGTGCGTGAGCTGATTGCCAATGGTCATCAGGTGCTGGTGGAGACCCAGGCCGGGATGGGTATAGGTATGGGTGATGACGCCTATATGGCGGCCGGGGCAGGGATTGTCGGCAGCGCCGGCGAGATTTTTCAAAGGGCAGAGATGATCGTTAAAGTCAAAGAGCCCCAGCCTGATGAGTGCAGAATGTTGAGAGAGGGGCAGTTACTGTTCACCTACTTGCACCTTGCGCCGACCCTGAACAGGCGAAATTACTGGCCACCTCTGGTGCCACGGCCATTGCTTATGAAACGGTAACCGATGAACGGGGCGGACTGCCCCTGTTAACTCCAATGTCAGAAGTGGCTGGTCGGATGTCGATCCAGGCCGGGGCACAGTGCCTGGAAAAATCCAATGATGGGGCAGGGCGTCTACTGGGTGGGGTGCCTGGTGTTTCCCCTGCTCATGTTGCGGTTATTGGCTGCGGTGTTGTGGGCACCAATGCCATTCGCATGGCGATGGGGTTGGAAGCCCGTGTCACTGTACTTGACCGTTCATTGGAGCGATTGGCTGAACTGGATACGCAGTTTGGTGGTCGGCTCAATACGATCTATTCAACCACGGAGACGTTGGAGGAGTACGTATTAGGTGCTGATCTGGTGGTTGGTGCAGTCCTGGTTCCAGGTGCCGCCGCACCCAAATTGGTCACCCGGGAGATGCTGGGGCGGATGAAAGCGGGTTCGGTGCTGGTGGATGTCGCCATTGATCAGGGCGGTTGTTTTGAGACGTCCCATCCAACCACCCATGCAAACCCTGCTTTTATTGTCGATAATATTGTCCACTATTGCGTGGCCAACATGCCGGGTGCTGTGGCTCATACATCGACCTATGCGCTGAACAATGCAACACTGCCTTATACACTGGCGCTTGCCAATAAAGGACTCCTCCAGGCGCTGACGGATGACGCTGGTCTATTGAATGGCTTAAATGTCCATCGTGGGCAGGTAACCTGCGAAGCAGTGGCAAGGGCGTTGGATTACGATTATCAATCTGCTAAAGCGGCAATGATGGAGTGATTGGCTCTTGGTATTGCATTGGTCGTTTTCTAGAAGACCCGTTTTTACAAAGAATCAAGAAGATTATAAATTGATTAGAGGCTCCCTATGGGCGTGCTGAGGGAGCCTCTAAAAATCTTCCAAAATCAGCGATCATAGTAACCAATTCAACGTTTTTTGATCATCAAGACCGACTTAACGTCCTTGAGCAGATGGGAGACTCGCTGCCAAAGCTGGAAAGGACCGGAGACTGGGAGGTTTTCGGATATTGTTGGGCTCAGTTTATAAAAACAATGATCCCAGTAAAGGTGGGCATCCACCTTACGATGCGGTACCGATGTTCAAGGTGTTGGTCCTACAGCATTTACTCAATCTACCCGATGATCAAACAGAGTTCCAGATTCGGGATCGCTATAGCGTTTGTCATTTTCTTGGACTGAGCCCGGAAGGTAAGGTGCCCGATGCCAAAACAGTTTGGGTATATCGTGAGCGCCTGAAAGAATGGGGCTTTTTCGATAAACTCTTTTCAGAGCTGTTGATCCAGTTGGTTGGTATGATGAATTTGGTGTACAACATGCGTCGATTGGTGTGGCTGGCCGGATGAAGCGAGGTATGAATATGGATGTTGCCAGAAAAATGAGCGCGAAGATACCGGGCTCTCCCGATTTGCTAGAGACTATTGGCCTTTGTCGGTTTTTTAGAGTTTTCCTTATCACTAATTTAAGGTAGAACAAACTGATGGAAATTACATCGGCGCATTACTAGATTTCTGAAAAATCACTGCCCATTCAACGCGGCAACGCAAAGATATCCAATTTACAAGTGTGGAATGCCGTTTTGTATGTAGTCGAACAAGGTTGCAAGTGGCGTGGATTACTGAAGAAATTTGGCAATTGGCACAGTATTTGTGCGCGTGTTAATTGTTGGGCCAGAAAGGGCGTTCTGGATTGTGTATTTTCTGACCTGCAAGAGAACGACATCACCAATATTCAAGTTGATCATGTTTCTCTCGATAGCACGGCAGTAAAAGTCCATCCAGATGGTACGGGCGTATTAAAAAAACGGTGAACAACTTATCGGTAAATCACGAGCCGGATGGACAACCAAAATTCATAGGGTTGTAGCAGATGCTCAAACAGCAGTGACATTTTCATTGTATCCCTGACAAGCTGATGATGAGCCTGAAGGAAGCAAATTGCTTAAAGCCCTTAAAAACAATAGCTGGGGAGGTACTCAGGTGATTGTGGAGAAGGCCTACGAAGGCGATGAAACCCGACAATTGGTATTTGATCCGGGTATTGTTCCCGTTGTTCCGCCGCTTGAAAGGATTTCGTCATATTTTCTCACGCTTTGACAAATTGGATGCTGTATTCATGTTTTTATTCATTTTGCACTTATCATTGATGCACTGAATTAGTGTTAATAGATCCTAAGTAGTGACTATCCTGGAACAATTTGAATTATGAGATGCAGAGAATTTTTTTAGTTTTGACTAATCTCGATTGCATAAACCGGTTTATAATCCTCTTTTCAGAAATAATCGGGAATTCACGAACTTATGCGCATTCATGCCTTACCTCCTCAACTGATCAATCAGATCGCCGCTGGCGAGGTGGTTGAGCGCCCGGCTTCGGTGGTTAAAGAGCTGGTGGAGAACAGTCTGGACGCTGGTGCAATCCGGATTGATGTGGAGATAGAGCAGGGGGGTGTTCGTCTCATTCGGGTGCGTGATAATGGTGGCGGCATTCAGCATGATGATCTGGCCCTGGCGCTCTCCCGTCATGCCACCAGCAAGATCGGCAGCCTTGAAGAGTTGGAGAGGGTCTGCAGTATGGGGTTTCGTGGCGAGGCACTGCCCAGCATAGCCTCGGTATCACGGTTGACCCTCTCATCGAGGTCTGCCGATGGGGATGCCGGCTGGAGTGTAACTGGCGATGGTGGTAAACAAGTGGCATTACCCGAACCTGTCGCCCACCCGGTAGGGACCACTCTTGACGTGCGCGACCTTTTCTTTAACACACCGGCCCGGCGCAAATTTTTGCGCACGGAAAAGACAGAATTCAATCAAATCGAGACTCTGGTGAAGCGTTTGGCCCTGAGCCGGTTTGATGTGGCTTTTTCCCTGCAACATAACCGGCGTGAAATATTCTCTCAGCCCCCTGCAACTCAGCGGGTGGAGCAGGAGAGACGGCTGGCCGGGCTTCTGGGGGGGGCTTTTCTGGAGCAGGCGCTCTATTTTGAGCGGAAGCAGGCGGGATTACGTCTGTTTGGATGGGTTGCCCGGCCGACCTTCTCACGTAGTCAGGCCGATATGCAGTACTTTTATGTCAACGGTCGCATGGTGCGGGATAAGCTGGTCACTCATGCAGTACGTCAGGCGTTTCAGGGTGTGCTGTTTCACGGCAGGCATCCTGCCTATGTACTCTATCTTGAGCTGGACCCGCTGCTGGTTGATGTCAATGTCCATCCCACCAAACACGAGGTTCGTTTTCGTGATGGTCGGATGGCCCATGACTTCCTGTTCCGTACCCTGCACAAGGTTTTGGCCAAGACTAAACCCGGAACAGAAGTGGATAGAGAGACCGGTGAAATTCGACAGATCGATGCTGCCTTGACACCGGCGCCCACCTCTTTATCGGCAACGTCTGCTTATCAGCGGCCCCTGGGGTTTCAAGTACAGGAGCGCTCTGGCAATTATAGGTCCAGTTTTGACATGCAACACCCATTGCCATCTGCATCTGCTGAGAATGCCGATGAACCTGAAGAGATTCCGCCCCTTGGGTATGCCCTGGCGCAGCTCAAAGGGGTCTATGTTCTGGCGGAGAACAGTGAGGGGCTGGTACTGGTGGATATGCACGCAGCCCACGAACGTATCACCTACGAATGTTTCAAGCAGGCCCGTGCCGAGAATGGAATCCAAAGCCAGCCGCTGTTGGTGCCGGTATCGGTCGTTGTCAGCGGACGGGAGGCTGAGCTTGCAGAAGAGCACATGGATCTGTTTTCCGAGCTTGGCATGGAGGTGGACAGATTGGATACCGAGACATTGGTGGTACGTGCCATTCCGGTACCGTTACAGGGTGCAGATGCTGAAAAATTGTTGCGGGATTTGCTCTCCGATATTGTGGTTCACGGTACCAGTGAGCGGATTCGAAACGAGATCAATGGGGTGTTATCGACCATGGCTTGTCATGGCTCGGTGCGTGCCAATCGCCTCCTAACTGTTGAAGAGATGAACGCACTGTTGCGCGATATGGAACGCACTGAGCGAAGTGATCAGTGCAACCATGGACGCCCGACCTGGACCCAGCTCGATATGGCCAATCTGGACCGGCTTTTTCTGCGAGGCCGTTGATGAGTAGCCTGCTGCCACCGGCTATCTTCCTGATGGGGCCGACGGCCTCCGGTAAAACAGAACTGGCGATCCAGTTGGTGCAGGAGCTTCCCTGTGAAATCATCAGTGTGGATTCAGCCCTGGTTTACCGTGGTATGGATATAGGTACAGCCAAACCGGATGCCGATGGGCTGGCCCTGGCACCCCACCGGCTGATTGATATCTGTGACCCGGCAGAGATCTATTCAGTGGCCAGTTTCCGGGAGGATGCCCTGGCAGAGATGGCAGAGATCACCGCAGCCGGGCATATCCCATTATTGGTGGGAGGGACTATGCTCTACTTTCGTGCTCTGGAGCACGGTTTGTCGGAGCTGCCTGAAGCGGATAAGGGGGTGCGGTCACATCTGGAACGGGAAGCGGCTCTGCATGGTTGGACGTATATGCATGACAAACTGTTGAAAGTCGATCCGAAAGGTGGGGCCAGAATTCATCCCAATGACACCCAGCGCATCCAGCGGGCCTTGGAGGTGCATGAATTGACTGGGCGTCCCATGTCCGAACTACAGGCACAGAGCAGTGGTAAAAAGCTGCCCTATCGTGTGATAAAGCTGGCGCGCGCGCCAAAAGAGCGGGCGGTGTTGTACCAACGGATTGCCGGACGGTTTCAGCTGATGCTGGATCAGGGCTTTGAGCAGGAGGTTAGAAACCTGCTGAAACAAGATGATCTGGTACCTGATATGCCCTCGATGCGCTCTGTCGGCTATCGCCAGATGCTGAAATATATACTGGGGGAGTGGGATAGGGAAATGATGATAGAAAAGGGCATCATAGCCACCCGCCAGCTCGCCAAACGCCAATTAACCTGGCTCCGATCCGATTCTGAAATCCACTGGCTGGACGAAATAGAGGGTGAGTTGAGCTCAGAGGCCTTGAAAATCATTCGTCCTGTCCTCATATGAACTGCAGGCGTCTGTGCATATGCTACAACTGTGAATTGTTAGACTTTAGATTTATTGGGACTGCTTTTTGTCCCTACGGCTTTTCCCGTTTTGGAAAAAAATAAGGAGAACTCCATGTCCAAAGGGCAGAGCTTGCAAGACCCTTTCCTGAATGCATTGCGTAAAGAGCGTATTCCTGTGTCAATCTTCCTTGTGAATGGAATCAAATTACAGGGGCAGATCGAGTCATTTGATCAATTCGTCGTGCTGCTGAAGAATACTGTCAGCCAGATGGTGTACAAACACGCCATTTCCACAGTGGTTCCATCACGCAACGTTAAGCTCCAGGTAAGCACTGAAAACTCGTCGGAATCGGAGCCAGGCAACTATTGATCCCCAAAGCAGGCGAGGTGACTCCAACTATAATCATAATCGGGAGGCAATGTGTTGTTTAATGTGGTTGCTGATAGCCGTCAAATCAGAATTCTCGGCCGCTATTGATGTTTGAATGCCCAAAAAACGGAGAGAAAGCCATCCTGGTGCATGTTGATATTGGCACGAAAACAGACCAGGATGAACTGGCTGAGTTTGAAGAGCTGGCAACTTCGGCCGGCGGGTCGCCTGTGGCTACGGTAATGAGCAGTAGGAAAGAGCCTGATCCCAGGCTCTATATCGGACGCGGCAAAGCTGGAGAGATCCGTGAAACCATCCTCGCTACCGGGGCGGGGCTGGTGATTTTCAATCATGCGCTCTCACCCAGCCAGGAGCGTAACCTGGAGCAGGAATTTGAGTGTCGGGTAGTGGATAGAACCGGCCTGATTCTTGATATTTTCGCCCAGCGGGCGCGCTCGTTCGAAGGTAAACTGCAGGTTGAGTTGGCCCAGCTCCGGCATTTTTCAACCCGTCTGGTCAGAGGCTGGACTCACCTGAAAAGACAGAAGGGTGGTATTGGTCTGCGCGGCCCGGGTGAAACCCAGCTGGAGACTGACAGGCGCTTATTGAATAACCGCATTGCCAAGATCCGGCGACGACTGGCAAAAGTGGAGGGGCAAAGAGACCAGGGAAGACGGGCACGCAGCAAGGCGGAGATAGCAACGGTCTCTCTGGTTGGTTATACCAACGCCGGAAAATCCACGCTATTCAACCAGATGACCGGTTCGGGTGTGTACGTTGAGAACCAGCTCTTCGCGACTCTTGACCCTACCCTGCGACGGGTGGATCTGCCAGGAGAGAGTTCCCTTGTATTGGCCGATACCGTAGGATTTATCTCCAATCTTCCTCATGAATTGGTGGCGGCTTTCAGATCTACCCTGCAGGAGACTTCAGAAGCCTCGCTGCTGTTGCATATAATTGATGCGGCGAGCCCGCAAAAAACGGTCTGCGTTACAGAAGTGAACAGTGTTCTAAAGCAGATTGGGGCAGATGAGATTCCCCAGATCGAGATCTATAACAAGATCGATCTGATGGAAGATGGAGGCCCCGGTTTAGAGCGGGGTGAAGATGGTCTGGTCCGACGAGTCCGGCTCTCAGCACGGACCGGAGAGGGTGTCGATCTTTTATTGGGTGCTCTGGCGGAATTTTTTCATCAGGAGCGGGTCCACAAAGTGGTGCAGCTTGAGCCGGCAGATGGCCGTTTACGGGCGAGATTGTTTGAACTGGGCGGGGTGGTCGCAGAAGCGGTCACTGAAATGGGTGGCTGGGAGATAGAGATTGAACTGCCGAAGAAAGCGTATGATCAGCTGATTTGTCAGGAATCAACGCTGGAGAAACGATTGATTGCCTGATGGACCGGCAACTAATAGAATCAACAGTTCGCCGGAATCAATGGTTTTTCGGCGGGTAACTTACAACATACAATAGAAACTGGAGTGTTCAATGGCCTGGAATGAACCGGGTGGGGACAATAAGGACCCCTGGAGTGGAAAAGGTGGTGATCAAGGACCGCCTGACCTGGATGAAGTGGTTAAGAAGATGCAGGAGAAGTTTGGCGGTATCTTCGGCGGCAAGGGTGGTGGCGGAAATGGCAGCGGAAGCTCCTCAGGAACCCCCGGCCCGGCAAATATAAAAGTGATTGGCGGTCTGATTGCTGCAGGTTTGATTGTGCTGCTGGCCGTTAAGAGTTTCTATACTGTTGAACCGGCTGAGCGCGGCGTCATTTTGCGCTTTGGTGCCTATTTCGAAGTGACCGAGCCTGGTCCCCACTTTATGATCCCGATAATGGATGAGGTGCTCAAGGTCAACGTCGATCAGATCTCCACCTTCCGTCACAAAGCAACCATGCTGACCAAGGATGAGAACATTGTCGATATTGAGTTGACGGTACAGTCACGCATCCAGGATGCGGCAGATTATTTGTTCCAGGATCAATCTCCGGAAAAGACCATTCGTGACGCTACTGAAACAGCGGTACGCCAGTCCATCGGCAAGAATGATCTGGATTTTATTCTTACCGAAGGCCGTAGCGCCATTGCCGCCGATATCAAAACGCGTATACAGTCGCTGCTAAACCTCTATCGCACTGGTCTGGAAGTGACCAGTGTGAATACCCAGCCGGCGAAGCCGCCAGAGCAGGTGAAGAGCGCATTCGATGATGCCATCAAGGCCCGTGAGGATAAAGAGCGTCTGGAGAATCAAGCGGAAGCCTACGCCAACGAAATTGTGCCGGTGGCGCGTGGTGGTGCAGCCAGGCGCGTGGCCGATGCCAACGCCTACCGTGAAAAAGTAATAGCTGAGGCAGAGGGTGAGGCATCCCGTTTCCTGGCGGTACTTACTGAGTATGAAAAGGCCCCGGAAGTGACTCGCAAGCGTCTCTATCTGGAGACTGTGGAAAATGTGTTGAGCAATACCAACAAGGTTATTATGGATGTGGATAGCGGCAACAGTCTGATGTATCTACCGCTGGATAAGCTGATTCAGGGGTCGGCGCGTGGATCGGCTACGACCAGCCCGTCCAACACTATGTCTACGCCTCAGAGGGTGGATGGCGGTTCCACCGGGTCAACCCGCAGCAGGAGGGTTCGCTAATGAACAGTGGAAAAATCGGTTTTCTGGCGGTTGGCCTGATTATTCTTGCCGGGTTTGGTTTCTCCAGCCTGTTTGTGGTGAACCAATGGGAGATGGCACTGAAGCTGCGACTGGGCGAAATTGTCGATGATGACTATGCTCCTGGCCTGCACTGGCGTATACCGGTCATTCATAATGTGATGAAGTTTGATGGCCGTATTCAGACACTGGATACCCGTCCCGAACGCTATCTGACCATTGAAAAGAAAGACGTGATCGTTGACTCTTACGTCAAGTGGCGTATTACCCATGTTGCTCAGTACTTCCGGTCTACCGGTGGCAGCAGTACCAAGGCGTCACGCCTACTCTCCGAGCGCATTAATACCAGCCTTCGAAATGAGTTCGGTAAGCGGACGATTAAAGAGGTGGTCTCCGGTGAGCGTGCCGAGATTATGGCGGAGCTGACCAAGGCTTCGGATGAGATGGCCAATGAACTGGGCATTGAGGTCCTTGATGTCAGGGTCAAGCAGATCGATTTGCCCCCGGAAGTGAGCGAATCTGTCTATGGCCGTATGCGTGCCGAGCGTGAACGTGTCGCACGTGACCTACGGGCCAAGGGTGCAGAGGCGGCAGAGCGTATCCGGGCTGAAGCGGATCGCCAGCAGGTGGTGATTCTGGCTGAAGCCTATAAAGAAGCCGAACAGCTGCGTGGTGCCGGCGATGCAAAATCAGCGGATGTCTATGCCACTGCCTACCAGAAGAATGCGGAATTTTACGCCTTCTACCGCAGCCTGATTGCCTATCGAAAGGTTTTTGAGCAGGGTGGTGACATGATGGTGCTGGAACCGGATTCTGAGTTTTTCCGTTTCTTTAAGGACAAAGGCGGAGTTCGTTAATGATGAAGGTGTGCCCCGGGATGTTTCCGGGGCACAACCGCACCTCTTTTCCCATCGTTCAGCACCTGCCGAAAAACCCTTTTTACCCCGAAGGACGTGAAAAAAATCTATTGCCAGTCAATTTATTTTCTGCGTGCGTTTTGGGGTGAATAATTAAGTTTTCGGCCGCCCGCGAATTAATATTCTCGATTGCAAGGTCTCAATAAATCCATATGGTGAAGATTGAATTTCTGTGCAGCCCGGTGATAGCTTTTATGGACAATCTCTGTCCGGTCTGGGAAGATGCACAGCCTGTCCCTACGGACCTGACTACCGAATGCGGCCGGGTAACCAAACCCCGGCTTTTTTTTGGACAGTACTATGTGGCATGAACTGCTGATTGCTTTTGCGTTATTGATGGTAATCGAGGGTGTAATGCCTTTTCTAAGTCCCGGCACCATGCGTAAAATGATGCAGGTGGTGGTTGAAATGGACGATCACGCTCTGCGCGTTGGCGGCCTGGTGAGCATGATATTGGGTGTAGTGACACTCTATCTTGTGAATTGATGGAGATGATGACAAACAACCACTGGCTGTTGCCTGAGGGTATTGACGAAGTTCTTCCCCCCCAGGCCAAAAAGCTGGAGAAGTTGCGCAGGGAGCTCCTCGACCTCTTTGATGGCTGGGGCTATGAACTGGTGATGCCGCCGTTTATTGAATACCTGGAGTCACTGCTCACAGGAACAGGCAGCGACCTGGATCTGCGAACCTTCAAGATTACCGATCAGATCAGCGGCCGTACCATGGGGATCCGTGCTGATATTACTCCCCAGGTAGCACGGATAGACGCCCACCAGTTGCGACGCTCAGCTCCCACGCGCCTCTGTTATCTCGGTACCGTACTGAATACCCGAAGTGGCGGATTTTCCGGTTCCCGCGCGCCGCTGCAGGTTGGTGCCGAACTCTATGGTCATGCCGGAGTGGAAAGTGATCTGGAAGTGCTCTTACTAATGATCGAAACACTGGAACAGGCCGGGCTCAAGAATATCTACCTGGATCTTGGGCATGTCGGTATTTTCCGTGGGCTGATACAACAGGCGGGACTCGACCAGCGCCAGGAACTGGCACTGTTTGATGTGCTGCAGCGCAAAGCAGTGACTGAGACAGAAGGTCTACTGCGAGAGTTTAACCTGTCAGGTGCTGTCAGGGATATGCTTGCCGAGCTGGCGCAATTGAGCGGTGATGATGTTTTGGCAAGGGCGCGGAAGAACCTGAGTGGTGCCAGTGAAGCAGTGTTGAATGCCCTGTCACAGCTGGAGCGTCTGGCTGTCCTGTTGGCGGAACAGCGCCCTGATCTGCCGATCCATTTCGACCTGTCAGAACTGCGTGGCTATTATTACCATACAGGTGTGGTGTTTGCTGCCTTTGTCCCGGGGTTGGGACAGGGGATGGCTCGTGGTGGCCGCTATGATGATATTGGCCGGGTATTTGGTCGCGCACGACCGGCCTGTGGTTTCAGTGCCGACCTGAAAATGCTCCTGGGATTGGGTGCAACAGAAAGTAGTGAAGAGCGAGCGGGTATTTTTGCCCCTCTGTCTGAAGATCCGCTTCTCAAACAGCGGGTTGAAGAGCTGCGGCGTCATGGGCGTCGTGTAATTTGCGCACTTCCCGGGCAGGCAGCTAACGCTTTGGAGATGGGCTGTGGGGAAGTCCTGGAAAAACAGGGTGAGAATTGGGTTGCCGTGGCAGCACAGTGATTGTCAGGACACTGAATAAATAAAATATCCAAGAGAATCTAAGATGGGCAAGAACGTTGTAGTTATCGGCACTCAATGGGGTGATGAAGGTAAAGGCAAGATTGTTGATCTGCTCACCGACCGTGCTGAAGCGGTGGTGCGTTTTCAAGGGGGACACAATGCCGGCCACACGCTGGTTATTGATGGCAAGCAGACGGTTCTGCACCTGATCCCTTCCGGTGTGCTGCGTGAGAATGTCCGTTGCCTGATCGGTAATGGTGTGGTGCTCTCTCCCAGTGCGCTGCTGGAGGAGTTCGATATGCTGGAGAAGGGCGGTATTCCTGCCATCTCCCGGCTCGGCATCAGTGAGTCCTGCCCGTTGATCCTGCCCTATCACATAGCTCTTGATCAGGCTCGTGAGCATGCCCGTGGCAAGAAGGCCATTGGTACCACCGGTCGTGGTATTGGTCCGGCCTACGAAGACAAAGTTTCCCGCCGTGGACTTAGGTTCGGCGAGATGCTCGACGCAAATCATTTTGCCGAGCGTCTGCGTGAGGTGATGGAGTATCATAACTTCGCCCTGGAGCACTATTACAAATTTGATACAGTGGATTACCAGGAGGTTCTGGATCAGGCTCTGGCCCAGGTAGAAATCCTGACACCTCTGGCTGAAGATGTAACCGGTACATTGCACAAGATGCGTGCTGAAGGCCGTAGCATCATGTTTGAAGGCGCGCAGGGTGCTCTGCTGGATATCGATCACGGAACATACCCCTATGTGACCTCTTCAAATACCACCGCCGGTGGCGCTGCCAGCGGTACTGGTATCGGTCCCTGCCACATCGACTATGTGATGGGTATAGTCAAGGCCTATACCACCCGTGTGGGTGCAGGGCCTTTCCCAACAGAGTTGTTTGATGAGGTTGGCCAGTATCTGGGTGAGAAAGGCCATGAGTTTGGCGCCACCACCGGCCGTCAGCGCCGCTGTGGCTGGCTGGATGCCGTTGCCCTGCGTCGCTCACTGGAGATCAACAGCGTCACAGGTATCTGTATCACCAAGCTGGACGTGCTGGATGGCCTGGAGACCCTGAAGATCTGCGTCTCCTACAAACTGGATGGCAAAGAGATCGATACGCCGCCGGTAGGGGCTGACGGTTTCGAAAAGTGCGAGCCGATCTATATCGAAATGCCGGGCTGGTCCGAGTCCACTATCGGAACCCCAAGCCTGGATTCACTGCCGGAGAATGCACGTAACTACATGAAAAAAATCGAGGAGCTGACCGGCGTGCCGATCGATGTAATCTCTACCGGGCCCGACCGGAAAGAGACCCTGATTGTGCGTCACCCGTTTGATGACTGACGGGTAACCTGCTTTTCGCTGTCAGTCGTCTGGAAGCGTTATGGTTTATATCCATATTTTTTTATGGGTGCAAGATTCGTGATTCAATGTCTGGAAATAGCTCCTCGGGACCCATGTTCACCTGTCGGAAAATATTCACAACCCCTCCTGTGAAATTCGTAGTTTATCGCCTCTGAATTATTTATAATCACATGATAAATATGAATTAATAAGCTATTTATATAAAGTAGTTTGCAAGAAGAGCCCCTCCTTCAACATCAAAATCTTGCAAGTATGAAATCACAAAAACCGGATAACAGTGCTGATTTATTCTATTCGCAACTTTCTCAGATCTTAAATCTCTCTCTCCCATTGGTGCGGTTATCCGAGAAGATGAGCTGGGAAAAACTTGAAGTTGACATTGATGTCATTTACAACGAAGGTGCTGGCCAACCCCCCGTTACCCACTCGTTTACTGGCGGGCCTGCATTACCTCAAGCACACTTTCAATGAGAGCGTTGTGAATCGCAGGACAGCCCCTAAAAAAATGTCAAACTTGGTTAACAAACTGCTCACACAGCCGGAGCCTGTTTAAGCTTATAATCAACCAACATCGACTGAAAAACCACTTTTTCCCCGCGTGATAATTTCGTGACATTTTCGTGATCTCAGTGAGATTTCCATCCTCTTTAATAACCCCTGTATATCGAATATCTATAGCGATCTGCATTCAGAATTCTTAACTACCGGAGATTATCACCATGAAAAAAATCAATCACTTTGTACCTGCCATTCTTGGAACATGCCTGATCTTTGCTGCAGTCACAGCTCAAGCCGGTGACATGATGAAGAAGGATGGGATGATGGAGACAAAAACCATGGAAAAGAAAACCATGATGACGCATAAGGAGATGGGCAGCAATTCCATGGATAAGAAAATGATGGACGATAAAATGATGAAAGAAGGGACAATGAAAGATAAGATGAAGAAAGAGATGTGAGGATAATCTACATATCTATCAAGTGACTGCGTAAAAAACAGTGGAAATGGACGCAGGGATCACAAACAAGAGGCACAGGCCACCAATCAGCCCTCTGCGATCTCCGCGTCCTTTCATGATAGTGCCAAACAGGTAATACCAAGAGAGATGTTTTTTTAGGAAACATTCAGTCTATGCGACGTAAAGTACTGATCGTTGAAGATGAACCTGACATTGCCCGCCTGGTGCAGGAGCACTTGGCTGATATCGGCTGTGACGCCGATATTGCCGGTAATGGCGGCAGCGCAATGGCGCTGTTTGATAAAGGCGGATACCAGCTGGTGGTCTTGGATCTGATGCTGCCGGATACAGATGGACTAAGCCTCTGCCGGCGCATGAGAGAGTCAGCCGACTACCTGCCCATTCTGATGCTTACAGCCAAATCCAGTGAACTCGACCGGGTGCTGGGGCTGGAGATGGGTGCGGATGACTTATCTGACAAAGCCTTTCAGCATCCCTGAGCTGATTGCACGAATCAAGGCGCTGTTCCGACGTGTCGATGCACTCAAGCAACCGCCGACCACCGGCATTCAGGGCGAGATCATCAAATGGGGTGGCATGGTGATCGATGTGGATAAACGCCACGTGCTGATCGGCAACAAAGAGGTTGAACTGACTGCTCTTCTTCACCCGCCATCCAGGCCATGTATTCAACCGCGTTCAGCTGCTGGATCAGGTATGGGGCTACAACCATGACGGATATGAGCACACGGTCAATTCTCATATCAACCGGCTAAGAGCAAAAATAGAGACAGATCCATCTAACCCGCACTATATATTGACTGTCTGGGGTGTG
This sequence comes from Candidatus Vondammii sp. HM_W22, assembly GCF_022530855.2. GTDB lineage: Bacteria > Pseudomonadota > Gammaproteobacteria > Chromatiales > Chromatiaceae > Vondammii. The sequence continues at coordinate 2,193,367 of NZ_CP099567.1, read as the reverse complement.
GGCTACAAATTCTCCGGCGACAGCCACTGACAGGAAGAGCCTAACCTTGTTCCGAACCCTATATGCCCGTCTTGCCGTTGTACTGGTCGTGGTGTTTATCGCCATTGGCCTTACCTATGCGGTTATCACTACAACCACAGTCCAACGCTATCTCCAGGAACTCAGTCAGCACTTCAACCGTGATCTATCCCGCCGTATTGTGGCCGATCGGAATCTGGTTGAAGAGGGGCGGCTGAATGAAACCGCACTGAAAAACACCTTCAGCGCCTACATGGATATCAATCCAAGCATTGAAATCTACCTGCTTGATCTTGAAGGACGAATTCTTTCCTTCTCGGCCGACCCGAACCGGGTAAAACGCCAGCGTGTCGATCTTGCACCTATCAAGGCCTTTCTGAGTGGTGAGGGTTTTCCACTGCTGGGGGATGACCCCCGATCCCATGACCGCCGGAAGGCATTCTCCGTAACCCAGGTTCCATCCGGGGACAACCCCCAGGGTTATCTCTATCTGGTGCTTCAGGGGGAGCAGTATGAGTCGGCGGAGCAGCTGGTCCAGGAGAGTTATGTCCTTCGATTAAGCGCATGGGCAGTTATCGGCAGCCTGGGATTCGGCCTGTTTGCAGGTCTCTTGCTATTCCACCTGCTGACCCGCCGCCTGCAACGCCTGGCAACAATAATGGAAACGTTTCAACGCAGTGATTTCACCCACCATCAGCCCTATGCCGCAAAAAGCAGGTTGGCGGGCGATGAGATCGAGAGCCTGGGTGAAGCCTTTGATGGAATGGCGGAACGCATCATCTCCCAGCTGAATGAACTCAAGGACCAGGACCGGCTACGCCGGGAATTAGTGGCACAGGTTCCCACGATTTGCGTACACCTCTGGCCGCCCTTCACGGCTACCTTGAGACCATGATCATGAAAGATACCGCACTGAATAGCGGGCAGAAAAAAGAGTATCTGGCGATTGCCCTGCGCCAGAGCAACCGGTTGACACAGATGGTGGAGGAGCTGTTCGAACTTGCCCACCTGGAGGCCAGGGATGCCCAACCCCAGTACGAATCCTGTGCCCTGGGTGAACTGCTTCAGGATGTGACGCAAAAATTCCAACTGCATACGGAGAAAAACAACCTGCAACTGTCGATGGCACCCCCTCCGGCCATGCCGCTAATCACCACAGATATCGCCATGGCCGAACGCCTGCTCGACAACCTGATCAGCAACGCAATTGACCACACACCGAATGGGGAAGCAATAACCCTGGGGATAATTCTGGAAAATAATGAGATAACCGTGAGTGTGTCAGATACTGGCCCTGGCATCCCGGCCGCAGATTTACCTCATATATTTAGCCCTTTTTATCGGGGTTCCGCACAGGCGGGTAACCAGAGGCACGCTGGCTTGGGGCTGGCTATAGTAAAGCGTATTGCAGAACTGCTGCAGGGTAAACTCAAGGTTGTCAACAACCCGGAAGGCGGTGCTATATTTACTTTCAGCCTGCCTGTTGCCCTTCCGGATTCACACCAGCCAACCATCAGATAAACTTCTCGTGATAAAATTATGATTTTTCCGTGATGGTGATTTGAACTCTTTAGCCCACTCTTGTATCTGAGATTTTATGCGATTGAATTATTTGGAGAGAGAGATGAAACATCCTTTGTTGTACGTGATACTTTTCCTTATCCCACTGCTGGCCGGATGCAGCCAGACCGTCGCTGACAAGAGTCAGAAAGCAATGCCTTTGGAATTGGGAAGCAATCTTCAGGTAGCCACTTTTGCCGGCGGCTGTTTTTGGTGCGTTGAGTCGGGTTTTGAAAAGTTGGAGGGGGTGAAAGAGGCGATCTCCGGCTATACCGGTGGTGAGGTGGAAAACCCCACCTATAGGCAGGTTTCATCCAGCCGCACAAAGCATATTGAGGCCGTTCAGGTCTATTATGACCCAACCGTGATCACCTATGAAACGCTGTTGGATTCCCTCTGGCGTCAAATCGATCCGACGGATGGCGGCGGGCAGTTCTATGATAGGGGAGCACAGTATCGCCCTGCCATCTTCTATCACAACGAACACCAGAAAGAGGCCGCGGAAAAGTCACGTGCCGCCTTGGACAGCTCCGGTGTTTTCAACAAGCCGGTGGTGACCGAACTGCTTCCACTTACACAGTTCTGGAATGCCGAAGAGTATCACCAGGATTACTATAAAAAGAACCCAATCCGCTACAAGTTCTATCGTTACAATTCCGGACGCGACCAGTTTCTGGAAGAGACCTGGGGAGATGACTTACAGATAAAAGTAGCAAAACCGGAACAGAGTGCAAGCAACTTCGCCAAGCCTTCTGACAGAGAACTGCGCAGTAAACTGACACCGCTGCAGTACAAGGTAACCCAGGAAGAGGGTACCGAGCGGTCGTTCAATAATGAATACTGGGATGAAAAACGTGATGGCATTTATGTGGATATCGTGAGTGGAGAGCCCCTCTTCTCCTCGAAGGATAAATACAAATCAGGCACCGGCTGGCCCAGTTTTACCCGCCCCCTAAAAGCGGAAAGTATTGTGGAAGAGACGGATTACAAAATGATCTTTCCCCGGACCGAGGTTCGCAGCAAGATGGGTGACTCCCATCTTGGCCACGTCTTCAATGACGGGCCCAAGCCTACGGGACTGCGTTATTGCGTCAACTCTGCATCACTGCGATTTATCCCCAAAGAGAAGCTGGCGGATAGCGGTTTTGGCGAACTGGAGTCACTGTTTCACTGATTGAAGCTGCTGACTTATCACCAGGGGGCGAATGAGTTCATGAATGACATAGGGCGACCAACACTCTGGTTCATGCCTCTCACATCATGACTCATCACCCCTGTATTAACAGTCATCAATTTCATCGACTGGTTCATTTCTGAAATTGCATGCAACATGGGTGGCAAGGTATCCAGTTTAGTGGCGATAGCACCCATATCATCCTTCATCACCAAAATAGATGTGTCCATGCTATGGATATGCATCTGCATATCCCTTACCTCTGACGTCATTGACTCGAGGCATAGCCATTTCTGGTGTATGAGGAATTAAAGCAGCATATCCTGTTGGAAGGAAAAGATCCTAGCCGATCACCAACCAACAAGAGTACGCTACATGAAGGATGATAATATTGTCGGGCTGAATAGGCCAGCGCGAGATGTCCTTTCTGAGCTTTTACATACCGGATCCCAGCAACTATTAGCCCAAGCCATAGAGGCGGAAGTTGCCACCCTGTTAGCACAATACCAAGGGTTTCTGAGAGAATCAGGCTTACAAGGTGTTGTGCGCAATGGGCACCTGCCGGAACGTATGATCCAAACAGGGCTTGGTGATATTGGGGTCAAGGTTCCCAAAGTAAGAGATCGTACCGGGCAAGGCATCAAGTTTAACAGCGGTTTGGTGCCACCGTACTTGAAGCGAGCGAAGACCATTGAAGAGCTGCTGCCCTGGTTGTACTTGAAAGGCATCTCTACAGGCGACTTCAGGGACGCACTGGCAGGTTTGCTTGGCGCTGATGCCAAAGGTTTGTCCTCCAATACCATAAGCCGCCTCAAGCAAACTTGGGAAAGCGAATATGGTCAGTGGCGTAAGCGCGATTTATCAAAGCGGCGCTATGTGTACATTTGGGCCGACGGTGTTTATTGCAACGTAAGGCAAGACGACAAGCTTTGCTTGCTGGTGATCATGGGTTCCGACAGCACAGGTCGTAAGGAAGTCATTGGGCTTACGGATGGCTACCGTGAGTCAGAAGCGAGCTGGTTAGAGTTGTTAGAGCAGCTCACAGAACAAGGTTTTACGGTGCCGCCAGAGGTGGCCGTTGGTGACGGTGCACTAGGCTTCTGGAAGGCCATTACCAAGCATTGGCCAACGACGAAGCACCAGCGTTGTTGGGTGCACAAGACCGCCAATGTGCTCAACAAAGTGCCTAGGGCGATATAGCCTAAAGTCAAAGAGAATCTGCATGATATTTGGATGTCTGACTCTCGAACCAATGCCGAAAAAGCCTTTGATTTATGCTTGCGAAAATATGAGGATAAGTACCCGAAAGCGATGCATTGCTTACAAAAAGACCGAGACAAGATGCTGACTTTTTATGATTTTTCTGCGGAACACTGGGGGCATATACGAACCAGCAACCCGATTGAATCGGTGTTTACCACAGTGCGGCTTAGAACCACGAGAACAAAGAACTGCGGTAGTCGATTAACGACGTTGGCCATGGCATTTAAGTTGATGCACACTGCACAAAAAAGATGGCACCGCTTAAGAGGCTATCAACTGCTCGCCGATGTAATTGAAGGTGTGCAATTTAAAGATGGGATCCGAGTTGAACAGGAAGCTGCTTGATGGCTTATACACCAGATTTGACCATAGCTCCATTGACTCAACACTGAGGGATAGCTTGGAAATGTTCTCCGCCATCAGCAGATTATACTCCATTCCAATTCGTGCATATCCGTGGTCAGACTATAGATCAACTAGAAACCGGATGGCCCATTAAGCCAAAGACAATGATCGCCGGATAGACCATTCGCTCCCAGCGTTTTGCACTGGCTTTAAAAGAGCTGATAAAAGGATAGGGGGCTGTCCTAGGGATGGCCTGAAAAATATTTTTTTCACTTCACTTGCCATCCAATCTTAAATATTTGTAAAAATAACCTGCGTTATTCTCGGATGTGACCTTAATTTTGGCTATTCCGGGGCTTTCAGTCGCAACTTGCCTATGAAATGATTAATAAATGCCGCTTAGCCAGTACGCGATTAATCAAGGCATACTTGGTAAATACACCATGGGCATTTTTCTCAAGCCCTCGATTGTAGATTCAAGGGGTCGATGCAACACTGTCATTTAGTTTATCTGCAGGAGTGGCGAAGTCTAATGTTTTTCTCGGTCGCTGATTGAGTTTTTTCGCCACGCGATCTAATTGTGCCTAAGAGTAAATCGACAAGTCTATTTTCTTCGGAAAGTACTGCCTCAATAGCCGATTTGTATTTTCATTGGTCCCTCTTTGCCATGGACTTTGTGGGTCACAAAAGTAGACTTTTGCATCTATCGCCATAGTAAATTTCTTGTGACCGGCAAGCTCCATCCCCCTATCCAAAGTTAATGACTGTACCAGCTTGTCTGGAAGTTTTTTAACCTGTTTCGTGAGTGCGGAAACAACCGAATTAGTCGACCCTGAAATATTCATTCCAGGCACTTAATAATACTGTTGTTTCTGTTTTGCAAACAGGAACAACAGTATGGACATGATATTTTTCAGCACAAAAAGAACCTCCCTCATCCATTTTCTAAAGTTGAAGGCAGCCGCCGCCATAAGCAAGTTAATCTGATCCCCGGCAAAGCCTTTAAGAAAGTTCCTTTTTAGCCTATGGTCACTCTTTAAGTGACCACAGGCTCAATGCCAGCTGGTCTTCTGAAACGTTTTCTGGCTAATGCCATGGCTTCTTCTGAGGTATTCTTCCTAGCAGGCTTTGGCGTTACTATCTGGGTGTCATTAACCTTTGATTTGCCCCGATAACCTCGATCAGCAATACCCACTTTGGGTACTCGATTGATGAGACGTTTCACCTGTGCCAAGACCTTAGGTACGGTGTGACCATCAAATACATTCTTCTCAAAAGCCAGGGCACCAATCACAATGCCCGCGTCCCTTGTGGTGGTGATTGATGCCTTGGTGCCAAACTCATAACGCTGCTGGGCCTTGCCTTTGCTCATACAGTAAACATGAGGTTCATGTAGGCTGTACAACTTGTTTTTATCAGCACGCTTCTGATTCAGCATGCGCTGGTACAGGGCGAACTTTTCTGCATAGAATTTCTGTTGTTCTGCGGTCATCTTACGCTGTATTTCACGCAGTAATCGGCCGCTGATGGTCTTTAATTGCTTGACGGCCTTACGTGCCTTTTTACGATTCCTAGGATGTGTGGCAAATCGGGTGGGGAGCTTGAGAATTTTTACTTCCTTCTCATGGCTTCGACTGAGCACGATACCTTCTGCTCGGGCCATCTTGAGTAACTGCCCGTGTATCTTTCGGTACTGCTTTGCATCAGTTGGAAAGGTAATGTTTTTCTCTTGTACGGTAGTGTCGATACACATTTTATCTTCGATCGCCTTTTCTTGATGTAAGGCGATAGAGGCAGCTAGGACCTTTTCAAAACCTTCGTTGCCAATACGCTTTCTGAAGTAAGTCAGGTCGGAGGGGTCACAAGGAAGTTGCCATTGGAATTCGATCTCACCCGTAAAACTACTGGTAGTAGGGATTTTGTATCCAGCGTTGAATCAGAACCTCGTCACTGAGATCTTCCAGATGCTTGAGTATCGAGAGGCCCACCATTAGGCGGATCGGTTTTGAGGGCTTTCCAAGATGAGAATAAAGCGGGGCAAATTCAGCATCAAAATATGACCAGTCTATCTGTCTGGCCAATAGCAAAAGTGGATGCTTGGGGTTCAGCTGATCCAGTAAGTTCTGGTGCAGGAAACTTTGCTGGTTGGGATTGGCTGTCTTGGCTTTGCTCAATTATCCACCTCTGTTTCGTCCAGTTTTTCTCTGCTTTTACCCCTTTCCGGACGTTTATTTTATCAAATTTAGACGCTTATTTTATATAAATCATTACGTTATTAATATTTCAGGATCGACTAAGTAGCATTCGGTCGGTGGATGATTGAATCTATTACTGAAAATCAAAATACCTTCTTTAAAGATGGGACACCTAAGCGTATTGAATTTAGGTTAGAGCTTCGCAAAGACGAAGATTCCAAGAGCAACTGCTTGAAATATGCTTGGGTGACGCTGACCATGTTTTAGCGTTACCGCGCACTGGTGCAGAACTGGAAGTGTCTTTGAGGTACAAAGAGACTGTGATTCAACGCATGGGTTTATATGTTGTTGATGAAATTGAAATACTAGGGCCGTCAAATGTCTTGATGATCTGTGGCAAAGCAGCAAACATGAAAAAAGGGCTGAAAGTCCCGAAGACACGAACTTGGCAGAAGCCCGGTAAACCCCCGCACGAATTCAATTAAAAGAGATTTTGCAAAGTATCGCCGCTGAACATGGGCTTGAAGCGAAACTTGGTAAAGACTTTGATGCTGTTGATTATGAGGTGGTGAATCAAACCAATGAACATGATTTAAACTTGTTGACACCGATTAGGTGGCAAAGTGGGTGCAGTTGCCAAGTCGGCCAGCGGGTTCTTGCTATTCATCAAGAGAGGAGAGGCCAAGACTGCAAGCGGTGCGGTTATCCCGCTAATATCACTAGCGCCGAAAGAAGTTACCAATTGGCGTGTGTCTTTAGTTGAGCGTGGGGCTTATGCCAGTGTAAAAGCAAAGTACCGGGATAAAGCACAATCGAAAGAAATTGAAGTGACCACAGGTGACGAAGAACTGGCTTACACCATCCGCAAACTGCTCAAAGATGAATCGGAAGCGATCAAGGCGGCAAGTGCCCAACTAGAAAACTTTCAACGGGGTAAGTCTACAGTTAGCCTTCAGCTACCGGGCAATCCTTTATTCATGGCAGAAGCGCCGCTAAAATTATCCGGCTTTCGTGATGGGGTGAACAAGACTTGGGTTGTTGAGACTGCAACACACACTTTTAACAATAGCGGCTACTCTATTAGCCTCGATGGAACCGTGAAAAAGCAAACAGTGTAAGATTTATTTTCGGCAAAATTATATAATGGAGGACTATCAACTTTCCCGCTTTTTTGCTATTCACTAATGTGTACATATGGGCGTACATAAACAAGGCTATGGTTAATGAGTTCGGATTTTATTAAACAAATTCAAAGGCGTAGAACTTTTGCCATCATCTCCCACCCCGATGCGGGTAAGACTACACTGACTGAAAAGTTGTTGTTGTTTGGCGGTGCCATCCAGATGGCGGGAACGGTAAAGGGCCGCAAGGCTGCGCGTCATGCTACTTCCGACTGGATGGGGATGGAGAAGCAGCGGGGGATCTCGGTGACATCGTCGATAATGCAGTTCCCTTATGAGGACTCTATCGTCAATCTGCTGGACACCCCCGGCCATGAAGATTTCTCTGAAGATACCTATCGCACTCTGACGGCAGTGGATTCCGCCCTGATGGTGATCGATGTTGCCAAAGGTGTTGAGAAACGGACCATCAAACTAATGGAGGTCTGTCGCCTGAGAGATACCCCTATTCTCACATTCGTCAACAAACTGGACCGGGAAGGCCGCGATGTCATGGAGATCATGGACGAGGTGGAGGATATCCTGAAGATAAAGTGTGCCCCCGTAACCTGGCCCATCGGTATGGGAAAGCGTTTCAAGGGTGTTTACGATCTGCACTCCAATACCACTCACCTTTTCTCTGCCACCCATGGTGGGAAGATTAATGAAGGTGAGGTGATCGAAGGGCTGGATAACCCCAGGTTAGATGAAGTGGTTGGCGATATGGCCGATGAGCTTCGGGAGGAGATCGAGCTGGTTCGCGGTGCCAGCCATGAACTGGATCTGGAGGCCTATTCACGTGGTGAATTGACACCGGTATTTTTTGGTTCGGCGATCAATAACTTTGGTGTCAAAGAGTTGTTGGATGCCTTTGTGGAGTATGCTCCGTTTCCCGTAGCGAGAGAGACTCAGCAACGGCTGGTAGAGCCCTCTGAGAAGAAATTTTCAGGATTCATCTTTAAAATTCAGGCAAATATGGACCCGGCTCACCGGGATCGTATCGCTTTTCTCCGGGTTTGCTCCGGGAGCTATAAAAAAGGGATGAAGATGCGTCATGTGCGCTTGGGGAAAACGGTCCAGATCAGCAACGCGATCACCTTTCAGGCAGATGAGCGCAGGCATGTAGATGAGGCTTGGCCGGGCGATATTATTGGCTTGCATAACCACGGTACTATTCAGATAGGCGATACGTTTACCGAGGGTGAGGAGCTGAAATATGGAGGTATTCCCTATTTTGCACCTGAGCTTTTCCGCCGAGTGGTATTGAAGGATCCCTTGCGGATGAAGGCGCTGCAGAAGGGTGTTCTGCAACTCTGCGAAGAGGGGGCAACCCAGGTATTCCGGCCGCTGAAAAATAATGATTTAATCCTGGGAGCGATTGGTACCCTGCAGTTCGATGTGGCAGCATACCGGCTGAAAGGTGAATATGGCGTGGAAGCCGTTGTTGAACCGGTCAACGTTGTTGCCGCGCGCTGGATTCAGTGCGACGATGAAAAAATACTGGAGAAATTTCGTAATAAGGCCTACGAAAACTTGGCCGAAGATGGCGATGGCCAGCTGGTTTACCTTGCACCGACCAGGGTGAATTTAAGTCTTGCTATGGAGCGCTGGCCCGATGCAGGCTTTCTGGCTACACGGGAACTTTGACAATGCGAGTTCTCAAAACGTCTGTGCGGGAGAATTATGGAGAGTCCATTTCCAAGGGACGCTGTGAATACATCTCTGGGAATGGACTCTCCATCACCCTTTCTCAAACATCCTTATGGTGTTTATGAGAACTTATTGATAATTAATTAAGAGCGTTCAATATGGAAAATGAGACAGTAGAAGAGTTGATCAAAGGAGGCCTGCCCGGTTGCGAAGTGCAGGTTATGGGCGATGGTCGTCATTTCGAGGCAGTAGTTATCAGTGAGGCATTCGCCGGGAAGTCGCTGCTTCAGAAACAGCGGCTGGTAATGGCTGCAGTCAAGGTACAGATCAAGAGCGATGAACTGCACGCCTTGTCGATCAAAACTTTTACCCCCGAAGACTGGGCAGCGCAGGAAAATCTATAGACTACATGAGGTTGAAAAATCAACCTTCCGATCCATATTTGTAGTGAGAAGGTTGAATTCTCGGGATGGATGGTACAAAAAGAACAAGGAGAGTCTTATGTTCTTGAAACACAAGATAAACAGCAATATCGTGAAGTATTCAGCCTCAATGATCTGATTAAATCCTAACCGTTTTGATTTGGTGGGCCAGAGAATCATGTTGCTGATGATGTGGTGCCTAACCGCAAGAACGGCAAGTTCCGCAAGACACTTAAAACAAGCGAGGGCCGTATTGACCTGAATATGCCCCGTGACCGGGCCGGTACATTTGAGCCCCAAATTATTAAGAAGCATCAAACCAGTGTCAGCGATGAGATTGAAACTAGGATCTTGTCGATGTATGGCCGGGGCTTGAGTTATTCCGATATCAGTGAACATGTCCATGATCTCTATGGCATCTCGGTCTCTACCGCAGCAATCAGCGCGATAACCGACAAAATAATCGATACTGTAAAAGCTTGGCAACAGCGCCCACTGGATTCGCATTATCCTTTCTTGTTTGGCTGGACGGAATTCACTACAAAGTAAAGGGCTCAAGGCCGCTACCAAAATCGCGCTGTTTATACAGTTCTTGGGCTGAATATTGAAGGTAAAAAAGAAGTGCTGGGGTTATACCTGTCCGAAAGTGAGGGCGCTGATTTCTGATTGGGCGTACTGAGTGATTTATAAAATCGGGGTATGAACGATATCCTGATTGCTTCCGTGGATGGTCTGACAGGCTTTCCAGAAGCGATACAAACAATATTTCCAGAGACTGAGATTGTTCACCAAATACGCAACTCGCTACGCTACGTTGGCTCCAGGCACCAGAAGGTATTTCTGGTTGACCTTAAGTGTGTTTATAAGGTGCTGAACAAAGAGGCAGCTGAATCAGCCCCCGACGATCTTGAGAAAGCCTGGGGCGATAAATACTCCATCGTGATTCAATCATGGGGCAAGAAGTGGGATAACTTATCCGTCTTTTTTCGTTACCCCGAGGACATTCGTCGGGTTATTTATAGAGACTATCCTGAATTCTGTGTAACTGCCTATCATCAAACCCAAACAAGGGAGAGGGTAGGCAGATGATCGACAAGAAAGAGCTCCAGGCGATAGCCCAGGCGGCCGCTAAAAACATCAAAACTGAAGAAGATCTCAGCGAGTTTCGGCAAATGCTGACCAGGATCACGGTCGATGCAGCACTCAATGCTGAACTGGCTGATCATCTTGGCTTTGCCAAGCATCAACAATCCGAAGCGAGTAATAGCCGCAACGGCACGACCAGCAAGACCTTGCAAACGGAAGATGGCCAGTTTGAACTGGATACCCCGCGAGATAGAGCGGGCAGCTTTGAACCTCAGCTAGTTAAGAAGCACTAGCGTCGATTTACCTCAATGGATGACAAGATCCTCTTCTTGTATGCCCAAGGTATGATAACCCGCGGAATCGTCACGACATTCAAGGAGATGTATGGGGCCGATGTCTCTGCCACACTCATATCCAAAGTCACTGATGCAGTTATCGAACAGGTTGTTGGGTAATCCCCCCGGGAAGTAGCTGACGCCAAAAGTAGAATTTTCTCGTAATATGAACGCAGGAGATTCTGCATGAAGACATCAAGATTCAAGGCCCTGGCAAAAAGTGGTAAGGCCATCTCGTCGCAAGGAGATGGCCAAGATCACAGCTACGCAGGATGGCGTGTCGGTACGCCTGGCTTGTCGTGCATTCTGTATCAGCGAGACCTGCTATCGCTATCAGGCCAAGCATTCGAGCGACAACGCACTGATTGCAGATTGGTTACTCCGATTGACGATGACCAATCGAACCTGGGGTTTCGGGTTGTGCTATTTGTACCTGCGCAATGTGAAGGGTTACCCCTACAATCATAAACGTGTATACCGCATATACAGGGAGTTTGAGCTGAACCTGCGGATCAAGCTCAAACGTCGATTGAAGCGCGACGTGCCGGATGCGCTAGCTGTACCTCGTCAAATTAACATCATGTGGTCGATGGATTTTATGCATGACAGCCTGGCCGATGGCCGTAGCTTCAGGACGTTCAATGTCATCGACGACTACAATCGTGAGGGGCTGGGTATTGAGGTGGACTTCTCGTTACCGGCAGTGCGTGTCATTCGTGCACTGGAACAGATCATCGAGTGGCGAGGCAAGCTAAATTCCATTCGCTGCGACAATGGTCCCGAACTAATCAGTGGTCAACTGATGGAGTGGGCAGAGAAACAGTGGATTAAGTTACACTATATCCAGCCCGGCAACCCGCAACAGAACGCGTACGTGGAGCGTTTTAACAGAACAGTTCGACATGAATGGCTGAACCAGCATCTCTTTGAGTCGATCGAGTATGCCCAGCACACCGCCACTCAATGGTTGTGGCGCTACAATACAGAGCGGCCAAACATGGCCATTGGAGGAATAACCCCGTATCAGAAGTTGGCGCAAGCCGCATAAGCTCTACTTTTGTGCGCAGCTGAAAATGGGGGGATTACCGTTGAATGGCAATCTCGCCCCCTGGATGCGATTTATCCTGTTGTTTATCTGGACTGCATTGTCGTTAAAATCCGGCAAGACAAGAAAGTGATCAACAAAGCGATTTACCTCGCTCTGGGCGTTAACCTGGAAGGCTACAAGGAATTATTAGGGATGTGGCTATCGGAGAATGAGGGGGCCAAATTCAGGCTGAACGTGTTGACAGAGCTTCAAAACCGCGGTGTGAAGGATATTTTGATTGCCTGTGTCGATGGCTTAAAAGGCTTTCCTGATGCCATCAACACGGCCTTTCCGGACACCCAGATCCAGCTCTGTATCGTGCATATGGTACGGAATTCGATGAAGTACGTGCCTTGGAAAGACTACAAGCCTGTCACGGCTGATTTGAAAAATATTTACCAGTCCATCACCGAGGAAGAAGCCTTATTGGCGCTGGATAAATTCTCTGACCGATGGGACAACAAGTACCCCCGGATCAGCCGCTCCTGGCGTGCCCATTGGTAGAACCTGAACACGCTGTTCAACTACCCGGATAACATACGAAAAGTGATCTACACGAACAACGCCATTGAGTCGCTGAACAGCGTCATTCGCAAAGCGATTAAAAAGCGGAAGTTGTTTCCAACCGATGACTCGGCGAAGAAGGTAATCCACCTAGCAATTCAGGCCGCATCGAGAAAGTGGACAATGCCGATCCGTCATTGGAAACTAGCACTGAATAGATTTACCTGATTACCCATAAACCTCAGCCATCCTCAGGAGGGGATAAGGCATCGGTGGTGTACGTAACGCGACGCAGAGCAATCGTTCAATCATAGCCGGAAGATTAAACCGGCGATTAAAGCGATATTCAAACTTGGCGAGATAACGAGGTACGTGTTTTTTACGAATAGCATGAAAGGTTCCCTGCAAAGCATTCTTGATATTACCAAGCATGGTATTCAGTCATTTAAAGGTGGAGAGCTGGGTATACTTTCGCCCACCGCCAGTGACGATAGGCATACGATTACATCCAGCATCTGTAACTGCTCTGAAGCAGTAGAGCCCATCAGAAAGAACTGTGCTGCCGGCACACAGACTGGATCTGGCATATCGAGCGATCTCCGCACTCTGAAAACCGCGGAGCCGACGCAGTTGGATCTTCATTGGCCTGCCGTCTTGCGTCGTCTCAATAGCTGCCACGAAAGGGATTTTATTACGAGACCCTCGCCCACGCTTTCCCGGTTTCTCACCACCAATACAGGCATCATCCATCTCGATGCGACCAGCCAGTTTTTTTGACTCTGACGTTCCATCATCACCTGCACCAGTTTGTGCTTGAGCTTCCAGGCTGTATTGTAGTTCACACCAATTTCACGGGACAGTTGCAAGGCAGAAGTACTCTTTTTACGCTGAGTCAACAAATAGATGGCCAGAAACCACTTCTTCAACGGCAGCTTGGTGCCGTGAAAGATGGTGCCAGCAGTCAGGGAGCTTTGGTGGCGGCATTTGTGGTACTGATATATCTTACGGCTTTTGAGTTCACAACCTGTTGTGTTGCCACACTCAGGACATATATATCCGGTAGGCCAACGCAGTTGGTACAATGCTTGTTGGCATTGCTCTTCAGAACCATGTTTTTCAATAAATTCGTGCAAACTAGGACCTTTTTGAAACTGCACTGTATTTTTCGGCATGATATAAAACCCTCTATATTAAGTGGGTTATATTATGCAATAACCACTGGCTCAATAGCTGAGCCTGGTAGGTAATTAGGCAATATTTTGAACAGTCTCTAATGACGACCCGCGAAATCGCCACGATATTGAAGGAAATACGGAGCCGATGCCTCCGCCACACTCATATCCAAAGTTACTGATGCGGTTATCGAACAGGTTGTCGAATGGCAATCTCGCCCCCTGGATGCGATTCAGCCTATTGTTTATCTGGACAGCATTGTCGTTAAAATCCGGCAAGACAAGAAAGTGATCAACAAAGCAATTTACCTCGCTTTGGGCGTTAACCTGGAAGGCCACAAGGAATTATCGGGGATGTGGCTGTCGGAGAATGAGGATGCCAAGTTCTGGCTGAACCTGCTGACAGAGCTTCAGAATCGCGGTGTGAAGGATATTTTGATTGCCTGTGACGATGGCTTGAAGGGCTTTCCTGATGCAATCAACACGGCTTTCCCGAATGTCCAGCTGTGTATTGTGCATATGCTACGGAACTCGATGAAGTAGGTGCCCTGGAAAGACTACAAGCCTGTGGCGGCTGATTTGAAAAAGAGTTACCAGCCCATCACCGGGGAAGAAGCCTTACCGGCGCTGGATAAATCCTCTGACCGATGGGACAACAAACACCCCCGGATGAGCCGCTCCTGGAGTGCCCATTGGCAGAATCTCAACACGCTGTTCAACTACCCGGAGGATAGACGAAAAGTGATCTGCACGAACAACACCATTAGTCGCTGAACAGCGTCATTCGCAAAGCGATCAAAAAGCGGAAGTTGTTTCCAACCGATGACCCGGCGAAGAAGGTAATCCACCTGGCAATTCAGGCCGCATCGAAAAAGTGGACAATGCCGATCCGTCATTGGAAACCAGCACTGAATAGATTTATGATTGAGTTCGAAGAACGCTTAGCGGAATATATTTAACCCTGGCTGTTACATAGAAAACTTTACAGGCTCTATCTCCGAGGTCGATTGTCGAGCTTTTCCACCGCCGTTGAAAGCATTAGATCAGTGATCTTTTCTCCAATCGATCCCTTTAGGGAAGTAATGACGTAGTAGCCCATTGGTATTTTCATTGGTGCCCCATTGCCAGGGGGAATAAAGATCGGCAAAGTAAATATTCATGCTTGTGGCCTCTTCAATTTTCTTGAGCTGGGCACATTCTTTACCGTTATCAACCGTTAGGGTTTTACGCCATTTCTCCGGTGTGACCATGAAGGCAGTTGTTGTCGCCAGATAAAAAGTATCTGCCGATTTGTCGCTCAGTTTAGCGGTAGCCAGTACGCGGCTCTTTCTTTCCACATGGGTTGCAATGCCACCTGAGCTCTTAGCTCCCTCAACACTATCGCCTTCCCAGTGGCCAAAGCGACGATGGTTGCCTACACTCAAGGACGAGATCATGGATGCTGACACGATGGGGCATCAAACCACGTCTAATCCCGTATTGCTGCTATTTTCGGCGCTTTTCGTGCCGCCTCAGTAGATGTTGGTACAAAGAACTGCCTTGTGCAGCATCCTCGTACACCCATCGATAGATACCTTCTGGGCTAATCAGCAGACATGCACTTCGAGGGTGATCCAGCCTGAGGCGTCCAGCCATTGTTTTCGGTGACCAATCCTCCCGTAACCGCTTGATGACATAATGCAGGATTTTTATGTGATCGCCTGAGAGAGTGTCTCGGTTTCTTGCATCGAGCCATCGCACGTTTCTGTGCAAACTCATTCCGATAACAGGCCGTGAGTCGACCATTGCGTTTCACTTCACGTGAGGTGGCGTACTTGCGAATGGCCTTGTGCCTCCGGTCTATGCTGATGTGGCTTTTATACCCATCGTGGGTTTTGCCATGCTTCATGGTCCAGCGGGCTTCAACATCCTTCTGGCGATGTTTGTTATCACCCCACGCCAGGGCTATCCCCGGCTTTGATCTGCCTATTTTCCTCTCGTGTATTATGTTGCTTGGGTACTGGAAGGATGGCAGCATCTACAGTCTGTCCCTTGCGAGCACTGAAGTCTGCTGCACCAATCTGGACCAACAGCTCTGAAAAGGGTTTATCAACAAGACCTCGTCCTTTCAGGCGCTCACGATATACCCAAACTGTTTTGGCATCGGGCACCTTACCTTCCGGGCTCAGCCCGAGAAAATGACAAAAGCTATAGGGATCCCGTATTTGGAACTCTGTTTGATCACCAGACAGATTGAACATCAGCACTGCATCGTAAGGTGGACGCCCACCTTTACTGGGATCACTGTTTTTATAAACTTGAGCCCAACAATACCCGAAAACCTCCCAGTCTACGGTCCTTTCCAGCCTTAGCAGCGAATCTCCCAGTTGCTCAAGGAGCTCAAGTCGGTCTTGATGATCAAAAAAACTTGGCTGCACGGCTTTTATCAATGGTTGGTTGAATTGGTCACTATATATCGCTAGTTTTGGAAGGTTTGTAGATGATCTCTTAGCTTACATCTTGCCAATCGTGATTTTCCATTCCGCCGGGCCACTTTCGTGTACCGACTCACCCCGGCTATCAACGGCGACGGTCACGGGCATATCCTTTACCTCAAGCTCGCGGATAGCCTCCATCCCGAGATCTTCAAAAGTGACTATACGTGATGAGCGGACCGCCTTGGCGACCAAGTAGGCTGCACCACCTACGGCCATCAGATAAACAGCGCCGTGTTGTTTGATCGATTCGCGTGCGGCAGGACCACGCTCCGCCTTGCCCACCATGCCGATCAGGCCGGTGTCACCCAGCATCATATCGGTAAATTTATCCATACGGGTGGCGGTAGTGGGGCCGGCAGGTCCGACGACTTCATCTCCTACAGGATCAACTGGGCCCACGTAGTAGATAAAACGGCCATTGAAATCGACTCCGTCAGGTAATGGCTCTCCCTTGGAGAGCAGTCCCTGAATGCGCTTATGTGCTGCATCCCTGCCGGTCAGCAGTTTACCCGAGAGCAGAATACGGTCTCCGGGTTTCCAACTGGCGATCTGCTCTTTGGTAATGCTGTCCAGATCAACCCGATGGGCACCGGCTGATGCCTCCCAGGTTACCTCGGGCCAATCTTCCGGTCCGGGTGGTTGCAGTTCAGCAGGTCCGCTCCCATCCAGAGTAAACTCTATGTGACGGGTGGCAGCACAGTTGGGGATCAGCGCAACTGGAAGTGAGGCGGCATGGGTGGGGTAATCACTGATCTTGACGTCAAGGACTGTGGTTAGGCCGCCAAGTCCTTGTGCGCCTATACCGAGTGCATTGACCTTTTCAAACAGCTCCAGGCGCAGCTCTTCAGTGCGGTTGGCTGGCCCTCGTGCTTGGAGTTCATGGATATCAATCGGTTCCATTAATGACTCTTTGGCCAGCAGCATCGCCTTTTCAGCAGAGCCGCCGATACCGATTCCCAACATGCCGGGCGGGCACCAGCCAGCCCCCAGAGTCGGCATCACATCGAGAACCCAATCCACCAGACTGCCGGATGGGTTGAGTACAGTGAAACGTGATTTGTTCTCAGATCCGCCCCCTTTGGCCGCCAGCTTGATCTCTACCTTATCTCCAGGAACTAGGCGGGTATGAATCACTGCGGGTGTATTGTCACGGGTGTTGATTCGCTCTCCGGCAGGGTCGCGCACAACCGATGCGCGCAGCACATTGTCCGGGTGGTTATAAGCTTGACGGACACCCTCATTCACCATCTCTTCCAGGCTCATCCGGGTATCCCAGCGAACCTCCATACCGACATTGATGAAGGCCACCACCATGCCTGTATCCTGGCAAATGGGCCGGTGTCCTTCAGCGCACATCCGTGAGTTGACCAGGATCTGGGCCATGGCATCTTTTGCTGCAACTGATGCCTCCCTCTCCCACGCCTTGGTCAGGGCCTGGATGTAATCCACCGGGTGGTAGTAGGAGATATACTGCAGTGCATCGACAATACTCTGGATAAGGTCATCCTGTCTGATCGTAGTCATCATCTGGTCCCGGCGTTATGTGAGTTTATTTCGGCTGGATAAACCTTATAAGGATAGAGAGGCGGGTGCAATGGTTTCACTACAAACTGTCTGGGTGCTCAATTTAAGGAGCCTCTGATCAATTCATGAATCGGTGTCTGATGGCTGAAATCTCCCGGCTCTGCGTTGAAAATCTTGGCAATAGCCAGCTATTATCGGCAATTTCCGCCTTGATCCGGAAGATTTTAACTCGTCATCTATCCGATCCAGAATTAATCAGAGGCTGTTTAAGATATAACTTTGCGATGTAAGTTCTCAATAAATCTGTGGTTAGAGGTCATGGCGAGTTCACTGCCAAGAGACGCTGTGAATACCTCTATGTACGCTTGAAGTTGGCATCCCTGCCAACTACACTTCATGGAAGTGGACGCTCCATAACTTGCTGTCAACATTTGTGTGGCGTTATTGAAAAGCAAAGAAACCCTCTGCGATCCTTTTATTGGTGGCCTCTGGATGGACACTAAGGTAAGTATCATCGGGGTCAGATTTGGAGCAGTAGGCGGGTAGGGTCCTCCAGTAAATTCTTGATGGTGACAAGGAACTGCACTGCCTCCCGGCCATCGACAATACGATGGTCGTATGAGAGTGCTAGATACATCATTGGACGGATGACGATTTCGCCATTCTCGACCATTGGCCGTTGCAGTATGTCATGCATGCCCAGTATGGCGCTTTGAGGTGGGTTCAGAATCGGAGTAGAGAGCATCGATCCATAGACGCCGCCGTTGGAGATGGTGAAGGTGCCACCGGTAAGCTCTTCGTATGACAAATTGCCATCGTGGGCTTTTTTTCCAAACTGTCGAACCGCTTTCTCCGTTTCAGCAAAACTAAGTTGATCGGCATTTCGCAGAATCGGCACGACTAGGCCACGAGGGGATCCCACGGCGATACCGATATCATAGTAGCCGTGGTAGATCACATCATGCCCGTCAACGGAGGCGTTGACCATTGGGAACTGCTTTAATGCCTCAATCGAGGCCTGAATAAAGAAAGACATAAACCCAAGACGCACTTCGTGGTCTTTTTCGAACTTCCCCTTATACTTCGACCTAAGGTCGTTTATGGCCTTCAGGTTCACTTCATTGAATGTGGTCAGAATGGCCGCATTCCGTTGTGCCTCGAGCAGGCGTTCAGCGATGCGGGCACGGAGCCGGGTCATTGGCACCCGCTGCTCCGGACGCTCCCCTTCGATACCGCTCTGAGCGATTATTAACTCCAAAGGCTTTTCGGCTTCGCTGCTGTGGGTTGTTTCTGCCTCTTTTGCATCTAGGTAGGCCATAACGTCAGATTTAAGGAGACGTCCTCCCTTTCCGGTCCCTTTGATCTGATTGGGGTCGAGATTCATCTCTTTGACCAAGCGGCGGACGGCAGGCGTCAGAACAGGCTCGGTTTCGTTGGTCACCTCAGCGGGAGTAGGCGCAACAGTTGTAGCAGCACCAGTTGTTTCAGCGGTAGAGGCACTGCCTGCCTCAATAATCGTCAGCAGATCGCCAGCTTGTACGGTATCTCCTTCGTTTGCCGATATCGCACCCAGTACGCCATCTACCGGAGAAGGTACTTCGAGTACTACCTTGTCAGTCTCCAGGTCGACCAGATTTTCATCGCGTTGTATGGCTTCGCCGGGTTTCTTGTGCCAAGCGAGAATGGTTGCATCGGCAACAGATTCCGGTAGTGCGGGCACAGTAATCTTGGTACTCATGATTATGTAGGCATCCTGGGGTTCATGGATTGGTTGATGAGCCCGGAGAGGGCTTCGTCGATTAGGATTTCTTGCTGTTTTGCATGTATGTGGTAGAAGCCCACGGCAGGCGCAGCAGCTGAAGGCCGACCGACATAATGGGTTTTTTTGCCTTCACCCAGCTGGTTATAGAGACGGTGTTTTATCTGGTCCCATGCCCCCTGGTTTTGTGGCTCTTCCTGACACCAGATCAGCTTGTTGGCCTGGGTGTAGTTTTCGGTGGCCTTATCGAACTGATCCTGAGGGAAAGGGTAGATCTGTTCCAGACGGATGATGGCTACGTTGCTCAGTCCTCGCGTTTTGCGTGCCTCGAGCAACTCATAGTAGAGTTTTCCCGAGCAGACTACGATGTGCTCAACCTCTCTTGGGTCTAGGTCATCCACTTCGCCAATCACCGGTTGAAATTCGCCTTTGGTAAACTCATTCAGTGACGAAGTGGCCAGGCGATGGCGCAGCAGGCTTTTTGGTGTCATTACAATAAGTGGCTTGCGCATCGGCCTCACCATTTGGCGCCTTAACATATGGAAAACCTGGGCGGGTGTGGTGGGAATGCAGACCTGCATGTTGTGTTCTGCGCAGAGTTGCAGATAGCGCTCCAGCCGGGCGGATGAGTGTTCTGCTCCCTGGCCCTCATAACCGTGGGGAAGGAACAAGACGAGCCCACAGTAGAGACCCCACTTGGAGCCGCCGGAGCTGATAAACTGGTCAATGACAACCTGGGCACCATTGGCAAAATCACCAAACTGGGCTTCCCAGATAGTCAGCGCTGTCGGTTCTGCAGAAGAGTACCCGTACTCAAATCCAAGTACCGCCTCTTCGGAGAGCAGGGAATCGATAACGACAAAATTAGCCTGGGTATCAGAGAGATGTTGCAGCGGGATGTGTATCTCTCCATCTATCTGATTATGCAGCACCGAGTGTCTGTGTGAAAATGTGCCGCGGGCGCAGTCTTGTCCCGAGAGGCGGACCGGATAGCCATTGTCAACGAGTGACGCGTAGGCCAAAAGTTCTCCAAACCCCCAATCTACCATCTGGTCGCCACAGGCCATTTTGTGGCGGTCCTGCATGATTTTGGAAACTCGGCCGTGAAGTTCGAATCCTTCGGGCACCCTCAGCAGCCCCTTCGCCAATTGGCAGAGCTTCTCTTCATCGATAGCCGTCTCAGCAGGTTCTTCCCACCCAACGTGTTGATAAGGTGCCCAATCTACGTGATAAGGAAAGCTGAGATCTGCTAGCGTGGGGCGAGATACCACTGAATTCTGTTCCAGTGAGGAGCGGTAATCCTCCACCATTTCCCGACTCTGTTCAGGTGTGATGACACCCTCGACAATCAATTGGTCGGAATAGTTGCTGCGGGTGGTGGGCATCCGGCGGATTTTCTGATACATCTGGGGTTGAGTCATCGCCGGTTCATCTGCCTCGTTATGGCCGTGTCGGCGATAGCAGACGAGGTCGATAACCACATCCTTATGGAATCTTTGGCGGAAATCCAGGGCAAGATCAGTGACGAAGATAACCGCCTCAGGGTCATCACCATTAACATGAAAAATCGGGGCCTGAACCATTTTTGCCACATCGGTGCAGTAGAGGCTTGAACGGGTGTCCATTGGATTACTGGTGGTAAATCCGATCTGATTGTTGACGACGATATGTATACTGCCGCCGGTGGCGTATCCCCGTGCCTGGGACATCTGAAGTGTCTCCATGACGACACCTTGGCCGGCGAACGCAGAATCGCCGTGGATGAGAATTGGTATAACCTCATCGCCGGTGTGATCACCGCGACGCTGTTGGCGTGCTCGTACCGAGCCTTCAACCACCGGGCTGATGATCTCCAGGTGGGACGGGTTGAAGCCCAGAACTACATGGGTGAAGTTGCCAGGCGTTTCGATGTCAGTGGAAAAACCAAGATGATATTTGACATCACCTGAGCTTTTATGGTGTTCCGGCGTTTTTCTACCTTCGAACTCATCGAACAGATCCGCCGGGGGTTTGCCGAGTATATTGGTTAAGACGTTGAGGCGGCCGCGGTGTGCCATGCCGATGACCACTTCTCTGATCCCGCTGCCGCCGCCTCGCTGGATTAATTCATCCAGCATTGGGATCAGTGACTCAGCCCCTTCCAGTGAGAAGCGTTTCTGGCCGACGTAGCGGGTATGTAGGTATTTATCTAGGCCTTCAGATGCCGTCAGAAGTGTCAGAAGCCAGAGTTTTTCGTCTTTATTCAGGTCGGCTTTGGTTCTGTAGCCTTCCACACGCTTTTGAATCCAGCGCTTCTGCCGGGTGTCCGTAATATGCATATACTCGGAACCGACATTTTCGCCATAAACCTCCTTGACGAGTTTGATGATCTCTCTCAGGGGCATGCGATCTGGCGCATAGAGCGAGCCGGTGTTGAATACCGTATCCATGTCCGTTTCACTCAGGCGGTGGAATCCGGGATCGAGATCAGGTACCTGCTCGCGTTCTCTTAGTTGCAGAGGGTCAAGGGTCGCATTCTGGTGTCCGCGTACTCGCCAAGCATTGATCAAGCGTAATACCACTGCCTGCTTTTCAGCTGCTCCGGGGGACATCCTTTCAGCGCTGATCCGAGTAGTGGGGTGCTTCTCTCTGGCCAGACGGGCAAAGTTGGATCTGATGGGTCCGTGAGCAATATCAGGAGCCTCGTTTGCTGAATCTTTCAGTATGTTCTCAAAGTGTGCCCTCCAGGCTTCATCGACGCTATTAGGGTCTTGTAAGAAACGCTCATAGAGACCTTCAATGAAGGCTGCATTGCCGCCAGAGAGTGCAGATGTGGTACGTAATAATTCCAATGGTGCGCTCATTTTCGGACGATTGACCTATTTTCTGTTTTTGAGAGCAATTAAAATGGATGGTAGCATAAGGTTTGAATTGTTAAAGGGTTTTTTTCGCAAATATTATAATCGTCCGAAAACATTCTATTTTTCCACTGAGGTCTGTATGAAAAACGGTGTGAATGAGGGTAGGGAGCACTGAGAATACAATAGGTTCTCTCAAAGTGTGCAAATACCTGCATGGCATTGTTGAGTATTTACGCAATGTAAAGGTTTATTAGGGTTTAGGGAGCCTCTAAAAAACCTGCCAAATCAGCGATCAAGTTAGTAACCAATTCAACCAACCGTTGATAAAAACCATGCAACCGAGTTTTTTGATCATCAAGATTGATTTGACGTCCTTGAGCCGTTGAGAGACTCGCTGCCAAAGCTGGAAAGGACCGTAGACTAGAAGGCTTTTGGGGTATTGTTGGGCTCAGTTTATAAAAATAGTGATCCCAGTAAAGGTGGCGTCCACCTTACGATGCGATACTGATGTTCAAAGTGTTGGTTCTGCAGCATTTATTCAATCTGAACGATGATCAAACAGAGTTCCAAATACGGGCTCGCTATAGCTTTTGTCGTTTTCTTGGGCTGAGCCCGGAGGGTAAGGTACCCGATGCTAAAACGGTTTGGGTATATCGTAAGCGTCTGAGAGAACGGGGCCTTGTTGATAAACTCTTTTCAGAACTGTTGATCCGGATTGATGCAGCAGGCTTCAGTGCTCGCAAGGGACAGATTGTAGATGCCGCTATCGCTCCAGTACCCAGGCAACGCAATACGCGAGGGGAGGGCTGGTGAACTATATCAGTAAGGCCAGAGAAGAGAGATCAAGACGATTTTCGATTATGGAACTCGGTGGAGAACTGGTCACCTCCTCGTTCGCTGGCGTAATCACATTCTGGATGTGTGAGATATCAAATATTGATGCGCTGTTCTCCGCTGTGTTGATTGCTATATCAGGGCACATGGGGGCCAGAGCGATCAACCTATTCGAGGCTGCGCTTGAAAGGCGGTATGGAAAGAAAAAGTAAATGGGTCCTTCCCAGGGATGCCGGAATATACGAGTCACAACGGCGCAGGTTTTGCGCAGATGAACAGCTCTATGGGGGGTTGTTGTTATTCTCTCACTGGTGATCACTGATGTTTGATTGTCTCGACAAGCCTGCTACCCAGACCGGATTCGGTCGCCTGGTTGGCATAACCCAGCAGGCCGTGAGTCAGCATCAGGGTAAGGGAACGATTCCAAAAAACGGTTCATACATTATCTGTCTACTGGCTTATATCGAGCATTTGCGAAAAGAGGCCTCCGGTAGGGGAGGAAATGAACAGGAAGCTCTTGCCAGGGCTAGGACGCGGCTGGCTGAGATTGATGCGGATAATAAAGAATTGCAGTTTCATCGGGATGTGAAAAACCTTATTCCGGTTCAGGAGATCGAGCCCATCTTGAGTAGTTGGGCAATATCCGCCCGTTCTGAATTTATGCATGCACTGGAGAGGATCATTGCCGGGATAGAGACTAAACACGGTATTACTGTGGACCCGGAATTAATCGATGAACATACATCCGCTGCCTTCGAATCTATTGCTGCTTACCCAACATTCGCTGCACAGAGTGCTGATGAGGGTGACGGAGAGATGGATACCGCCGCCTGACATTCCAACCCGGCAGTGGGCAAAAAAATATTTCAGATTACCGGAGGAGGGAGCAGACCTGCCAGGTTGCTATAACCCGGACTACGTACCCTATCTCTGGGGAGTTTTCCATGCTCTGGATGATCCTGAAGTTCGTGTGGTGGTTTTGCAAAAAGCGGCTCAGATTGGGTGGACGTTCGGACTGATTGCGTTTCTCGGGAAACGGATCACCTGCATGCCGTCAGCTATCCTGATGATGTTCCCAAAAGAGGGTGCCGGACGGGAATTTGAGGACGAGAAGCTGACGCCATCGGTGAAGGCGACGCCCGCTATTTCGGCTGTGATGGATGTCAGCACCAGCCGCAAAGCGGGAAATCGCGCCATGCATAAGAAATTTGTAGGCGGTTTTCTCAAATTGGTTGGGTCAAACTCCGCCAGCAGTGTGAAATCTACGCCGTGCCCGCTGGTGATTGTTGAAGAGCCGGACGATACGAGTGACAACGTAAAGGATCAGGGCGATGCAATCCGGTTGGCAAAAGAGCGGCTGAAACGATTTCGGCGCAGCAAAATGATATTGGGTGGAACGCCGGCGGTCAAAGGGTTGTCCCGTATTGAGGAGAATATCAACATCTCCGATCAACGGGTATTACCGATTGCCTGTCATGACTGTGGCGATGTGCATGTACTGGATTTTGAACACGTCAAATGGTTGGAAAAAGAAGGCGGGGCAGATCATCCTGTTTTCCGACGTGCTGATCCTGATTCAGCCGTGTATGTCTGCCCGCACTGTGGATCGGTGTGGGATGACTGGAACCGCCAGCAGAATGTTTTGAATACCTGCCGTGCCGCTGATGAAGCGGGTGATCCCTGGTGTGGTTGGGTTCCAACAGTGGAAACGTCTGGCAATGTGGTGGGTTTTAAAGAGCTGAATGAACTCTACGTCTGCATGCCTGGCACCCAGCTTGCTGATGTGGTGCGTGATTATCTGGAGGCTGAGCATGATGCGGCAAATGGTGATGAGTCGGCCCGCATCGTATTTCAGAACAGTAAACTCGGTCGGCCATATGAGTATAAAGATGAGCAGGCCGACGAATCGGTTCTGCGCGATGCAGCACAAAACTATCCGGAGATGGTTGTTCCCGATGGCGGTCTGCTGATCACCGCCAGTATAGATGTTCAGCATGATCGTCTGGCGCTGATTATTCGGGCGTGGGGTCGGGGGGAGGAGAGTTGGCTGCTGACCTGGCGCGAATTGAGGGTTGACAACACGGCGGTCGATAAAAACGATGCTGTGTGGAACGCACTGGATGAGGTTATTTTTTCAGTAATTCCGCATAGCAACGGGCAACAGATGTTTGTCTCGGCCGTGTCGATTGACTCGTCGGATGGGCAAACGAATGACGCTGTTTATCATTGGGTTCGGACCCGGCAGAAAAGGCGCAGTAGTGTATTAATCATGGCGGTGAAGGGGTCCAGCATGCAGCAGGATCCAGAGATATTCAGTACGCCTCGGGCGAAATCGATTGACCACCGAAACCCTAATCGGCAAACGAAAGCGGATCGTCACGGCGTCAAAATTTATATGGTCGGGACAAATAAAGCCAAGGACTGGCTGGCCGGCCAACTGAATCTAGAGGCATCCGGCGGCGGACGATTTCATTATTTTGCTGATGTGAGAAATGATTATTTCAAGCAGATAACCTCCGAGGTGAAAGCGCCGCATCGGAGTATCCGAGGCCGTCGGGTGTGGCAGAAAAAGAGCGGCCGCCGCAACGAGGTTTTAGACTGTGAGGTGTACGGTTTACACGCAGCAAGGGCGTTGCGCGTTCACCTAATGACACCTGAAAAATGGGATAATTTGGAACACGATTTAATGCAGTCTGATCTTTTTACAGGGCACCAGTCGCCAAAGAATGCGCCTCGCAAAAAACGTGATCGTGGGGCACTGGCCAACAAATTGAACGGGTAATTTATGATGGATTGTACAACACGGTTGGCTGAGGCAAAAACAGCACTGCATAACCTGCAGATGGGCGAGAGCATAGTCAATGTGAGTTACAACGGGAGACTGACTACCTACACCCCGGCAGATATCGACAAACTGAGCGCCTATATCAGCAGGTTGGGTGTTGAATGTGATGAGAGTAGCACCGGTTCTGGCCGTCGCGGCGCGATTATGTTTAGGGGCTAATCAATGGAAATTCCAGTAACGACCGATAACAAAAATGGTGATGTTCGGCTGCTGGATGCCAGTGGCCGTCCAATGGTGATGGGGAATGCACATCGTGGTGCCCGGCATGAACGTGAAATGATGTCGTGGTCGCCACAGTTGCGTTCTGCTGATGCAGACCTGCTGCCGGACATGAAAACGTTGGTCGCCCGCTCCTATGATTTGGCGCGGAATTATCCGATGGCCTCTGGTGGAATCCAGATCCATCTGGATAATATTATTGGTGCAGGTCTTCGGCTATCTGCAAAACCTGATTATCGTGCGCTCGGTCAGGATGCCGAATGGGCTGCTGAGTGGTCCCGCCGCTATGTTGAACCGAAATTCCGGCTGTGGTCAGAAGACCCGGGGTGCTACATTGATGCGGCACGCCGATTAACGATGGCCTCAATGTTGGGACTGGGATATCGCCAGTTTTTAATGGCGGGAGACATCCTGGGTACTGCCGAATGGTTGCCTGGTCGCGGAAATCGTTATTCAACCGCAATCCAGATGGTTGAGCCTGCACGACTGAGCAATCCTGTAGGCAGGTTTGACAGCAACCGTTTACGTGCCGGTGTAGACCTGGATCGGATGGGCGCTGCCCGGGGCTACCACATACGTTCCGCGATGCAAAGTGACAGTCGATTTGCCGGTGCGGAGACACAGACCTGGAAACGTGTTCCACGAGAAACTCCCTGGGGGCGCACGCAAGTTATTCATATTTTTGAGCAGGAACGTGCTGGGCAGACGCGTGGCAAAACAGGACTGGCAACAATTATCGCCAACAGTTTCAAGCTGGGGAAATTCCAGGATATCAGCATGGAGGCGGCCACGGTCAATTCAATGTTCGCCGCAACCATCGAGACTGAATTCAATTATGCCCAGGCGGCTGAGGTTATGGGCAACGATGATGCAATTAAAGTTGCCGATGGCCTTATTGACGCCATGGGTGATTTTCATAGTGCCAAAACGGTCAAGATGGACGGGGTAAAGGTGCCGCATCTGTATCCCGGCGAGCGGTTGAATATGTCGTCGGTCAATCATCCAGGCCCAAATTTCGCGGAGTTTGAAAAAAGTTTTTTGAGGAATCAGGCTGCCGGGTGGAATTTGACGTATGAGCAGCTCGCGCGGGATTACTCCGAAACAAACTACAGCGGTGCTCGCGCAGGACTGCAAGAGGTGTGGAAATTTTTTAATGGTCGCCGTCAATTGATCGGTGGCCGATTTGCATCGAGTATTTATGAACTATGGCTCGAAGAGGCGATTGATAAGGGCGACGTGCCACTCCCGCCCGGCGGCCCGGATTTTTATGAGGCAAAAGCAGCCTATTGCAGATCGCGTTGGATCGGCCCAGCTAAAGGGCAGATCGACCCGCTGAAAGAGAATAAATCAGATGATCTGGAAATGGACATGGGGACGTTGACGCTAGAGGATGCCTGTGCTGCCCGTGGTAAGGACTGGGAGGAGAATTTGGAACAGATCTCCCGCGAGAAAAAACGCATGTCTGAGCTGGGACTAAATCGCGCTGACGTACGCGGCTACCAGACACCGGAACAACCATTGCAGGAATAACAGCAGAAATCACCCAACCAACAGGGCACCTCAGGTGCCCTTTTTATTGGATAAAGAAATGAATCTGACACACATCGCATCGCGTATTTTCAATACGCCGCTATTGGTTCACCCCGGCAAACTGGATGCCATTGTTTATGGGCTCCAGGATCGGCTAGGCGTACATACCAGTAAACCTATGCCGGGAATGTTCACGACTGACACGGGAGGGAGAAAAGATCCTGGGTATCGCGTCATTGGAAAAATTGGTGTGCTCGACATTTTTGGGGTAATGGCGCATCGGGGTGGAATGGCTGCTGACTCCTCCTGGGTTCTGGGTTATCAAGAGATTTCCCGGATGCTGACCGGGGCAAAAAATGACAGCCAGGTTGAGTGTATTGTGATGAATTTCGACAGTCCTGGCGGTGAGGCATCGCCGGTTCCAGAGCTGGCTGATCAAATTCGCGAGATAGCCACCAACATTAAACCGGTGCATGCAATCGCCTCATGCCACATGCATTCGGCGGCTATGTGGTTGGGTGCGGCTGCCAACAGTATATCGATCACGCGCATGGGTTACGCGGGATCTATCGGCGTTGTCCTACGCCATGTGGATATGTCTAAAAAGCTAGAAAAAGCCGGTCTTTCGGTTACCCATATTTACGCGGGTGATCACAAAATCGATGGCCATCCATACGCTGCACTGCCTGATGATGTACGTGAGGATCTACAGAAAGAAATCGACACTATTTACGGTATGTTCGTCACATCGGTAGCCCAATACCGCAATATTTCAGAGGAGCAGGTGCGCGATACCGAGGCTCGGTCATTCATGGGGCTGGAGGCAGTAGCAGCAGGGCTGGCTGATCGCACCGAGACACCGGACCACATGATAGCCCGATTGAACAAAGAATTTTCAACCACCGCCAATTCGGCGCGTATTTTTACAACATCTGAGGACAAAGGCATGATCGAGGAAAAAACGCCGGATACACCGGTAGAAAAAACTGAACAGCAAGCGGCGATTGATACCCCTGAGGTTACCGCAACTGATTCTAAACCCACCATCACCGCCGAGGATCTGTCTCAGGCTGTGGCGGCTGCCCGTGCTGAGGAGCGTACGCGGTTTGCAACAATTATGTCGAGCGAGGCAGCGAAGGGGCGCACTGCCTCGGCGGTTAGCCTGGCGACAAAAACCGACATGAGCGTGAATGACGTGCTCGGCATGCTGGCTGGGATGCCGGCCCAGATTCATGGAAGCGGAAAATTGGATGAGGCCATGGCGAACATTGATCAGCCTGGTATTGGCTCTGAGGGTGAGGGTGAGGGTCCGGCGGTTGCTAACCCGGTAACTGTCCTGGAGAAAAGTAATCCTGATTACCCATCAGGCTCAGCTATTGAGCCAGTGGTCATTGCATAATAGAAGCCACTGAATACAGAGGGTTTTCTATCATACCGAAAAATACCGTGCAGTTTCAAAAAGGTCTTAGTTTGCACGAATTTACAGCAGGCGAGAAAAGCAACCATCACTCTCTGCCAGGTAGCCTAATTTACTGCTGCACCATGGCTGAACGGATCTTGTCTCCAATATAGTCAGAGAGTATGCGAGCCGCCTCATTCAGCGCAATTTTTGCAACCGGATCATCCTTCTGATCACTATCCGATCGCTTATCCTCATCTTCATCAGAGAGAGGTTTCTTGCCAATAGCGACAAGGAAACGGTTTCTCTGAGCTTTTCGGCGCTCTTCACGGACTTTCCACTCCGTCTTGCGTGTTTTCGACACAAGAGAGACCGTAGTACGCTCACGCACCTCGTTCAGCAGGAGGGCCTGATCTTTCAGATAGCGGAAGCCTGGATCGTTTTCGATACGTTTCTGATGCTGACCGCGATATTTCTGCAACGAACCCAGCCCTTGTATCTCAAATGCCGTCGGTTTGATCTGTGCCCAGGGCAAAGCATTCTCCAATCCCCTCTCTCCATGCTTTTTTGAGCTGTCGACCGAAGGATAGAGGATATCAGGCACGACCCCACGGAACTGGGTACTACCGCCCTTGACCCGAAAAAACTGCGCCATCGTGAGACGAAGACGACCCAGTTTATCGCCTCCTTTTCGGACAAACCGATCCAGATCCACCAATGTCTGCACGGTTCCCTTACCAAAGGTAGGCTCTCCGATAATGATGCCCCGTCTATAATCCTGAATCGCTCCGGCAAAAATTTCCGAGGCCGAGGCGCTGTTACGATCCACCAGCACAGCGAGAGGCCCGCCATAGACCAGAGCAGGATCAGGATCCTGTTCAACATCCAGCTCACCGTTGGCATTTTTGACTTGAACCACCGGGCCAGATGGGATGAAAAGACCGGTTAATTCGGTGGCTTCAACCAGTGATCCACCGCCATTCTGGCGCAAATCGAGAATCAGGCCATCGATGCCTTCATCCATCAGCTCACCGGTCAACTTTCGAACGTCACGTGTGGTACTGCGGAAATCCTTTTCGCCCTCTGACATACCGCGGAAATCGCGATAAAAAGCAGGAAGATCAATCACCCCGATCCGCACCGGTCCCATACCATTGAGTCCCTCAACAATGCTCTTCTTTGCCGCCTGATCTTCCAGTTTGATTTTATTTCGAACCAGCGTGGTTACTGAGGAGCGGCCGCCACTACCCTCTTTCTCTGGCAGCAGTCTCAACCGCACGATGGAGCCTTTGGAGCCACGGATCAGGTCAACCACATCCTGAAGACGCCAGCCGATCACATCTACGATTTCGCCATCTCTATCCTGTCCAACACCCAGAATCTTGTCACCTGCATGAACCTCACCACCCAGAGCTGCAGGTCCTCCTGCCACCGTCCGCTGGACGACCGTGTATTCACTCTCATTACGTAACACCGCCCCTATGCCCTCAAGAGAGAGGCGCATACTGATATCAAAATTCTCAGCCACCCTCGGCGACATAAAAGCGGTATGTGGCTCAAGGCTCAAGGTGTAGGCGTTGATGAAGCTTTGATAAACGTCGTTACTACCCAACTGCCTAGTGCGTCTCTGGAGACCCAGATAACGCTCTTTCAGGGTCTTTTTGATCTCATCTTCCGGTTTATCCTTCAGACGAAGGCTCAACACCTCACTCTTAGTCTTTTTTCTCCAGATCTCCTCAAGGGCCGCAGCATCAACTACCCACTCCATCTCACTACGATCAAAACGGTAGGTTTCATCGGCGCTGAAATCGAACTCCTGATCCAGCAGTTTCAGGGCATGGGCAATACGCTCATCCACCCGTTGACGAAAAACTTTAAAGATTTTAAATGCCGGATCGAGCCGGGCGCTCTTCAGCGCATCATCCAAATAATTCCTATACACTTCAAATGATTGTATATCTTTTTTGCTGAAAAAAAATTTATTCGGATCCAGGGCTTCAAGATAACGGTCGAGGATGGCGCCAGACATGGCATCATCCAGATGGTGTTTTTTATAATGATATTTTTCGATTACCCTGAGTATAATCAGGGTTGATTGCCGCTGCTCACGGGTAGACTCAAGCTCATCAAGTGGCACCTCTCGGACACTGGACCAAGCGTCCGCAACCAGGAAACTGAGAATGAAAAATGATAGCAGTAGTCTTTTGGCATTCATAGGTAAGTTAAAACCTTCCATGTATCGTTAGTCCGATTGGACCATTCAGGACTTATTTTGTTTCAGCCGAAATGGATTCAGTCTAGCATGGCACGACTAGAATACAGAAAGCGGAGGATGCAAGCTGCTGAGCAGCCTCAGGTAATCGTCATCCTCTGGCCCCAAAAAAATGTGGCGAATAAGAAAATCAATAATCACCAAATTACAATTCAACATGAACTCCTCGCCGCTCCCCATAACCTGCTCAACCGGCCATAGATAAAAGCTTTCCACTTCACCATCGGTACAACGTGGTTGAAAATCTTTCGGCAATTCCAAGTCATAACAGAAAAGGGTATCCGGTTTGAACCCTTTTGCTGTATCCACATGGTAGCCGATAGCGCCTCCCGGCACAGCCAAAGAAGCTATCTCAGCAGGTATCGCCGCCTCTTCCCAACATCCTTGGTCAGATTCTCAGCCAACGGGATACCGTAAGGCAGGCCACCAGCAACTAGGTTTATCCAGGTGCCCCGGATAATGAATCTGGTCCACTGAGTGGCGGGCAACCCAAAGCTTCATCCCATCCTCATCCCGCACAAAACCATTCAGGTTCTGGCCGTAGGCACGGGTACCAAAATAGGGTGCTGCGGCACGGTCGAGAAATAACAGCGCCTGATCCCAGTTCCCCTCCGTGGCGGCATACTGTTCACCATGCAGATGGCTGAGTACCCCGTCATCAACCAACTGCCGAAGAACCTCGGCAACAGCTGAACTGCACGCTTCAATATCATTGGAATCTACCATAAGTGCTACCGCGGTATCCGTGACCGCAAACACATCAGGCCAGCGTTGCAGCACTTCGGTAAAAAACGGCCGTATCAGACCCACTGTTTTCCCATCTATCCGAAACGGGGTAAAGCTGGCCGGATCATGACAGTTGCAGGCATGAACGTGGTCGATAAATCCCATGGACTATTTTTCCTTCTGCTTGATTTGATCCCGGATTACATCCATCTCAGTCAGGATAGTACCGGCCAGGCGGCCTCCTTTAGTACGTATTGCAGACTCCATCACACGAAATCACCGTTCAAATTTCCCGCTCGCGTCACGCAGGGCAGTCTCTTCAGAGCTGTTGATCCAGATTAGTGCAGCAGGCTTCAGTGCTCGCAAGGGACAGGTTGTAGATGCCGCTATCGTTCCAGTACCAAGCAACGTAATGCACGAGAAGA
Organism: Candidatus Vondammii sp. HM_W22; assembly: GCF_022530855.2. Taxonomy (GTDB): domain Bacteria; phylum Pseudomonadota; class Gammaproteobacteria; order Chromatiales; family Chromatiaceae; genus Vondammii. The sequence goes on along the minus strand of NZ_CP099567.1, from coordinate 2,160,546 downwards.
AAATAGGCAGATCAAAGCCGGGGACAGCCCTGAGGCATGGAGTGATAACAAACGCCCCCAGAAGGATATTGAAGCCCACTGGACCATGAAGCATGGCAAAACCCACTATGGGTATAAAAACCACATCAGCATAGACCGGAAATACAAGGTCATTCGCAAGCCCGCCATCACACCAGCAGAAGTTCACGATAGCCAAGTCTTCGAGGAACTGCTGGATGAGAACAACAGTAATCGAAGTGTCTGGGCCGATTCTGTTTACCGCAGTAGAACGGGAAGTCGCTGTACCGGGTGCGCATCACTGCAGTCACATTCATCGCAAGTCGACACGTAAACGCCCCTTGAATGAACGGGAGCAAGAGGCAAACCGAAAACGATCAAGAGCTCGATCTGAGCACGTGCTTGCCCAGCAGGCCAATTGATTGGTACGTAGCATCGGGCACGCCAGGTCCGGTAGAAGATTGGTGTGGCTGACCGGACGAAGCGAGGTATGGATATTGATGTTGCTAGAAAAATGAGCGTGAAGATACCGGGCTCTCCCGATTTGCTAGAGACTGTTGGCCTTGGTCGGTTTTTTAGAGGTTCCCTTAACACGCCCTAATAAAAGATCTATTTCTTCCACTCTCCCCAGTCAGCTCAATCTCAATCCTGTGTTTAGTGACTTTAGACTCAAGGTGATTTTGATAGATTCAGGAGAATTCATCATCCATTTCCTCGGTAACCCCTATTCCCTGGGAGACAGGATTTCCGGATTAGCCGCGTAATTTAGCAAGAATATCGGTCATTATCTTTCCCAGTTCCCGATAAGCATGCGCTTCCGCTCTCTTATAGAAACTGGTAGTCTGACCATCTAGCAGCGCCAAACGGGCATCAAAATAGGCAATATCGGCCTCGAGTGAGCTGGCGCTGAGACGCACCCACTCCTTCTTTCCATCGGCTCGCTCACCCTGCCCCATATACTTGACCAAATCATTCCCGCTAAAAACTCCAGACGCCTGAAGTGAGATTATAGCCTTAACAATCACCGAATACGCTAGGATGGCCTGAAAAATTGAAGTTTTTCACTTCACTTGCCATCCAATCTTGAATATTTGTAAAAACAACCTGCGTTATTCCTAGATTTGACCTCAGTTTTGGCTATTCCGGGGCTTTCAGCCACAACTTGCTATTAAGTTGCATCCAAAAGTACCCCACCTAATCAAGCCGGATTATGGCTCATTTCTTGGGTTTTCGTTTGGTTTCTCTCTCTCCGTGTTGCGGGTTGAGTTTTTGAATCGGTAACTGTCATTGCGGGTTTCGATGATATGGCAGTGATGGGTCAGTAGATCAAGCAGTGCAGTCATCTTTTCATCACCAAAGAGATTCGACCATTCAATGAAGCTGACATTGGTGGTAATAGTGACGTGGGTGCGTCCATACAGCTTGCTGAGAAGATGGAATAACAAAGCACCACCTGCTTGGGGAAGATAACCCGGTTCACCAAGGATCACGAGATCCGCATGCATCAACCTGTTAGCCATTGGCCCCTGCTTACCGGATTGTTTCTCCTGCTCCAGCAGTTTAACCAGCTCAATAGTCGATAAAAAGCGAATAGGTTTATGATGGTGCTGAAGGCCTGCACCGTGATTATAGTCGCCAGGAGGGTTTTATCGGTACCAGGGCCCACAAAACGATGCTCTGGGCCTCTTCCATAAATTTGCAGTGATGCAGTGCAGTAATCAGTTCTTCGTTTACCTGACTTTGGATAAAATCAAAGCCTGCCAGCTCACAATGAGCTGGGAAGCGTGCCAGCTTCATTTGATATTGAATAGAACGCACTTCTCATTCAGCGACTTCGGCTTTGAGTCATTGCTGCAGTATGGGTTCTGCTTTGCTGTAAGCAGATGAAGCTTGCTCAGACAGCTCTGCAATGCTTTGCGCCATACTGTGATTTTAGTAACTTCATGGTTGCTATCGTGGCATCAACGGACATGGCATTTCCCCCGTAAGTGATCATAACGGCCTGTGTCGGCTTTGGGTTTCTTTACCAGCGTGAGTTCAGGACGCGGCTTGAGCAACGCCGGTCTTGGCTTATCCAGGCAGCTAATAATGTGCTGTTTAGAAGGGCTGCCACTGGTCAGTGCAGTGGTAATGGCCTTGTTCTACCTTGCGTTCATCATGTTGCAGCACTAGTGCCAGTACATTGACCATATCCTGGTTGTCACCGGAATGCTTGAGCCGTTATTTTTGTAGTTTGCGGAAGCTCTCTGGCAATTCCTGGAAGGGTGCCCCATTGCGCAACGCACCGGGCTTACGCTGCAGTACCGACGGGTAGTGATGCTAGCCATAGATTGTTTGCCCTTTTGGCTGTGATCTCGTGTGAACATACGCTGATGTTCTGCAATCACCTTCTCCTCTGCAATCATCACCAATTTATGGGCATGAATATGTAAGCTGGTGGGGCGATTGGTAAAAGAAGCGGGTACACTGTAACGACTGTTATCAAAGATAATCAGGGAGGTGGATAAGACCCGCTTACTGTGTTCTATATATCCGTCAAAGGGCGCAGGAATCGACATCAGGCGAACCACTTCGTCCTGCCAAGCAATTGTGCTGTCTTTGTACTCAGGATGGCAGATCTCTTGCCATAAGGTCTTATAGCACTAGCCAGATGTTCTGGCACATCAATATCCGCAAATGCCGACGCCTGATGCCAGAGGCGATAGCGGGAGTCTCGAACATTTTTTTCTATCCAGCCCTTCTCCCAGCCTGCGACTGAGTTACAAACGTCGGACTCAAACATGAAGTGGCTGGCCATGACCTCGAAGCGGGTATTGAGCACACGCCTCTTACCGCGATGGACCTTATCAACAGCGGTCTTCATAGCGTCGTAGATACCACGCTCCAGCACACCGCCGGGCACCCTGAAGGCCAGTGGGCCTTGAGTACTTCAGCTCGACAACGCCACTGGCCAGACATTTACGGACGGTATTACGGGAAAGTCCGGTTCTCTTAGCTATCTGCCGAATAGTGATCTTATCGCAGTGTCGCCGCCTCCTCATTACACTTAAGGGAATCTCTAAAAACCCGACAAAGAGCAGTAGTCTCTAGCAAATCCGGAGAGCCCGGTATCTTCACACTCATTTTTCTGGCAGCATCCATATCCATACCTCGCTTCATCCGGCTAGCCACACCAATCGACGCATGTTGTACACCAAATTCATCATACCCATCTTCACGCCAGCCCTAATTTTTCCGATGCTGCGCACCAGTCGATTGGCCTGCTGGGCAAACACGTGCTCAACTCGAGCCCGAACTCTTGATCATTTTCGGTTTACCTCTTGCTCCCGTTCATTCAAAGGGCGTTTGCGTATCGACTTGCGATGAATCTGACTGCGGTAATACGCACACCCGGTAAAGCGGCTTCCCGTTCTACACTGCGGTAAGCAGAATCGGCCCAGACACTGCTATTATTGTTGTTCTCATCCAGCAGTTCCTCAAAGACCTAGCTTCAGCTGATGTGATGGCGTACTTGCGAATGATCTTGTGCATCCGGTCTATGCTGATGCGGTTTTTGTACCCATAGTGGGTTTTGCCATGCTTCATGGTCCAGTAGGCTTCAACATTCTTCTGGCGGCGTTTGTTATCACTCCATGTCTCAGGGCTATCCCCGGCTTTGATCTGCCTATTTTCCTCTCGTGTATTACGTTGCCTGGGTACTGGAACGATAGCGGCATCTACAATCTGCCCCTTGCGAACACTGAAGCCTGCTGCATCAATCTGGATCAACAGCTCTGAAAAGAGTTTATCAACAAGGCCCCGTTCTTTCAGGCGCTCACGATATACCCAAACTATTTTAGCATCGGGTACCTTACCCTCCCCGGGCTCAGCCCAGGAGAACGACAAAAGCTATAGCGATCCTGAATTTGGAACTCTGTTTGAGAGTCGTCCAGGTTGGATAAATACTGTAGGATCAATACCTTGAACATCAGTACCGCATCGTAAGGTGGACGCCCACCTTTACTGGGGTCACTGTTTTTATAAACGGGGCCCAACAATACCCGAAAACCTCCCAGTCTACGGTCCTTTCCAGCTTTGGCAGCAAGTCTCCCAGTTGCTCAAGAAGTTCAAGTCGGTTTTGATGATCAAAAAAACTTGGCTGCGTGGGCTTTTACCAATGGTTGGTTGAGTTGGTTACTATTATCGTTGATTTGCGAGGTTTTTTTAGAGACTCCCTAATAATGCCACGTCTATCACTCCTTTTATCCCCTGCTGGCTCTTCAGCAGGTCAGAGTTACACCTGGGTTAATTTTCGGTGCAAATAATGGCGCTTAGGGGGCATTTTTGGATGCTGTTTAACAATGGAGTGATAACAAATGCCAGAAGGATGTTGAAGCCTGTTGGATCATGAAGCGTGGAAAAAAACACTACGGGTACAAAAAAACCATCGGCATAGACCGAAAGCACAAGGTCATTCACAAGTACGCCATCACATCAGCAGAAGTTCACGATAGCCAAGTCTTCGAGGAACGGCTGGATGAGAACAACAGTAATGGCAGTGTCTGGGCCGATTCTGCTTATCGCAGTGTTGAACGGGAGCAAGAGGCAAACCGAAAACGATCAAGAGTTCGGGCTCGAGTTGAGCACGTGTTTGCCCAGCAGGCCAATCGACTGGTGCGTAGCATCGGGCAAGTCAGGCTGACGTGAAGATGGGTATGATGAATTTGGTGTGCAACACGCGTCGATTGGTGTGGCTAGCCGGATGAAGCGAGGTATGAATATGGATGTTGCCAGAAAAATGAGTGTGAAGATACCGGACTTTCCTGATTTGTTAGAGACTATTGGCCTTTGTCGGTTTTTTAGAGGTTCCCTATAGGTTTATTCCACACAAATGTACGTACTAGCAGTAGCTTCTCATTTGGCCAACCAGTACGCCTTGAATTTGCACCTGCTCCGGTGAGAACTCCATTGGTTCCATGGCCATGTTGGCGGGATGCAGAATGACATGGCTTGGTTTTTGTTCAATCCGCTTCAGCGTCGCATCACTACCATCAATCAATGCCACTACGATCTCTCCATTCCGGGCTTGATTTCTCTGCTCAATAACGATGTGGTCACCATCCAGGATGCCTTCGTCGATCATGGAGTCCCCCTTGACCTGGAGTACGTAACAAGGTTCATCAGTGTAGAGAAATTCAGGCACTTGCACCGGTTCATGCTGTTCAACTGCCTCAATCGGCTGTCCGGCAGCGATATAACCGAGAAAAGGCAAGCCCTGATCCTCTCCGGGCAACTGCTCGGTCAGCCGAATGCCTCTTCTGCGATTATTCATCGGCGCAACCAGCCCGGCTTCGATCAGTGCCTGGACTTGCTTATGAAGAGAACCTTTTGAACTTAGCCCCAGGGCGGTACAAAGTTCGTCCAGGGTGGGCGGGTGAGGAAATTCTTTGAGGTGTGTCTGGAGATATTCGAAGATCTCCCGCTGGCGGCGAGTCAGTGATGTTGTCATAGTGAGTCCTCCTTGGTATTCTACTGTAGCAAAATAGAGAACGGATGGGAAATATCCGACCACTGAGCGGATTCAGTTTCACTACTCAACGGGTTATTTTCCTGTCCAGGCGATTAAGTCTCCACCACTTTATTTCCAAGCAAATTCATAGTGGACTGATTTACACAGCTCCCTGGCAAGCAGTATTCCCCGGCCCGATAGCTCGGTGTCAGATCGGTTAATATCTGTCAAATAGATTTCGAAAGTCGAACCCTTTATCACTGTCTTCCACCTGGATAGTCATTTTACCACCCGAAGCTGTATTTTGTATCCTTATTGTAAATATTGACGAAACCCGTGGATAATTTGCCAAGGCGATGCTCGCACTCAGTGAAATACCGGGTAAAACCTTCCGCTGATCTTTTCATCGGTGGATCGAGGTTGAGCACACCATGATCGAGTGCATTGACATAAAGCTCGGTGAGTATCGTGAATAGTATTCGCCGGTGGCTGTGCAACTCCTTCCATCGCCTGAATGTGATTAAAGATGCATAAAGGAACCTCTAAAAAACCGACCAAGGCCAATAGTCCTTAGCAAATACCGGAGAGCCCGGTATCTTCACGCTCATTTTTCTGGCAGCATCCATATCCATACCTCGCTTCATCCGGCTAGCCACACTGATCGCGCGTGTTGCACACCAAATTCATCATATCAATCTTCACGTCAGCCTGACTTGCCCGATGCTACGCACCAGTCGATTGGCCTGCTGGGCAAACACGTGCTCAACTCGAGCCCGAACTCTTGATCGTTTTCGGTTTGCCTATTGCTCCCGTTCATTCCAAGGGCGTTTGCGCGTCGACTCGATGAATCTGACGGCGGTAATGCGCACTCGGTAAAGCGGTTTCCCGTTCTACACTGCGGCAAGCAGAATCGGCCCAGATACTGCCATTATTGTTGTTCTCATCCAGCAGTTCCCCAAAGACCTAGCTAGTCGACCCTGAAATATTCATTCCAGGCACTTAATAATACTGTTGTTTCTGTTTTGCAAACAGGAACAACAGTATGGACATGATATTTTTCAGCACAAAAAGAACCTCCCTCATCCATTTTCTGAAGTTGAAGGCAGCCGCCGCCATAAGCAAGTTAATCTGATCCCCGGCAAAGCCTTTAAGAAAGTTCCTTTTTAGCCTGTGGTCACTCTTTAAGTGACCACAGGCTCAATGCCAGCTCGTCTTCTGAAACGTTTTCTGGCTAATGCCATGGCTTCTCCTGAGGTATTCTTCCTGGCAGGCTTTGGCGTTACTATCTGGGTGTCATTAACCTTTAGATTTGCTCCGATAACCTCGATCAGCAATACCCACTTTGGGTACTCGATTGATGAGACGTTTCACCTGTGCCAAGACCTCAGGTACGGTGTGACCATCAAATACATTCTTCTCAAAAGCCAGGGCACCAATCACAATGCCCGCGTCCCTTGTGGTGGTGATTGATGCCTTGGTGCCAAACTCATAACGCTGCTGGGCCTTGCCTTTGCTCATACAGTAAATATGAGGTTCATGTAGGCTGTACAACTTAATTTTTATCAGCACGCTTCTGATTCAGCATGCGCTGGTACAGGGCGAACTTTTCTGCATAGAATTTCTGTTGTTCTCCGGTCATCTTACGCTGTATTTCACGCAGTAATCGGCCGCTGATGGTCTTTAATCGCTTGACGGCCTTACGTGCCTTTTTACGATTCCTCGGATGTGTGGCAAATCGGGTGGGGAGCTTGAGAATTTTTACTTCCTTCTCATGGCTTCGACTGAGCACGATACCTTCTGCTCGGGCCATCTTGAGTAACTGCCCGTGTATCTTTCGGTACTGCTTTGCATCAGTTGGAAAGGTAATGTTTTTCTCTTGTACGGTAGTGTCGATACACATTTCATCTTCGATCGCCTTTTCTTGATGTAAGGCGATAGAGGCAGCCAGGACCTTTTCAAAACCTTCGTTGCCAATACGCTTTCCGAAGTAAGTCAGGTCGGAGGGGTCACAAGGAAGTTGCCATTGGAATTCGATCTCACCCGTAAAACTCGGGTAGTAGGGATTTTGTATCCAGCGTTGAATCAGAACCTCGTCACTGAGGTCTTCCAGATGCTTGAGTATCGAGAGACCCACCATTAGGCAGATGGGTTTTGAGGGCTTTCCAAGATGAGAATAAAGCGGGGCAAATTCAGCATCAAAATATAACCAGTCTATCTGTCTGGCCAATAGTAAAAGTGGATGCTTGGGGTTCAGCTGATCCAGTAAGTTCTGGTGCAGGAAACTTTGCTGGTTGGGATTGTCTGTCTTGGATTTGCTCAATTATCCACCTCTGTTTCGTCCAATTTTTCTCTGCTTTTACTGCTTTACCGGACGCTTATTTTATATAAATCATTGCGTTATGAATATTTCAGGGTCGACGAATTAGTGTCTTTCCCTGCGACTTTAACGAGCATAGTAAATCGCGAGTGACGCTCTACTAACGTAGCTATATGAGTATTGGAAGAACCTGAGATCAAATCGCCTTCCCAGTGGCCAGGGACGGCCCGGTCTTCAATTTCAGGTGAGCGATCTGCTATGGAAATACCGAGCCTGTAAAGTTTTCTGTGTAACTGCCCAGGTTAAATATATTCCGCTAAGCGTTCTTCGAACTCAATCATAAATCTATTCAGTGCTGGTTTCCAATGACGGATCGGCATTGTCCACTTTTTCGATGCGGCCTGGATTGCCAGATAGATTACCTTCTTTGCCGAGTCATCGGTTGGAAACAACTTCCGCTTTTTGATCGCTTTGCGAATGACGCTGTTCAGCGACTCAATGGCGTTGGTCGTGTAGATCACCTTTCGTATGTCCTCCGGGTAGTTGAACAGCATGTCCAGGTTCTCCCAATGGGCACGCCAGGAGCGGCTGATCCGGGGGTACTTGTTGTCCCATCGGTCAGAGAATTTATCCAGCGCCAATAAGGCTTCTTCCTCGGTGATGGACTGGTAAATCTTTTTCAAATCAGCCGTGACAGGCTTGTAGTCTTTCCAAGGCACGTACTTCATCGAGTTCCGTATCATATGCACGATACAGAGCTGGATCTGGGTATCCGGAAAGGCCATGTTGATGGCATCAGGAAAGCCTTTTAAGCCATCGACACAGGCAATCAAAACATCCTTCACACCGCGGTTTTGAAGCTCTGTCAACACGTTCAGCCAGAATTTAGCCCCCTCATTCTCCGATAACCACATCCCTAATAATTCCTTGTGGCCTTCCAGGTTAACGCCCAGAGTGAGGTAAATCGCTTTGTTGATCACTTTCTTGTCTTGCCTGATTTTAACGACAATGCAGTCCAGATAAACAATAGGATAAATCGCATCCAGGGGGCGAGATTGCCATTCAACAACCTGTTCGATAACTGCATCAGTGACTTTGGATATGAGTGTGGCAGAGACATCGGCCCCATACATCTCCTTGAATGTCGTGACGATTTCGCGGGTTATCATACCTTGGGCATACAAGAAGAGGATCTTGTCATCCATTGAGGTAAATCGACGCTGGTGCTTCTTAACTAGCTGAGGTTCAAAGCTGCCCGCTCTATCTCGCGGGGTATCCAGTTCAAACTGGCCATCTTCCGTTTGCAAGGTCTTGCTGGTCGTGCCGTTGCGGCTATTACTCGCTTCGGATTGTTGATGCTTGGCAAAGCCAAGATGATCAGCCAGTTCAGCATTGAGTGCTGCCTCGACCGTGATTCTGGGCTGCATTGGCCGAAACTCGCTGTGATCTTCTTCAGTTTTGATGTGATTAGCGGCCGCCTGGGCTATCGCCTGGAGCTCTTTCTTGTCGATCATCTGCCTGTCCTCACCCTTGTTTTGGCTTAATGATAGGCAATTACACAGAATTCAGGATAGTCTCTATTTTCCGAAGAAAACAGACTTATCGATTTACTCTCAGGCACAATTAGATCGCGTGGCGAAAAAACTCAATCAACGACCGAGAAAAACATTGGACTTCGCCATTCCTGCAGATAAACCAAATGACGGTATTGCATCGACCCCTTGAATCTACATTGAATAGATTTATGATTGAGTTCGAAGAACGCTTAGCGGTCTTCCAAAACAACAGCGTTCAATATTCTCCACAGATGATTCTTGATTGTTCCAGCCACTTTCTTGATTGGCTCCAGGCCACTGCGCACTGCTCATGACAACCACCGCTCCCAGCCTTTTCTTGCCGATGTCTTGCTGGCATAGTGCCAGAGTGACATGGCAAACTCTTTTCTTGAAGGCCGTCTCATCAACACCTATACGTGTTGGGCTGATCTCTGTTCTACGTGCCAGTCCTTGCTTAACCGCTCGCTGCATAATTCCATCAATGGCATTCCAACTCAGCCCCATCAATCGGGAGACTGCCGACTCATGTTCTTCACACTTCACCCTGGGCACATCTGCTACCAGAATAGTTTTGTATTGGTGGGTATCCAGGTGCCGCTAGCGGCGCTTGCGTGAGTCATAGCCCTGTGGGATATCTGCCCACAGGTTGAACAACACTGCTTGGCACCTGCCTCCTGCTCAACCTGTACCGTTACCTCTTCCTCTGACAGAGCCAACTCCACACTGCTAACCTGCCAAGGGCTCTTGATACTCAGGATCTGGGCGTATAGATCTTTATCTCTCATAAGGGTGCGCTAATCTGCCCACTCAATTAGGGGAAGAGCCGTTTTTGTTGTTTTCTTGGGCTGAGTCCGGAGGGTAAGGTACCCGATGCCAGAAGATGCCAAAAGGGTTTGGGTGTATCGTGAACACTTGAAAGAACGGGGCCTTGTTGTTGTTGATGCAGCAGGCTTCAGTGTTCGCAAGGGACAGATTGTAGATGCCGCTATCGTTCCAGTACCCAGGCAACGTAATAGACGAGAGGAAAATAGGCAAATCAAAGCCGGGGATATGAGGCATGGGGTGATAACAAACGCCGCCAGAAGGATGTTGAAGCCCGCTGGACCATGAAGCATGGCAAAACCCACTATGGGTACAAAAACCATATCAGCATAGACCGGAAGCACAAGGTCATTCGCAAGCACGCCATCACATCAGCTAAAGTTCACGATAGTCAGGTCTTCGAAGAACTGCTGGATGAGAATAACAGTAATGGCAGTGTCTGGGCCGACTCTGCTTACCGCAGTGTAGAACGGGAAGCCGCTTTACCGGGGGTGCGTATTACCGCAGTCAGATTCATCGCAAGTCGACACGCAAACGCCCTTTGAATGAACGGGAGCAAGAGGTAAACCGAAAATGATCAAGAGTTCGGGCTCGAGTTGAGCACGTGTTTGCCCAGCAGGCCAATCGACTGGTGCGCAGCATCGGGAAAATTAGGGCTAGCGTGAAGATGGGTATGATGAATTTGGTGTACAACATGCGTCGGTTGGTGTGGCTGGCCGGATGAAGCGAGGTATGGGTATGGATGTTGCCAGCAAAATGAGCGTGAAGATACCGGGCTCTCCGGATTTGCTAGAGACTATTGGTCTTTATCGGGTTTTTAGAGGCTCCCTTAATGCGCCCCTAGGAAAAGGGTAGCCAAATAGGGTGGGAAAGGGATATATTTTGTTCATAATTTTACCTGATATCCATAAGGCATCGGTGTACGTAACGCGACGCAGAGCAATCGTTCAATCATAGCCGGAAGATTAAACCGGCGATTAAAGCGATATTCAAACTCGGCGAGATAACGAGGTACGTGTTTTTTACGAATAGCATGAAAGGTTCCCTGCAAAGCATTCTTGATATTACCAGGCATGGTATTCAGCCATTTAAAGGTGGAGAGCTGGGCATACTTTCGCCCACCGCCAGTGACGATAGGCATATGATCACATCCAGCATCTGTAACTGCTCTGAAGCAGTAGAGCCCATCAGAAAAAACTGTGCTGCCAGCACACAGACTGGATCTGGCATATCGAGCGATCTCAGCACTCTGAAAACCGCGGAGCCGACGCAGTTGATCTTCATTGGCCTGCCGTCCTGCGTCGTCTCAACAGCTGCCACGAAAGGGATTTTATTACGAGACCCTGCCCACGCTTTCCCGGTTTCTCACCACCAATACAGGCATCATCCATCTCGATGCGACCAGCCAGTTTTTTTGACTCTGACGTTCCATCATCACCTGCATCAGTTTGTGCTTGAGCTTCCAGGCTGTATTGTAGTTCACACCAATTTCAGGGGACAGTTGCAAGGCAGAAGTACTCTTTTTACGCTGAGCCAACAAATAGATGGCCAGAAACCACTTCTTCAACGGCAGCTTGGTGCCGTGAAAGATGGTGCCAGCAGTCAGGGAGCTTTGGTGGCGGCATTTGTGGTACTGATATATCTTACGGCTTTTGAGTTCACAACCTGTTGTGTTGCCACACTCAGGACATATATATCCGGTAGGCCAACGCAGTTGGTACAATGCTTGTTGGCATTGCTCTTCAGAACCATATTTTTCAATAAATTCGTGTAAACTAGGACCCTTTTGAAACTACACTGTATTTTTCGGCATGATAGAAACCCTCTGTGTTCAGTGGCTTCTATTATGACCACTGGCTCAATAGCTGAGCTTGGTAGGTAATCAGGTAATTTTCTTGAATTTCTGCACTGAACTCCGCATTTTTTCTAATCATCATTTGCATGGTGTTGTTGTGCGGTTGCTGAGGATACAATCCGTTTTATGAAATTACTTGCTATTGAAACTGCTAGTGAGGCCTGTTCGGTAGCACTGCTGATTGATGGGGCTGTGACCGAGCGCTTCCGGGTGCAACCGCGTGGTCATAGTGAGCTGATACTTCCGATGATGAATGAGTTACTGGCGGAGGCGGAGGTGACTCTTTCCGGCCTCGATGCTATGGCATTTGGACAAGGCCCCGGTTCCTTTACCGGGGTTCGTATTGCGACGGGGGTAATACAGGGAGCCGCGTTCGCCGCCGATTTGCCGGTCATGCCGGTTTCTACCTTGGCTACTCTGGCCCAGCGCTGTTTCAGAGAGCAGGGGAAATGCCGCCTGCTACCCGCTTTTGACGCTGGGATGAAGGAGGTTTATTGGGGAATATATGAGGTTTCCGATACCGGGGTCGTGCGGCAGGTAGTTGCCGATGAAGTATCCCTGCCCAAAGCTGTGACACTGCCAGAAGGTGGTGATTGGCATGCCGTGGGATCAGGCTGGAAGAGCTATGGTGAGCAACTCTGTCTATTGTTGGGTGGCTCACTGGCTTCGATCAATCCTGATCTGCTCTGCAGTGCTCATGATGTAGCGGTTCTTGGCGCTGCCGATTTTGCGGTCGGCCAGACGGTTAGCGCTGAGCAGGCGCTGCCCCTCTATCTGCGGGATAAAGTTGCAGCGAAACCTGCTGTTCCGCCAATTTGATAATGACTGGTGTTACCTCACGTTCTCATGTTCATAGTAGGAATGCACACCGACCTGTATCAATTCACGCATTGGGCCATGGTAACCAGGAGATTGAAAATCATCCAAAGTCCTAAGGCATTTCCGATTAGTTAGTTAAAGCATATCGTATACCATTGATCAATAGGTCACCGGTTCCAGGAAAACACAGCAAAGCTTAGGAGTCGAGGATGTTTGAAAAATACTGAAAAAAGACCCGCAAGGAGCAGTTTCTGGATGAGACGAAGCAAACCATCTGAAGGATGGCTGAGGTTTATGGGTAATCAGGTAAGATTTTGCAACCTCACTTTATCAGGCATTCAAATCATCTCTTTTTTAGTCACCTAGGCAGTGCACATTGGAGTTGAACCCACTCACCGTTAATGCTGCTTTGAGCGGCTCACAGACTTTAAGGATCCGGCTTTGCCGGGGGATGGTTACTGCCTTGTGCCAGATACAACCCTTGTGGTCAATTGACAGGCAGGTTGATCATCTCTTTTGCATGCGCGATGGTCTGATCGGTTATCTCTAGCCCCCCGAGCATGCGGGCTATCTCGTGTACTCTGTTCTGTTCGTCGAGTTGAACGATGATTGAATTGGTGCTGCTCGCATCAGACTCTTTGCGTATCTGGTAATGCTGGTGTCCCAGTGATGCCACCTGAGGCAGGTGAGTAACGCAAAGCAGTTGCCGCGATTTTCCCAGTTGCCGTAGCAGACGCCCCACTATTTCAGCCATACCACCACCAATACCGACATCGACCTCGTCAAATATCGGTGTCGGTGTCGCAGTTGATCGTGGCGACCTGAATCGCCAGGCTGATGCGGGAGAGTTCACCGCCGGATGCCACTTTGTTCAGTGGCTGTGGAGACTGCCCCGGGTTGGTGCTTACCAGGAAATCTATCTGGTTGAGGCCGGTTCTCGATGCTTTCTCTTTTGCCAGGGTCTCCACTTTAATTTCGACTACCCCCTCTGCCATGTCCAGAGATCGGATGCCGGTTGTTACCTGCCTGCCCAGCTTGTCGGCCGCTTTTTTACGGTTTTTATCCAGTGATCCGGCATTTTTCAGGTATTCGCTTTGCAGTTGCGCTGCCTGTAGTTCCAGTTCAGAGAGGTGAATGTCGGCATTTTTCAGCTGTTCAAGCTCTCTCTCCAATCCATCCAACTGCTCCAGCAGCTCTTCAGGGCGGCAGCGGTATTTACGGGAGAGATCCTGAATTTCGCTCAACCGATGATCGAGTTGATTCAACTTGGCGGGATCCAGTTGAAGATTACCACCATATTCACGCAGGTTGGATACCGTCTCCTGAATCTGAATTGAGGCGGTTTCAAGCATCTCTCTGCACTCTCTCAGATCAGGGTCGACAGAGAGCAGCGTGTTGAGTTCTCTACTGGCCAGATTCAGTTTGTGAGTGACTGCAGTATCGTCATCATCCAGTGTGGCCAGAATGAGATTGCAACTCTCCATCAGTTGGCCTGCATTACTCAGGCGATGATGCTCTTCATCCAGTGTCTGGAGCTCATAGGTACCCAGTTGAAGCACTTTCAGCTCGTTGATTTGATACTGCAGGAGTTCAATGCGTTCTGTCCTGTCCCGGGAGGCCTCTTGGAGAGACTCAACGGCCTCCTCTGACTGCTTCCATTGGCCAAACAGGAGGGCGGTTTTGTGACAGTGCTTTATGTTGCCTGCAAATTCATCCAGAAGCTGCCGCTGATGATCCCGCCGCAACAGTGACTGATGGGCGTGCTGACTATGAATATCCACCAGTTGGTCACCCAGTTCGTGCAGTGATTTAACCGGCACCGGGCTACCGTTGATAAAAGCCCGGGAGCTGCTGTTTCGGGTAAGCACACGGCGCAAGATGCATTGGTCACCGTTGTCGAGCGCATGGGTCTGGAGCCACTCTGTTACGCGAGGGAGTTGGTTCAGGGTGAAAACGGCGGTTATCTCTGCCTGGTCACGGCCGCTGCGGATCATTCCGTTATCCGCTCTGTCTCCAAGCACCAGACCGAGGGCATCGATGAGAATTGATTTACCCGCGCCTGTCTCGCCGGTCAGAGTGGTCATTCCCGGCTGGAATTCAACCTCCAGAGCAGTCACTATGGCCAGATTTTTTATATGAAGATGTTGAAGCATGGATTCAGATTGGGTGCTCACCCCAGCCAAGTTTGGCCCGGAGGATATTGAAGTGATCGTGGTTTTCAGGGTGAATCAGGCAAACTGGGCGCTCATGCTTACGAATTAAAATTCGCTTACTCTCCAGTGGCAGGCTGGTCTGCCCATCGCAAGTGATGCGAATATGCTCGATTTCGGTGTGGCAGCTTATCTGAATTTCGATCTGGCTCTCTCCACTGATGACAATAGGCCGGTTACTGAGGGTGTGCGGACAGATGGGCACCAGCAGTGTGGCATTCAGATTCGGGTGTATCAAAGGGCCTCCGCCGGACAGGGCGTAGGCCGAAGAGCCGGTTGGTGTGGAGATGATCAGGCCATCTGAGCGTTGTGCATCGACAAAACTGCTATCGACATAGGTTTCAAACTCGATCATCCGTGCAATATTCCATTTGTGGATGACGACATCGTTTAATGCCGTGTGATGCTGGCCATTGATCTCAGTGCTGAGGAGAAAACGGCACTCTTTCTGGTAGTGTCCGGAAAAGATCTGTTCGAGGGTATTGATCATCTCATCCGGGGAGATATCTGCCAGAAAGCCCAATCGCCCCAGATTGATACCAAGAACTGGCACATTGTCATCGGCTAAAGAGCGTGCGGCATGCAGCAGTGTGCCATCGCCGCCTACGACAATGGCAAGTTGGCACCATCTGCCGATCTCTTCGAGAGTGGCAACAGGCAAGTTATGATCCTGTAGCCTCTCTGCAGCGCCTTGTTCAAGCAAAATATTATGTCCACGCTCCTGGAGAAAACGGATTAGGCTAACCAATGACTCCCGGGGATTGGGGGTGCCCTGTTTGCCGATCAGGCCTATGGAGTGAAATTTGTCTGGCATGGTCTCTGCGTTATTTGCATGGTCGGAAAGATAGTCCTCAACAAATTCAGGCAAACATCCACACTGGATTATTGAGAGTGCCTGAGAGAAACTTAACACGCGGCAAATAGCCAGCCAACTAAATATTAACCAGGCGGACATTTACATATTGATATAATGTTTGTATGAACTGGAATGTAGAGCGACCCTGCCACTTCAAGTCGCTGTCAGCCACTCGAGTTCCGAACCCTCTATAATCTTCTGCCGCTGATTACAAGTAGCTAAGCTCATATCTCGCTGCATATTCACTTCCCAGCCAATTTGGCGGCTCGACTTTTTGCATTCACGGCCCCAGCACTCCTTTACAGCAACATGGCGAAAATCAGGAGCTCCTTACGAATTTTTCCTGCTGTTATTGGATCATCCCGCCGCCAGGGTATGGATTGCCCCCCGAACACTAGACCAGTGGTATGTTAGGTTTTCCTCTACCTGAGGAGAACCAGGATGAAGAAGGGACATTTTTCAGATGAGCAGATCGTGGCTGTACTGCGCGATGCAGAGGCAACAACGGTCGTAGCGGCAGCACGCAAACACGGCGTATCGAAGCAGTCGATCTACCGTTGGCGCAACAAGTATGCCGGGATGGAAGTTTCAGATGTGCGGGAGCTAAAGCGAGTCAAGGATGAGAACATGCGGCTCAAAAAGCTGCTAGCAGAACGTGACCTGGAAGTAGAGGTCATGAAGGAGATACAAGCAAAAAAGTGGTGAGCCCCCGCGCGAAGCGCGCCATGGCATTGTTTGCTATTGAACGGGGCCTTAGCCAAAGGCGAGCAAGCTGGCTTTGTACGGCACCGCGATCGGGGCTTCACTATAGTTCAAAACGAGAACGTCGTGACCGGCATCTGTCGGCCGCGTTGCGTGTAGTGGTGCGGGAGGATCCCAGTTGGGGCTATCGTTTAGCAGGCGCCTATCTGCGGCTCAGAGGTTAGCAGGTAAACAACAAACGCGTATATCGACTCTGGCGGCTTAATGGCCTGTGTTTGCCGCCTTATCGCCCTCGACGGAAGATTCGCACTGGGGTAAAACTGGAGGGATTGGCGCTACGACGGAATGATGTGTGGGCATGGGATTTCGTACATGACCGCTATCATGACGCAGAGCCTCTGCGGTGCTTGACGGTCAAGGACGAAGCAACCGGTTATTGTCTGGCAATCAAAACTGGTCGATACCTACAGAGTCAACACGTGAAAGCGGTGCTACGTGAATTAATCATTCGCTACGGAATTCCCCGAGCCATTCGCAGCGACAACGGAGCTGAGCTGTTGGCCTTCGTACTGCGCGAGGAACTGGAAAAGGATGATATTAAGCTAGCCAATATTGAACCGGGAAAACCCTGGCAAAATGGCAGCAATGAAAGCTTCAACGGCATTTTCCGCAAGGAGTGTTTAAATGCAGAGATATTTGGTAGCCTGACCGAAGCTAGAGTTGTTATTGAACAGTGGCGTTGCCGATATAATGAGCGGCGACCCCACAGTTCACAACACTACGTCACGCCAGAGATGGCGTATTTTGGATTACGTGAAATGCGGAGAACCTAACACGCCAAGTGGCCATAGAATGGGGGCATTTCAGGTGAATGACGGCACAATTGCTGAACACAATTGTCGTTCAACAACCCCAGCAACTGCACTAGGCCATACTCCCCATCGTTAAATGAACCCAGCGATGTAGGGTTTGCCCTGTCTGCTGCCACGCTTCCTTCATATCCTCAAGAAAGCTTCAGTTGATTAAACATCGATTCAATTGACCAGGGTTCTCCATAGATCTTGATGATCTCTTCTGGGGTGAGACTCAGGTCTGTACTTATCAGCAAGCAAGTCTGTTTTCAACGACCATTGACACTTTTAAACTCACACCAAACAGCCATTACCAATCGCCCGGGCAAAAACCTTGTCCGGGCTGTCTTACTCGATAACACATCTTGTGATCGCCCGTACAACCGCAGACTTGCCTCCATCCGTTCAAAATGAGCAATTCGCTTGGGTGTATATTTTTCACCATGCTTACGGGGTCGCCCATGCTGGCCTCATTTTCTCTTTGGCGGTTCTTTATATAGACGAGTATCTCTACAAATTTGCCCGATAACATCAAACTGGTGCTGTTTTATTGGTTCAATAAAACAACGGCGCATAAACCAGCTACCCACCAGAACTCTTACCTTTAACCCCTGGAATAATCGGTAAATAGCCCGGACCAACGTATGTGTCGTTACCAAGTTTCCTGTATTGTCTGCACTCGGTATCAGGCGGGACAGTAGGGGAATGCTATTGCCTCACCACCTTCCCTCTATAGAGAGCCTCTGAAAACATTCTATAACCAGTGGTAGCAGTAGCCAACTTAACCAACTATTGGCGAAAGCCATGCAGCCAAGTTTTTTTGATCATCAAGACCGACTTGAACTCCTTAGAGCAACTGGGAGACTCGCTGCCAAAGCTGGAAAGGACCGTAGACTGGGAGGCTTTTCGGGTATTGTTGGATCCAGTTTATGAAAATAGTGATCCCAGTAAAGGTAGGCGTCCACCTTACAATGCGGTGCTGATGTTCAAGGTGTTGGTCCTATAGCATTTGTTCAATTTGTCCGGTGATCAAAACAGAGTTCCAAATACCGGATCGCTATTTCTTGGGCTGAGCCCGGAGGATAAGGTGCCCGGTGCTAAAACGATGTGGGTGTATCGTGAGCGCCTGAAAGAACAGGGCCTTGTCGGTAAACTCGTTTCAGAACTATTGATCCAGATTGATGCAGCAGGCTTCAGTGCTCGCAAGGGGCAGATTGCAGATGCCGCTATCGTTCCAATACCCAGGCAACGTAAATACGCGAGAGGAAAATAGGCAGATCAAAGCCGGGGACAGCCCTGAGGCATGGGGCGATAACAAACGCCGCCAGAAGGTTGCAGCCGATAGCGCTAAGTGCTGATTGCGGCCACCACGCCCCGGCGCATACGGCAAACAGACAATTGGCCCCCAAGCAAATACATCGGGGGTAGAATCTGTTAATTGCAAGAGCCAGCCGCCGACCGGCATTGACGGCATCTGCACTGATATGGGCATGACTCACTTTCACGCCGTAACTCAGTTCGCGCGCTTTCGCAGCGGCGGCCTTCCGTGCATCACGCAGACAGGCAATGATACTGACTGTTACGTTACTGTTATCGGGCAGAGTCTGTTCCTCGCCATCAGCTACTAACAGCTGCAACCACTCAGGCAAATTCAAATCGGCCAATGCAATATCGGCATCACTGCCGGCGACCAAAAGTCGCTGACTAGCCAGAAGGCTTGTTTTATCCGGAATCGGATGACTGCTCTCCACCATCTTCAGACCTCGCTTTTGGAGCAGGTCAACACCCAGCGTCCCACCTTGGAGATAACCAATCCATCGACAATCCGCTCACCCAATCTGTCCAACGCTCCCTCTGTCCATCGCCTGAGCCGCTTTGCCCAGGGCGATCAGTGAAAGATCAGACTGCCGGTCGTCCAGATGCCTGAAGACAGCCTCTCTGCCGACTACATCTTTTAAACCGGCATGATAGATCTCCAACAGATCCGCCCGGGCCTTTTTGATATCGTGCATATACCCCCATAAAATCAACGAATCAGATAGCAGCCCACTAACTTATCGATAACACAGGCCAGTTCTCAACAACACCATGCAACTATTTTTGAGAGAGCACGGACTTATGATTGAAAACTTACACCGTCCATTCTAAATCCACGATTGGGTTTGTGGTAAACTACCCAAGACTCTAATTTTTCATTCGGGGAATATCCTTGGAAAGCCTACTGCTACGTCACCACTTCAGCCGCAATGTCATCTTGTGCATGTTTCTGTTTGCAGCGATTTGGAGCCGGTGTACTGTTCTGGAAAATGGAGTTCATCAGTGAGGTCTATTTCCGCCATCAATTGACCCGGACCGGACTGATTATCAACGGCACCATTGTGGGCCTGTTCTTGCTGGGTCTTCTGCGTATACTTATCAGCCTGATCCAATACAGCCAGGAAGAGAGCGCTATCCGGCACTTTATGCAGAACCTGGACAGCAATCTGGAAGCGATACGGGATGTTCCGGCAGACAGGATCATTGTGCATCGCTACAAGATCCTTGAAACACTGCATAAATCCAATACACCGATCAACCATGGCGCACTTGCCACCACCCTGGTTGCATCTGAAAGCATAAACAACAGCCTGCCGAAATTCATCAACAACATCCTGATTCTGACCGGTGTATTCGGCACAATCGTGTCCCTATCCATTGCATTGACCGGTGCCTCTGACCTGCTGGCAACCAGCATCAATGTCGATGGGATGGGTCTGGTGGTTCACGGTATGTCCACTGCCCTCTCGACAACTATCACCGCCATTATCTGCTATCTCTACTTTGGTTATTTCTACATGAAACTCACCGATGTACAGACCAATCTGGTTAGTGCCATCGAGCAGATAACAGCCACCCATCTGATACCCCGTTTCCAGATCCAGACCGAGAGCATACTGTTTGAGTTAACAGGCATGATCCGTTCCCTGCAGAGCCTGATCAGCCGCATGGAAAACTCTCAGCAGTCGATCAAAGAGCTTGCCGAAGAGATGCGCGAGTCCCAATCGTTCTTCGATGACTTCGAGACATGCATGGCATCGTCACTGATGAAAGTATATGACAGCAGAATCGCCCCTATTCTTGTTGGGGAGATGGAAGATATCAAACGGCTACTGAAACACGGCTTCCGGCTGACTGAAGAGTCATGAGTCCTGATGGCGGCTTTATAGACCTTCGCCTCAACCGGCAGGAAGGGATGAACCAGGAGAGCTTCTGGCCCTCTTTCACCGATATCATGACGGTCATTGTGATGATATTCATGGTCAGTTTCGTGGTTCTGCTAATGCGTAACATTGAGCTGGTAAACCAGCTTCGCGCCACGATGGAAGCGGAACGAACGGCTCAAGAGCTGGCCAGAACCACTGGAGAGCAAAAAGAGAATCTGGCCATCAAACTGATCGCGACTGAAAACGAACTCTCCACGCTGCGCATCCGTTTGATGCAGATGGATGAACAGAGCAAGAGCCAGATATCAACCATCGGCATGCAAACCGAGGTCATTGCCACTCTTGAGGCAACCAAAAAGGCACTCATCCTGCGCCAGAACCAGCTGGTCGCCGAAAACTACACTCTTGGACAGCGATTGAAGGGGGTGGCCACCACCATCAATTCCCAACAACAGAATCTTGAAACCCTGCAGCAGAATCTGGACTTCACCCAGCAGCAGCTTGCCGCAGTGCAGGTGAATCTGGCGAGCCTGGAACAAGAGCATGAATCCGTTCAGCAACAACTGACCAACCTGCAGGCAACCTATGGGCTGCAGTCTCTCGAGCTTTTGGAGCTGAAGACAACCGAGCGAAGATTTGGGCGTCAGATAAATACCCTCCAGGGTGAGTTCGATGAGCTGAAACTCAAGTATACCAAGCTGATTAGACCCGCCCGCTCTCTGGAGGGACATTACCTTGTGGAAGTGCGCTATACGAAATCCGTGGGACGCCTGATTATCGAATACCAGACTACCGATAAACCCGGCTATAGTACGGTGAGTCAGGCAGTCCTGGAAAATCAATTGGATAAGCTGCTGGAGTTCAGAAAAGAGGGACTTTATATCAAACTGATATTCCCGAAAAAAAGTGGATTGAGCTTCAATGAAGCCTGGCAATTCACTTCTCGTCTTCAAGGCAAGTATGACTACTACTCGCAGGAAGGCGCTGATGATCTGGTGCCTGTCGATATTAAGAGGAAGTGAAGAGACGCTTCCGTATAGATAGAGACAGACCTAAATTCTGTGTAACTGTCTATCATTAAACCCAAACAAGGGAGAGGATAGGCAGATGATCGACAAGAAAGAGCTCCAAGCGATAGCCCAAGCGGCCGCTAAAAACATCAAAACTGAAGAAGATCTCAACGAGTTTTGGCAAATGCTGACCAAGATCACGGTCGAAGCGGCACTGAACGCTGAGTTAGATGATCATCTTGGCTTTGAAAGGCACGAGCAGTCCGCAGCTGCCAATAACCGCAACGGCTATGCCAGTAGACTAACCGAACGGAAGCTGGCCAGTTCGAGCTCGATACACCACGCGACAGAGCTGGGAGTTTCGAGCCCAAGCTCGTTAAAAAACACCAGCGTCGATTTACTTCCATGGACGACAAGATTATTTTCTTGTATGTCCAGGGCATGACAACACGAGAAATCGTCACGACCATTAAAGAAATGTACGGTGCTGATGTCTCCGCCACCTTGATTCCCAAAGTGACTGATGTGTTATTGAACAAGTGATTGAATGGCTATCTAGGCTACTGGATGCGGTCTATCCCATTATTTACCTGGATTGTGAAGATGAAGTGCTACTGGAACTTGATAATTTCTCTAACCGATGGGACGACAAATATCCCCAGCTCAGCTGAAAAACTCGGAATAGCTAAAATGTGAGATCAAATCCGGGAATAAAGCAGGTTGTTTTTACAAGTATCGGGGATCGGATGGCAAGTGAAGTGAAAAACTTCAATTTTTCAGACCCCTAATTTCTTAATAGTGTAAAATATGGAATGCGTTCACCAAATGGCCGACCGGGGCAATAACAGGCTGTCGGAGATCGTGTGGGTTTTGGGGACTAGGATGTCCCAGAACGCATCACGAGAGCGAAGACGCACTTGGCAAAGCAAGCTTGGCTAACAAATAGCTGCCGTCACTTGCTCGTCTCTTCGGTATTCCGTTCCACAATCACCCCATTGTCTGCCACCATTGTCTGCAGCAGTTCGATGAAGTGCTCTTCGTAGTGCCGCAGATACTTATCTCGATTATAAGCGATTCGGGTGACCTCCCAGGGAAACAGGTTGCTCAAGTCGTGAATCTGAAGATCATTATCGGTGTCTCCCGAGTAGGCGAGGCTGGCAATAATACCCACTCCAAATCCCTCTCTGACATAGGTCTTGATAACATCGGTATCGGCGGCACTCAAGACCACCTGTGGCTTTAGGCCAAGGCGGGAGAAACTTGTTCTGAAGTGATTGCCGCCGGTAAAGCCAAACACATAGGTTATCAGCGGATACTCGCACAGAGTCTCCAACTGTAGCAGGTGGCGGCTGAAAATCGGGTGTCCGGCTGGCGCGATCAGACTCCGGTTCCAACGGTAGCAATGGATCGCCTCTAGGGTGGCAGTCTCCGCCAACTCTTCGGTACAGATAGATAGATCCACTTGGTCGCGGGCGGTCATCTCCACCAGTTGCTGGGGTGTGCCCTGATGAATTTGCAGATTCACCAAGGGATAGTTGTTGCGGAATTCTCGGATTATCGCAGGCAGCACATAACGTGCCTGGGTGTGGGTGGTCCCGATCCGCAGGGTACCACTACTCTCATCCACATGATCACGTCCAACCGCAAGAATGTTGTCACTCTCTGCCAGTGTCTTGCGGGCGTAGTGGAGAATTTTCTCGCCGGAGG
This sequence comes from Candidatus Vondammii sp. HM_W22, assembly GCF_022530855.2. Taxonomy (GTDB): domain Bacteria; phylum Pseudomonadota; class Gammaproteobacteria; order Chromatiales; family Chromatiaceae; genus Vondammii. The sequence goes on along the minus strand of NZ_CP099567.1, from coordinate 2,137,153 downwards.
TGGTTAACTCCAGCAGTCGTTTTCCCTGGCGTTTGAATATCTCTGTTCCCAGCTCGTTCTCCAGCCGGGAGAGGTGCTGGGAGACGGTCGACTGCACCAGGTGCAGCCGTTTGGCGGTCTGGGTTACGTTGAATCCAGACTCGGCGAGGGCGATCAGAGAGCGTAGTTGTCTCAGTTCCATATTAAGAATAATGATATATAATCAAAATATATCATTTTACATGATATATGCCATGCAACTATATTGCTACCCACGATTTGGCCGGAAGCGGTCATATTTCATATTTTTAGGGTAGCTTCATGCAATCAACTAGCGTTGAACAGATTTCAGAACAGGAGGGTACTTCTTTAAGTGGCTTTCAGCTTCAGCGGTTGTCACAGGCCGTTCGCGGCCTCTCATCCCATCAGTTGAGTTGGGCCAGTGGCTATCTGGCAGGTATGGGTCGTGACCAAAGGGTGGAGAGATCACCAGAGCCTCAGCAGTTGACAGTTCTCTATGCATCCCAGACCGGCAATGCCCGTTCAGTGGCCGAGACCCTGGCTGATTCGGCTTCTGTCCGTAGGATCGCTGTCCGGGTTCTGTCGGTATCGGACTTCAAACCCAGGGACCTGACTAAAGAGAAGCTGCTGTTACTGGTTATCAGCACCCAGGGTGAAGGAGAACCCCCGGAGAGCGCCAATGAGCTGCACCGATACCTGTTTGGTTGCAGAGCGCCGAAACTGGAAGGGTTGAGTTTTGGGGTGTTCGGCCTGGGAGACTCCAGTTACGAGCACTTCTGCAAGGCGGCTCAGGATTTTGACCAACGGCTGGAAGCGTTGGGAGGCCATCGCCTGTTGTCACGACTGGATGCCGATGTGGATTTTCAGGCAGAGTTAGCACAGTGGGTTTCCAATGCATTGGATCTGGTTGAGCAGCATGCTCCCGCCAGAGAGGCACAGCTCCTGTCTCTGTCCCATGGACAAGCATTTCTACGTTATGGTCGCAATGACCCCTATCAATCGACGTTGTTGGAGAATCGAAGGATTACCACCCAGGATGCAGTGGCCGAGGTTCGTCATGTCGTTCTGGAGATCGATCCAGACGTTGTCAGGTATTCACCGGGAGATGCACTTGGCGTCTGGTTCAAGAACGATCCGGCACTGGTGGATGAGATACTCACTACCACCGCCTTGGATGCTGAAACCCCGGTTGAGGTGAATGGTGAGACGCTCTCTCTGAGCGCTGCACTGTTGACTAGGCTGGAGTTGACCCAGCTCCACCCCAAGGTAGTTACCGGGTGGGCCGGGGTGACTGGCGATGAAAGGTTGCAGGCGTTGTTGGAAGACCCAAAAGCGCTGCGGACATTTACCCACGGTCGACAATTGATCGATCTGTTGAACTCATATCCTGCTGCTCTGGATGCGGCTTCCCTGGCTGGGTTGTTGCGGCCGTTACAGCCGCGTCTCTACTCCATCGCCTCCAGTCAGGCCGAGTATGAAGATGAGATACACCTGACAGTCTCCACCCTGCGTTTTCATTCCCATGGCCGGGACCATCTGGGTGGGGCGTCCGGTTTTCTCTCTGAGCGTCTGGCTGAAGGTGACCTGCTGGATATCTATGTGGCCGAGAACAGCAGTTTTCGACTGCCTGACAACGGCGATACCCCGATCATTATGATCGGGGCCGGGACAGGCATCGCTCCCTATCGGGGCTTTCTGCAGCAGCGCCAGGCCCAAGGAGACCAAGGGCGGAACTGGCTAATCTTCGGTAACCGCCACTTCCAGCGTGACTTCCTCTACCAACTGGATTGGCAGAGCTATCACGGCAGCGGCGTGTTGGCGCGGGTGACCCCGGCGTTCTCTCGGGATGACCATCACAGTGCCTATGTTCAGGACCGCATTGTTGAGTTTGGTGAAGAGCTTTATCGTTGGCTGGAAGAGGGTGGTCAGCTCTATGTCTGTGGCGGCAAAGCAATGGATGAGGCGGTGTCTCAGGCCGTTACTCAAATTGTTCATGGCTACGGCGCTCTCAATGAAGAGGCGGCGGCAGCCTATATCGATAACCTGCGTTCGCAAGGGCGCTATCAACGGGATGTCTACTGATGGAAGTTGAAGCCAATGAAAATGAGCTGATCAAGGCCGGCAGCAACTATCTGCGCGGAACCCTTGAACAGAGCCTGAGCGATGAGCTGACCGGAGCTTTGAGTCCATCTGATGCTCAGATCAGTAAGTTCCACGGTTTCTATCAACAGGATGATCGTGATCTGCGTCAGCAGCGTCAGCAACAGTATCTGGAGCCCCAGTATAGCTTTATGCTCAGAGCCCGGTTACCGGGAGGCGTCTGCACGCCCCGACAGTGGCTGGCAATCGATAGTGTGGGACGGGAGTTGAGTAGCGGCTCTATCCGTCTCACTACCCGGCAGACGTTTCAGTATCACGGCATACTCAAACACAATATCAAGCCGCTGATTCAAAAGATCAATCGGGTGATGATCGACTCGCTTGGCGGCTGCGGCGATGTAAATCGAAATGTGATGTGCAACCCCAATCCGGTGGCATCCGCGCTGCATGCCGAGGTCTACCGGTGGACAGAACGGATCAGCGAAGATCTACTTCCGAATACCCGTGCCTATCATGAGATCTGGCTCGATGGTGAACGGGTTGAGGGTGAAGATTCCGAGCCGCTGTATGGTGAGACCTATCTGCCACGCAAGTTCAAAATCGCGGTGGCAGTACCGCCACACAACGATGTCGACGTCTACACCAACGACTTGGGATTTGTTGCGGTGGCCGAGCAGGAGAAGCTGATCGGTTTCAATGTGCTGGCAGGCGGCGGTATGGGGACCACCCATGGTGACAGTACCACCTTTCCCCGTTTGGCCGATGAACTCGGTTTTGTCGCCCCGGACCAGATGTTGGCGGTTACGGAAGCGGTGGTCAGTCTCCAGCGTGATTTCGGTAATCGGGTCAGCCGTCGTCATGCACGGCTCAAATACACCATTGAACGTATCGGCTTGAGCCGCTTCCAGGAAGAGGTGGAGCTGCGATCCGGTATTCGCTTTCAGCCATTACATCCGGTCACCTTTATCGACCAGGGTGACCGCTATGGCTGGGTAGAAGGGACGGATGGAAACTGGCATCTGACGCTCTATCTGGAAAATGGCCGGGTGGCCGATGCGCCAGGCTCCCAATTGATGACCGGGTTGCGCCAAATCGCTGAGATTCATCAGGGTGATTTCCGGATTACCCCAAATCAAAACCTTATTGTCGCCGCTATTCCGGCGAGTGAGAAAGGGCGGATCGAGCGATTGGCCCGGGAGCACAATCTGTTGCCAGAAAACCGTTCGTTAACCCGGTTGAAGAGTATTGCCTGTGTCGCATTACCGACTTGCCCCCAAGCCATGGCAGAGGCAGAGCGTTACTTTCCTGAATTTATCGAAAGTATTGAACAGTTGGCCGCACACCATGGGCTTAGCGACAGCGGCATCGTGATACGTATGACCGGCTGCCCCAACGGTTGTGCCCGCCCATTTGTGGCAGAGGTGGGACTAGTTGGTAAAGGCCCGGGACGCTACAACTTGTTGCTTGGTGGTGATGGCAAAGGGCTGAGACTGAATCGTCTCTACCGTGAAAATCTGACGGAGAGCGAGCTATTGACTGAGTTGGATCAGTTGTTCAGTCGTTATAACCAGGAACGGGAAGCGGGCGAGGGGTTTGGTGACTTTACCGTTCGCAGCGGTTTGGTTGAGGTTGATAAGAACACGATAAGGGTAGAGGTGACGAATGGATGAGCGGGAGTTGATAG